>CAZIWH010000107.1:0-1679 GCA_964542985.1 uncultured Hyperthermus sp. | reverse complement strand
GAGTTCGAGGCCGAGGGGAGGCGCGTAACCATAGTTCTTGGCAGCATAGCCTCCTCGACCAGTATAAGCATCCGGGTACACCCCGAGCGGCCCCTATCGCTCGAGGAGCTCATAGCCGGCGGCACCATTACCCGCGAGGCCGCCGAGTACCTCCTCGAGGTTCTCCGGAGCCGCGGAGCAGTATTCGTGGTGGGCTATCAAGGCTCGGGTAAGACTACGCTCGTGAATGCGTTGCTCGACGAGCTCCCCGACGACTGGAAGATAGTCGTGATAGAAGATGTTCCCGAGATAAGGCTGGTGAAGCACCAGCACTGGGTCTCGCTGAGAACGCGTAGGGCCAGGTCATTAGCCGAGTCACGGCAGACCGAGATAACATACCGCGACCTGATACGGGTGGCTCTCAGGCTGGGTGGGCAGGTAACAACCATGACGGAGGCCCGCGGCGAAGAGGTCAAAGAGCTGCTCGAGGTCGCTGCTCTCGGCGAGGCAGTGGTCGCCACGTTCCATGCCCGGGACTGGATGGAGCTCCGGCAGCGCCTCGAGCTACTAGGCATAGGCCGCGAATACCTTAGCCTCCTATGGGCGGTCGTGATAATGGGTAAAGTCAGGCTAAAGGACGGGAAAATGGTGCGCCGCGTTCTAGCCATATACGAGGTCCTCCCCGACGCAACGGAGCACCCAGTCTTCAAGTACAACCCTGAGAAGGATCAGTTGGAACTCGTTGACGCACCACGTCGTGTCTCCTTCTCCCCGCGGCCCGGGAATAGTGGGGACGAGGATGGTGGAGGCTCGGGCCCAGGCGACCCAGGCCAGGAAGATCATAACAGCATACCAAGCAGCGATGACAGTTGTGTCGGCGGCGCTGATCCTGGCAGGGGTAATCCCGTGGCGAAGCCTCCTAGGCCTGGCGGAGCCGCAGGCTAGGTTCTCTCCGACAGTTCTCGGCCTAGGCATCTTTCTATTCGCGCTCGCAGCACTGGACATGGCTACCGGGCTGTTCTACCGTCTAGCAATCTACCCCACCCGGCGCCTTCTCCTGGTCGCGGCGCTGGCTATGCTGCTCCTTGCCGTGGTCTCTGCCAGCGTCCAGATCCAGCGGGGCCAGCCCCTGCTAGCGCTAATCGGAGCACTGCCAGCAATCCCTGGCGCATGGTTGCTCTACAGGCTGAAGCGGGGCCTCGAGAAGCACAGAGAGGAGCCACGTGGCCTCCTCAGGTACGCGGTTCCCGCGGTTCTAGGCCTCCTCCCGCTCGGGGAGAAAATGAGCAAGAAGCTGGGACTCCTCGAGGCAGCCGACGCGGCAGGGCTCCAGTGGACCCGTTTCGAGGCCGCGGCGATAGCTAGCCTCCTGCTGGCCGCAAGCCTAGCGGCGTCTACCATACTACTAGGTATAGGTGCCCTGACGGAGAGTAGACTACTCCTAGCAGCTGCCCCGCTGCCCCTGCTGGCGCTCCCGGCTCTCAGGCTACACCTAGACGCTAAGGCGAATGAGAGGGCGAGGATAGCGGAGGAGGAGCTGCCGTATCTCAGCCTGTGGGCCTGGCTGCTCGAGAGGAGTGGTGCTGGATCTCTCGAGGACGCATTGGAGGAGGCCCGTAGGAGCGGGCTACTGCCAGCCTTGGGGGCCGATGCTGGCAAGCCGCTAGAGGATCTGGCAAGGAGGCATCCCTCGAGGAGGC
>CAZIWH010000106.1:0-1776 GCA_964542985.1 uncultured Hyperthermus sp. | reverse complement strand
CGCCGTGGACACCGGTACGGCCGATTATCTGGATGACCTCGGCCGGGAAGCCTATCTCCTCTATTATGTTGAAGTCCCTGCTCTTCTTCTCGCTCATGGCCTGGCCCCCGGAGTAGGAGGGTGGGGATGCCGCGGCCAGGGCTATTAAGAGAAGCGGCGCCGCGTGGCCCCTCCCCCGGGGGCAACTGCTGGGGTCTGGGGGCCGTGGCCTGGGACACTGTGCTCATGTACGCCAGAGAGGGGTGGATGAGGAGGCTCGGCGAGGCGCTCAAGGGCTCGGGCTTTGCCTCGCTTACAGCCGTCTACGGTTACAGGCTCTGCGAGGGGGAGGGCTGCGACCCTACGGTAGGCTTTGCCTCCGCCGCAGCCTACGCCGCCGAGAGGCTCGGAGTCCCCGTCCCCGAGCTGCCCAGGCACGTGGAACACCATGTGAGACGGGCTGTGGAGGAGGCCCTGGAGGCCTACATACGCAGCCCCTCCAGCGTCTACGCCCAGGTGGTGCTCGACGCCGAGGCGCTGGCCCACATGGGTGTCCTGGGCCTCGTGTCGCTACGCGCAGGAGAGGATCTTGGAGGCCTCCTCGCCGCCATGGCCAGGGCTATGAGCTTCGCGGCGGCCAGCGACTACGTCCTCTACACTGCCACCGCCAAGAGGCTAGCCAGGACGCTTAAGCCCCACACACTCGCCGCTGCGAAGTGGCTCTGCGAGGAGCTAGGCTCTCTCGGGTTCAGGGCAAGGCCGAGAACGGAGACTAGCAGCGGGGGAATAGTATCCTACATTGACTTGGAGCGCTGCCCTTGTGGCGAGGCCGTGAAGAGCATCTACGTGAAGCCCCAGAGGGAGTGCATACTCTACCGAGTCGAGTACAGCTGCTGCGGGAGGAGCCTAGGCTTCGAGCTGTGCACGCCCGAGTCCACGAGGATGAAGTAGTGGCCCTGGCATGCTAGGCTCTCGGGGAAAAGATGCGCTGGGCGGGGCTACTTCTCAACCTTTATCTCCTTACGGGCCTCCCAGATGCCGTGGAGATTGCAGTGCTCAAGCACGTAGAGGGTTCCGCTCTTCTCCAGCTTGAGGGTCAGAGTTACGTCGGGCTCGGCGTAGCCGGGCGCTAGGTCTATCCTAGCGATGTAGACTGGATTGAAGGCGCGGCCTTCCTCGGCGAAGTATACCTCTATCCACCTTATGCTGTGCTCCGCGGTGTTGGGGTGGGGTCCGACGGTTATCCGTACCTTGAAGGGCTCACCCGCTTTCACCGTGTCAGGGGCCTCTATCTTGGGGGTGTGGGTCTCGGCCTTGGAGATTACCTGCTCCGGGGCCTCCTCAGGGGTATAGATGAGGTCTCCAAACTTTTTAGCCATGGCTCGGGGCCACCTCCATGCAGCCTAATGTCCTCCGACACACGTGTGCTTGAACGCTCGTATAAGTGGGCTACGGGCTTGGTGGGATATGAGTGGGATTATGCACGGGGAAGGCTCCTAAGACACCATGGAACGGAGACTCTACACTGAGTACGATCAGAAACATCCCCGGGAAGAACGCACGGCAGTGAAGTAACAGGGCGGAAAAACCGAAGAACCAACACCCCCTCGTGGAGCCCTCTATGGGCGTTAGACGGCCTTGGCCTTGAGCTCGTTGACTTGGCGGACTATCTCCTCGACGAGGCTCTTGGCCTCACCGGGGTCTATGATGCAGGCGCTGGCGGCGGCAACCTCTATGCCGGCAGCCTCGCCGAGCCTCTTCTTGCTGGGCACGTAGACGTAGGGTATCTTCTTCTCC
>CAZIWH010000105.1:0-1789 GCA_964542985.1 uncultured Hyperthermus sp. | reverse complement strand
GCCTCAGCGCCGCCGCTAAGATGGCCACCTCGGAGCTGGTGGTCAAGGAGGCCCACATAGAGGGGGAGGATCCGCGGGACCTGGAGGGAAGGCCGTTGGCCGACTTACTGCTGGATGAGGACTGGGGGCCACGGCTGCTGGGAAGGCTGCTGCCCGACACAAACGCCGTCTACTACGGGCTCATCAACACGCTCTACCTGTTCGCCACCATGGCCTGGATAAGCGGGAAGAAGAACATCATCGAGAAACAGTTGCGCGGCGGCGCTCTCCTCGTGGCCCACGAGTGTGTTCTAGGGGAGCTGAGGAGACACGGCGTCGAGAGTATCAAGCATACAACGCTTCAGCCCTGCCGGGCGAGAGGCCTTCTAGCCCTCTACGCAGCCGACGCCCTAGAGAGAGCCTCGGACAGAGTCATACCGGGCTCCGGCAAGCACTGCGACCTGGACCTAGTTGAGGCCGCCGAGAAGAGGAGACTCATACTAGTAACCGGTGACACCGGTATGCTCATGTACGCCAGGATGAGGAATGTAGACTACATTAGGGTGGAGGGTTCTCAGCGCCGGGCTGCCGGGCGCGGCAGCGAGCTGTGGCACCGCCACCTAGCAGCAGCTGCAGCCGCACAGCTCCTAGCAGTGCTTGCTCTCACCGCTGAGCCCCTTCAGCCGCTCTACATTAAAGGAGACAGCAGGACGCTCATGGTAGGTAGCACGATAGAAAAGGAGCGGGGGAGAGAGAAACTCGTGGTGAAAGTAGAGGCCCCGAGCAAGGCCTAGGCGCGGCATTTCTTTCTCTCCTGCTGCGGCACGTCCGGGACTGGTAGAAGCGTGCCCCAGCCTAGCTCCCGGTGCTCCCCGAAACCCGACGTGTAGGCCTCCACGAGCCTTCCGTTGACTGCTGCGTCTAGCACGGCTCCAGGGAGTATCGCCGCATGGTAGGGGCGGCGCTTGTTCCGGCAGAGGCTGTAGCCTAGGCCTACTGCTGTCAGCCTCAGCCTCCCCCAGGCTATGGGCTTCGAGCTGGGCTTAAGCCCTAGCGCATTTAGGATCCTCTCTACTAGAACGCGCGGGGGGTGCGAGTGCTCTTCGCCCCTAATACCGTGTGGTAGGAGCAGCGGGGAGGCCACGTAGAGGTAGCGGCTTCTCCCGTCAAGCATTTCGGCCAGCTCGAGGCCTGGTGTATTGTTCGTGACCCGTATCCTTGCTGGCCTCGTCTCGCCGCCGAGCTGGGTTATAGCCCCGTCCAGGAGCTGTTTTACGGTGTCGAAGCTTGTTCCGCAGTTCTCGTCCATGTAGGCTTCGACGAGGATGCCAGCGGTGTCAGCGGCTGTGGGGCTGAGGTCTAGGCCGCAGGACCTGGAGGCACTGCGCAACGCCTCCACGGGGTCGACGTACACCGAGGTGTAGATTAGACTCTCTATTACTGTCTTGGATAGGTTGTTAAGAGCTATGCCTACAGTCTGCACACCGGTTATGCCTGAGGTGCATACCCGTAGCCTATCATTATCCAGCATGGCGACGCAGAAGAGGCCCTGTCCGCGGCCAAGCGGGGCGCAAAGCAGCCACTGATCCCCCTTGCGCGCATAGAGGTAGGGGCCGCGCAGCGCGAAGCCCCCGCCGCCGGGGCATAGGAGAAGCCGCAGGCCACGCTCCACATCACCGTAGAGGCCGTGGGCCGCGCAGAGAGGCTGATTCACCGCGGCTAGCGCTGTGCCAGCCAACGTCCCCGCGACGGTTGAAGGAAGGGGCACTGGGCCACTCTGCGCATACGCTTGCGGGCCACGCGCCTGGGG
>CAZIWH010000104.1:0-2258 GCA_964542985.1 uncultured Hyperthermus sp. | reverse complement strand
CGCCTCGATCCCGATGCTGAAAGGGCTCTACATGCTATCGTGGAGTACCTGGCGAAACATGGGCTGGGCCCCGAGAAGGCGGGCGAGGCCGCGGAGAAGCTCGGACTAGCCTCCTACGCGCAGAGACAGCCCGAGGCATTCAGGTACTACGTTGAGAAGGCCCTCAGCCCATGGGGCTTCCTCTACCCCCTGATACTCGACCCCGACATCGAGGAGATAAGCGTCGTAGCGGGGAGGCCCGTCGATATTATACACCGGGGGCTTCCTGGCCGCGAGTATATTCCGACAAACATACTTGCACCACCGGAGGGAGAGCTCCGCGAGTACCTTCAGCGCCTAGCAGCAACTGCCGGGACAGCAATATCCCCGGCATTCCCTATTGCCGAGGCGGAACTGGACGGCCACCGGGTCACAATGGTTCTCGGTAGCATAGCAAGCACGTCAACCCTCTCAATCCGGAAACATCCTGAGAGGCCACTAAGCCTTGAGAACCTAGTGGCCGACGGAATGCTCAGCCGCGAAGCTGCTGATTACCTCCTTGAAGTGCTCAGGAATAGGGGTATGGTCTTCATAGTGGGGCATCAGGGTACGGGGAAGACCACTCTGCTCAACGCGCTAATGGAGAAGCTCCCGCATGACTGGAAGCTGGTAGCAATAGAGGACGTTCCAGAGCTTAGGTCGCGGCATCCGCGCTTTATAAGCCTGAGAGTTCGCCGGGCAAGGAGCCTGGCGACCAGCAGGTTTACAGAGATAACGTACCGGGATCTGATCCGTGTCGCTCTAAGGCTCCGTGGCCAGTTCACAGCGATAACAGAGGCTCGTGGACCGGAGATACTGGACCTCTTCGAGGTAGCAGCACTAGGCGAAGCCTCCGCCGCGACCTTCCACGCTAGGGACTGGAGGGAGCTGAAGCTCAGGCTGCTCAAGCTGGGTGTCAGGGAGGACATGTTGGTGCTACTCTGGGCCGTGGTTGTCCTCGACAAGGTTAGGCTGAAGGATGGGAGAACCGCTCGTAGGGTCGTGGCGATCTACGAGGTGGAGCCCGACGGCAGCGATGTCCTCCTCTTCCGCTACGACCCCGAGAAGGACCAGCTACTAATGGTAGCGGAGCCCCGCCGCGTCGCCTTCTCCCCGCAGCCAGAGAGTAGCGGGGAGGAAAATGGAGGAAGCTCGGACACAGGTTCATGCCCAGAGGACCAGGAGGATAATCACCCTGTACCAGGCGGCGGTGGCGGTGGCATCGGCGCTGCTGATAGTGGCGGGAATAGTGCCGTGGAAAGCGATTCTGGGTCTGGCGGAGCCTAGGGCCCGCATCACCCCCACGTTGCTTGGACTCGGTGTTTTCCTCCTCTCGCTGCTCATCCTTGATCTCGTGACCGGGCTTGTAGCGAGGCTGGCTCTCTACCCTACCCGGAGGCTACTGCTCCTAGCATCCCTAGCCATGCTGCTCCTGGCTGTGGCCTCGTCGACGCTGCAGCTCCAGCGCGGCGAGCCCCTGCTAGCGCTCATCGGCGCGCTGCCAGCAATCCCTGGCGCATGGTTGCTCTACAGGCTGAAGAGGAGGGCCGAGGAGAGGCCCGAGGAGCCGCGTGGCCTCCTCAAGTACGTGGTTCCCGCGGTTCTAGGCATCACCCCACTCGGGGAGAGGATTACCGCAAGGCTAGGGATCCTCGAGGCCGCCGACAGGGCGGGGCTCCGGTGGACGCGGCTCGAGGCCGCGGCGATAACATCCATAGCGCTGTTGGGCAGCCTGGCAGCCTCTACTACTATACTAGGACTCTACGCCTTGACGGGCAGTAGACTACTCCTAGCAGCCGCACCAATTCCCCTGCTGGCGCTCCCGGCTCTCAGGCTACACCTAGACGCCAAGGCCAGGGAGCGGGCACGACAGGCAGAGGAGGAGCTCCCCTACCTAGCCCTATGGGCATGGCTCATGGAGCGCTCGGGTAGCGGCGGCCTCGAGGACGCGCTCGAGGAGGCCAGGCGGAGCGGGCTACTGCCAGCCCTGGGGGCCGATGCCGGTAAGAGCCTCGAAGAGCTCGCGAAGAAGCATCCTAGCCGCCGACTACGCAGGTTCTACAGCTACTATCTCGCGATAAGGGACACGGGCGGCGACGTGGCGGCGTTCCTCTCGGATACCCTGCGTGCCGAGGTCGACGAGCTAAGGTCGCGCATTAACGCCTACGCGGAGAACGGCACGGCACTGGGAACGGGGCTTCTCGGGCTTCTAGGCACGGCTCTCATATTCATGCTGTTCA
>CAZIWH010000103.1:0-2294 GCA_964542985.1 uncultured Hyperthermus sp. | reverse complement strand
AAGAGAAATGCAATGAGTACTTCGGGGCTACCAGGCCAGTAGGCGTAGTGGCGTTTCTTGGCATGCCTTGAACAGGGAAATGTAGCTGTGTAGAGGATAAAGTAGCCGGTTTGTTCCATTGTGTTCTTGCTGTGTATGGCTTAAGGGGGGAATGTGGCTTAGGTAGGATATCATTGTTGGCCTTGTCCTGGCCGGCGCTGTGCCTGTATTCAAAGACAAAGACTTGAGGGGAGGGGGTGTGGCTGGGCCTTTTCTCTCGGAATTGTTGAATGGTTGGGCTCGGGGTGGGGTTGTGCTGTGTGTCTTTGCTATTCTCCCCGTGGGGGTCGTTTAGGGTTGGATTATTTGTTGCCGCGTGTGTGGTGTTCTAGGAGTAGGCCTGTTGCTATGTCCCTGAACTCGTGGCGGGGTATTCCTGCCTGGGTGAGCTCTTTGGAGGCTTTCTCGAGTATCGTCGCCCAGAGCGCCGTGTTTATGAAGCGGCAGAAGAAGCAGGAGGGGTCTGTCCCGTAGTAGTCTAGGAAGACTATTAGCTTGCCTTCGGGTGTTAGCTTCATTCTCCTCACTATCCCGGATGCTACTAGGTCTACGTCGTATCCGGGCACCTGTACCCTGCGGAGGGCTTCCTCCGCCTTCTGGAAGAGCCGGGCTGCGTGCCTAGGCACGGCCGCCTGTGGCTGGTTCTCCCCTGGCTGCGGCCGGCGGCTTCTGCGGCGCTGGAGGAGGCGGGTCAGCACCGTTGGGCCCCCTCGTGGCTCCCCCCGGGGGCTGGTGGGTTAACTGTGTTCCCCGGGGCTGGTGTCCGCGGCTGCCTGGGCGGCTGCCAGGGCCTTCTCGGCCTCGTCCAGTATCTCGTCCTCGCTCCTCCCGGTCTCGAGGAGCTGGTGCTCCGCGTAGAGGGGCTTCCTCTCGCCCCTGGGGAGCCTCCTCGAGGCCAGCTCCGTGGCCCTCCTCGTGGGGTGGAGGGCTACCGAGGCGTAGGCCCGGACTATTGCCGCCACTGTCGCCTCCTGCAGTATTATCGCCTGGTCTTCTAGCTCGAGGATGAGCCTGGTGTGGAGGTGGCCACGGGGTATGAACGCTATTATCCTCTTCACCGCCTCGTTGGGGTAGAGCCGCGGCCTCTGCGGCATGGCTGCTCTCCCCTTGCGGCCCCCGGTCTGGGGGAAGGGCTTTCTAGCCTCGCGGTATTACCTAGCCTGTTCTTCGGTCTCCCCTGTCACGAGGCCGGTGGCCCCTATGAGGCTCCTGGAGGAGCTGGTGGGGAAGGTCAGGCTCTTCTACCAGGCCTTCGCGCCGAGGCACCTATGGGTCCCGGTGAGCGGCGGGAAGGACAGCGCCGCGGTCTGGGGGCTCGCGGCCGAGGCCCGCGTCCCCTACGTGGCGGTCTACGTCCAGATCCCGGGGCAGAGCCACGCCGACAACCTGCGGGCGGTGCTGGAGACCGCGAGGCTCCTAGGGGTGGAGGAGAGGCGGGTCGTCAGGGTAGACAAGACCAGGGAGATAAGGCCGAGGCTCGCCGAGGCCCTCGAGCAGTGTAGCCCGCCCTGCCTGCTCCACGTGGTCGCCTACACCCACAGGGGCGAAGACTTCTGGGCAGCCATGAGGCGCTACGGGTACCCGGCGCCCCTCGGCAGGTTCGGCAAGGGGACGCGGTGGTGCTGCGGCACCTTCAAGCACCGCGTCCTCCAGAGGCTCCCCTTCAACGGGCTCCGCGCCGGTAAGCCCTGGAAGATAGGCATGGACGGGGTGAAGGCCACAGACAGCCCCTACCGGAGGAGAAGATACACATGCGACATAATAACCTGGCCCTCCACGAGGGACACCTACCTCTTCCCCCTCCGCCTCCTCGACGACAACCAGGTCTGGCGGCTGCTCGACGAGCTAGGCCTCACCGCGGCCGTCAGGCCCCAGTACGAGCGCTGGGGAAGAAGCCCCAACTGCATGTTCTGCCCCCTAGTCTCCCGCCGCGACCTAGTCGAGAAAACCGTGGAGAACATGACGCCAGCCGCCCGCAGCCTACTCCGCCAACGCCTAGAAGAACTACTACCCCGCTACCGGCCGGGAACCTTCAGCCACCGCTCGATAACAAAATGGCTAGAAGCCCTCGAAGCAGCCGAAGCCACAACACCCACAGCCAGAGAGCCAGCAGAGGCAGAAGCACCCGCCGCCTAGCCAGCCAGGCCCCACCGAGCCCCTCCCTCGGGAAGGGCCCCCATCACCCTAACACCCCTCCCACCCTCTTTCAAGAACAAGGAGAACGACTAGAACCCTTGCATTTCCTTTTAAGTTGT
>CAZIWH010000102.1:0-2296 GCA_964542985.1 uncultured Hyperthermus sp. | reverse complement strand
CGTATAGGCCTATTGCTATGCTTGCGAGAGTCAAGAGACCGGCGGCGAGGACCAGCAACTTTAGAGTCGACGGCATGGGGACGCCCTGGGCCTCGCTCTGCTCCCAGTCCACCACCATCTGTATGAGGGTGGCCAGCCCCACGAACAAAACCCCGAGCCCGGCAAGTACGGCCCTACTCATCCTCATCCACCCCGCGGCGGAGCCGGGGCCGGAGCCGGAGAATATGGCGGAGAAGCCGTCGAATTAGCCGGGACGCCCGGAGGCTGAGCCGGGGTATACGTGGGGCCTACAGGAGCCTGCTGCGGCGGCGCCGGGGGCTGCGCCGGCTTGTAGGCCGCCTGGGCCGCAGGCGGGGACGGAGACACAGCCCAAGTGCTCCCAAAGATGTAGCCAAGCGCCCCTCCGATGATCAAACCAATGATTAGCCCGGCAGCCAGGCTGCTAAGCCTAAACCGCGGGGCGGAGAACGGCCGAGCACGGATCATAGCATAACTCTCGCCAGCCTTGACCAAGCGTAGATCGTCCTCGAGCACTGTAGCTACGGTATCCATGAGTGTGCGCTTCCTGGCTATAGCTGCCAGCTGGCTCGCTGCGAGAACGTCGCTCTTAACCTTCTCTTTGAGCTCGTCGAAGACCTGCCTTACCTCCTTGGGAACTTGTACTACTACTATCCTGCCTAGGGTCTTTAGGAAGTCTACGACGGGGATCCGGGTCTCCCCCGGCAAAGGGCTAACATAGTGCTCGTGGCCCCTCACACCCGTCACTACGCCGGCGAAGTACAGCGTCTCCCTCGCGGCGAACCTGGTTAAATGGACTATGAAGAGCATGAAGGCCACTACGACTATGTAGCCAAGATAGCTGGCGATAGGGGAGCCCAAGGCAAGCGCGAACGGCACATAGTAGCCGAAGTAGAGGGCGAAAGTCCTACTCACTATCCAGCGCCAAAGCGGGGAGATAGGCGAAGGCACGTCCTCCCCCGCGCGGAGATCGTAGAAGCGCCGGTAGGCCGCAGCCTCCCCCAGGCTCCCAGAGACAACGTAGATCCTCCCATCGCGGCACGTAACTCTCGAGGCCCCCTTCTCCTCCTCAACCTCGCACATGTTATCATAGTAGATGGCCTCCTCCCCGTCGAGGTGGAGTATACGGATCATCCGGCGGGGAGGAAAGGGCCACAGGTAGAACCGCAGAGCCGTAGCAAGGCTCCTCCCTATATGCGCGCGCCACCGTACAGGAGTGAAGACTATGAAGGAGAAGAAGCCTATAGCCTCGCCAAGCAGGATAAAAAGCGCAACCTCCCACCACTCCACCCTCAAGCCACCTCCGGCCACACCAGGCGATCACCACAGATAATGCTCCCATCGACAAGAACACGGCACTCCTTGTTGTCGCTGCTGATCAGCTTAACCTTACCCTTAGTCAGCGCCTCGTAGAGCCCCAGCGCTGCCCGGTTCTCCTTTGCGAGATGGTTCAGCTCCCTCTTTTTCTCCTCGAGCTGCTGCCTAAGCCTCTCAATCTGCTCTTGTAGACGCTGCCGCTCCTCCTTACACAGCTGCTCCTGCCGCTCACAGACCTCGAGCCTGCCCTCGAGGATAGCGAGCCTCTCCTCGCATCCCCGGAGCTTCGCCCGCTCGGACTCCAGCTCCGCCGCTAAGGCTTTGATTCTTTCCAAGCCCTCGCCGCTTCTCCCCCTGGCAAAGTCGGCTACCAGCAGGGCGCTAACCAAGCCTATGAAGCCCATCGCGGCATAGACAAGATACGTGGTTAGGGCCTCGACTCCGGCCACAGGAGCTCACCCCCTAGAGAGTATAACAGCTACAGCGACGACAAGGAGAACCACCGCCCCCGCCCCGAGCAACAGCAATGTATTACCTTCCGGCATTGGGGCCGAGGGGCGATCTACCCCCACGTGCCCTGCTGGCTCTCCGGGCAGCTTGAGGTAGACATCGTAATGGCTGGTATAGCCGTGCCAATAAGTGCCCTCAAATACGCGGAAATGTATCCTGTAGCCCGGCGGCCCGCACACAAGCAATGTTACTGCGCCAATTCTGCCACCAACCATGTTCACAAGCGTAATTTGCATAGATGTATCCGGAACAACTATCAAGGAGCCGATCGGGGCATCCAGGGGCCTAGGCTCACTACCATAGCTCAACACAGCATAGGCCGCAGCAAAGCCCTCAGCAACCCCAATCCTCTTCATGTTTATGATCACTGCGCTCCGGTTATTCGAGACAAACCTTACCCTCGCCCACCAACAATACCCGTCTTTGCCGGTTCTCCAATATCCACCCTGCA
>CAZIWH010000101.1:0-2377 GCA_964542985.1 uncultured Hyperthermus sp. | reverse complement strand
GACCGCTACCTGCTCTACAAGGCCCAGCCCTGCCCCCGCTAACCCCCCTTCTCCAGCTCCCGTATCCTCTCCTCCACAGCCCGCAGCTGCTCCTCAATCATCTTCTTCAGTGCCTCAAGCCACTTCTTCTGGGCCCGGAGGAACTCCAGCTCAACCTCCCTGGGGGGCTTCACCCCAAGCCACGGCGGGGGAGCAGCCCACAGCACCGGAGGAGGCGGATAGTACGCGCCCAGAGCCTCCACGGCATCCGGGGGCGGCGGAGCCTGAGAACCCGGCGACACACCACTATCCCCTTCTATGGGGGGCGGAGGCGGCTCAGCCTGCCCCTTCCTCCTACGGCCCCAGCCATACCCATAGCCCGGAGGCCACCACCAAGCCAACACACAGCACCCCAGAAGGATTCAGCAGCCTCGCCGGAAGCCTATACGGGTCACGCGCCTAGGGCCAGCTACATGGAGAACCTATGGCCTCCGTCGGGCATCGTCTCCCGGGATGCAAAAAGGGCGAGAGAGGCAGGCCTTGTCCGCGCGGAAGCCTTCAGGGGTGCAGGCCGGCTTGGCGGGCAACGTTGTTGGGGCTGTGCTTGCGGGTGGGGAGGGTAGGAGGTTCCGGCCCTACACGGACATTGTGCCTAAGCCCATGGTGCCCCTTGGCCCCGAGGAGAGGCCCCTCCTCGAGTACATTGTTGGGTGGCTCGTCCGCCACGGCGTGAGGGACATAGTGCTGCTCGTCGGGTACCGTTGGAGGCAGGTGAGGAACTACTTCCGCGACGGGGGCTATCTCGGTGCAAGGATACGCTACAGCCTCGACACAAGGGAGTACCGTGGCACTGGGGGCGCGCTGCTCAACGCATACCACAGGGGCCTCCTGGGAGGCGGCACCGTGCTCGTCTGGTACGGCGACATACTAGCCCCCGTCGACGTAGGGGGCCTCCTCGGGAGGCACCGCTCCTGGGGCGCGGACGCCACCCTGGTGCTAGCAGACCGCTACCAGGTCCCCGTGGGCGTGGCGGAGGTAGACGAGGAGGGCAACGTCCTCAGGATGGAGGAGAAGCCATGGCTCCCCCTCAAAGTCACCATAGGGGTACTGGCCCTGGAGACCAGGGTCCTCGACAAAGCCGCGGGGGAGCTGGGCAAGAGCTTCGACATAATGGCCGACCTAGTCCCCTGGATGATAAAGAGAGGCATGAAGGTGAAGGCCTACATCTACCGCGGCCCATGGTACGACGTGGGGAGCCTAGAGCGCTACATGAAGCTAGACCACAGCCTCCTCAAAGAATTCCTAAGGCTGTAGCACCGGCCCCCCACACGCCACGCGTGCCAGGTCGGGTTCCCCTGGGCGAGGCCCTATGGGGAGGCGAGCCATGCTCCATAAGTCCTGTAGGCAGCTTTGGATCCTAGGTAGGTAAAGACGCCTTGCCCGCGGAGAGGTTGTCAATGCCTACCACTCCGTGGCCATCTCGAGCAGCTTTTCGACCAGGTGGTTGCCGATGAACCCCGCTGCACCGGTGGCCACGGCCTTCAAGGCCAGGTGCCGCTGGGTTCTCTGCCGGATCCTGTCCTCCTCAACCCTGGGGCTGCTCGGCTGGCTGTCGATGTGGCGCCGGTGGGTCTGAGAGGGGCTGCGTGTCGTTTTCAGGGCATAATCCTTAGCCAAGGGATTTTCTTGAAGCCGTTGTCGAGCGTGGCTATGGTGTCTACCTCGTGCATGTTAGGGCTATTAACGCGTCGGCGGGCATTAAGCCGTACTCCTTGATGGCGTCGATGGCCTCGTCCGGGGGTAGCTGCTAGCGGGAGGATGTGGGCAGGCTTAGGACGGGTTTAACGTCATTCTCTAGGATGTCTGGCGGCCTCTTGTTTCTCTTGGATAGCAGCTCCTGGATCCTCCTTGAGCTGAGCCCGGTCGCGATGCGCAAGTAGCCGTGCAGCACCTCGTCCACCACTATGAGGTTTATGTACCAGACGTCGTCGATGATGTCCTAGACCCTGGCCGTCTCCCCGGGGGCTAGGTGTACTTCCTTATGGGTCTCCACTGCTGTCAAGTCCATGCTGCGGGTTCTGTTGCCCCGCTATAGCGGTCTACGGCGGCCTGGTAGCTATGCTTATCCATCTCTCCGCTTCCAGCGTCTCTGGGTGGAGGTAGCTACGCTTGTCGCTGATAGGCCGGCTGCTTGAGGAGATGGAGGAGAGGCTTGAGGAGGCCCGGGGGGCTCGCCCGCCGGCTGGCAGCAGACATTGCCGCGGAGGAGCAGCTGTGCTAGCTTCTCTTCGAAGCATTGCTGCGCGAGGCAGCAGCTAGACGGGACGTGGAGAGGCTGGGGGAGAAGATGGAGCAGAGGATGGACAGGTTAGAGGAGAGGCTGGAGGCCCTGCGGGGG
>CAZIWH010000100.1:0-2516 GCA_964542985.1 uncultured Hyperthermus sp. | reverse complement strand
AGCTTGGCCAGCTGCTCGGCGTGCTTCACCACGGGCTTTGGGCCGGAGAGCATGCTGTCCCTTGTGAGACCGTCGCTGCAGCGGTAGACGGGGTGTCCCGTGAGCCCCGCGTAGACGGTGGCAAGCTGGTTGAAGCCGTCGACTGCCAGCCTTCCTCCTCTAAGCGCCTTGGGGGCGAGGAGTCGGCTCCTAATCCTCTGGTCAAGCTCTGGCGGGTGAATGCAGCGGCGGAGGAGGATTAGCTGGCGCCGCCCCAGGCTGTGGCGCCTACGGAGGGCCTCCAGCGCGGCCTCAGGGGTATAGCCGCGGGCGAGGAGGAAACGGTACTCGTAGAAAGCTTGGGGTGGGGCTTCGGGCCTCAAGCCGCCTCCCTTAGCGCCTCCAGGAGCTTCTCAAGCGCCTCCCTGGGCTCCATGCCCCTGGCGTAGAGGGTCAAGTGTCCCTTCTTGCCGCCTCCTCTTATTCCCTGGCGCCGTGCGGCCTCCACTAGCTTCTTCTCGCTGATGCCGGCTTCTGGGCCCAGCGCGACCTCGATTACGGTGCCCTGGCCCCTTCCATAGTGCATTACTACTATGCTCTTCTCCTCGCTGCTCAGCCTCCTCATGGCCTCTCTCGCAGCCTCTACGTCGCTGCTGGCATCTATCACGTAGAGCGTTGCGCCGTCAACCCTCCTGGCTCCGGCCTTAGCGGCTCTAACTATCTCCTCGGCGAGTATGTTGCGCAGCCTGGAGAGCTCCTGCTTCATCCTCTTCTGCTCCTCTAGGAGCTTTGCCAGCCTCTTCTCGAGGTCGCTCCTAGAAGCCTTGACTAGCGCGGCGGCCTTGTCGAGCCTCTCCTCTAGCTCCCCGGCGTAGCGTGCCACCTCGCTCCCGGCAACGATCTCGAACCTCACCACGCCGTCCTGGAGTTTCTCAACGTTCACTATCTTAATGGAGCCTATCTCCGCGGTGTTGGCAACGTGGGTGCCGAAGCAGGCCTCCACGTCCCAGTCGCCTATCCGGAGCACCCTTATCTTCGGCGACATCGGTACGCCTCCCTGGTAGAGGCGGAACCCGTACAGCCTCTCGGCCTCGTTGCGGTCCATTATCTTGGCCTCCACGGGGATCCTCTCGAGTATCGCTTTGTTCGCAAGCTCCTCTATTCTCCGAACCTCCTCGGGGCTCGGCAGCTCGTAGTGCGTCACGTCTAGCCTAGCTTTCTCCGGGGTCTTCTCGGCGCCGGCTTGCCAGACGTGGTTGCCGAGCACCCGTCTAGCAGCGCCGAGGAGCACGTGCACGCCGGTATGGTGCCGCATCAGCTTGTAGCGGCGCTCCCAGTCTATCCTGCCCCAGGCCTCGCCCTGGCTGCAGCCGGGCTCACGGTCCAGTATGTGAACTATGACGCCCCTCGGGGTCTTCTCCACTCTCTTGACGCGATATTCCTCGCCGCAGAGCCGGAGCACGCCAGTGTCATGGAGCTGGCCGCCGCCCGTCGGGTAGAAGGTGGTCTGGTCAAGCACCACGTATACCCCGTTGACGCCCAGCACCTTGGCTGCAAACTCCCTCATATAGGGGTCCTCGTGGAACAGCCTCCTAGTCTCGGGGAACTGCTCGGCCCACTTAATCACGTCGCTGGGGAGCCCGGTCTTCTCCGTCCTTCTGGCCACGCCGCCGCGTGCGCCATGCCTCTCCGCTACTATTGCATAGAAGTTGTGCGGCACCTCCACGGCGGCACCCAGCTTCTTCGCTGCTTCGGCGACGAGGTCCGGAGGCAGGCCGTGGCTGTCGTAGAGGAGTATAAGGTCGTCGAGGCCTAGCTTCCTCTTGCGGCGCAGCAGCCTCTCAACCTCTCTTAGGCCGCGCTCGAGGCTCTTCCTGTACCTCTCCTCCTCGAGCCTTGTCACCTTCGATATATAGTCGAGGTTCTCCAGCATCCTCGGGTAGTAGTCGCGGCCCCAGAACCTGGCCTGCTTCTCTACAAGCACGGCCAGCTCCACGTCGCTGCCCAGCCTGTTAAGCAGGCGAAGCGCGCGCCGTATCACAAGCCTCGCAAGGTAGCCCTCACCCGTGTTGCTCGGCACAATGCCGTCGCCAAGCATCAGTGCTATCGTCTTGCTGTGGTCCAGCACAGCGTAGACCGCGGCCTCACGCTGCAGCAGCTCCCGCGCCTCCTCGAACGGCAGCCCAGCGTCAGCGGCGGCGCGCTCGTAGAAGCGGCGCAGGCTCTCTGGGTCCTCCGGGTCCAGGCGCCCCGCGTCACGGGCAGCGGCCCAGAGGAGCTTCTCCGGCGCCGGCTCCACGCCCAGAAGCCTGCGGAACTCTTCAAGCATGTCGCCGTAAATGGCGTGGAACGCTGTCGGCACCTGCTGGGTGAACCAGGCAATCCTCTCGATACCGTAGCCCGTGTCGACAACGCGCAGCGGCATGGGCTCATAGCCCTTGTCGGTAACACGGTACTGCATGAACACTAGTGTCGCGAGCTCCAGGCCGCCGACAGTGACCTCGAAGCTCGGGCCCGCGTTACCCCCGCCCTCCCAC
>CAZIWH010000099.1:0-2711 GCA_964542985.1 uncultured Hyperthermus sp. | reverse complement strand
GCCCTGTACACCTCCACAGCATGGTGCTCAGCTCGACGGGGGCCCGGCCGCCCAAGCCCCAGAGGGGTGGTAGGGTTGCTTTACCGTGGAGAGCCGGGCCCTCCAGTGTATCGGGTAGGCTGCCCCTGAGCTAATATCCCAAGCCCCTCGGGCCCCTCCCGCGGGCTGGTGTGGCCCCGCACCTGGGCGTTGGAGCGGTGGTGCCGCCGGGTTGGCTGGCTCGCCGAGGCTTGGGCTCGTGGCCGCCATCCTGCTGGCGGCTGCCGGGCTGCTGGACGTCTACATGGTGGTCTACGACCTCGGGCTCGGGGCGGAGGGGCTGGCGGATGCGGCGTGGAGGCTCGCCACCCTCTCCGCGGAGGCTGTGGGCCCCCTCTTCCTCCTCTCCGGCGGCCTCGGCTCCCGGAGCCGGGGGGTGGCGGCCGGCCTCTCCGCAGCCGCCCTGGTGCTCCACGTAGCCTTCTACCGCGGCCTCGGCAGGCTCCTGGACGCGGCTGCGGTGGTGCTGCTGGCCGCGTCCCTGGCGCTGGCCCTCGCCTCGAGGGGCGGCGGGGGAGGGGCTAGCCCGCCAGCAGCCTCCTGAGCAGCGCCGGCACGTCGGTGACAACCTCGTCGACCAGGCCTCGGAGCCTCGCGGCCTCCCCGGGCTCGTTGACGGTCCACGCCGCCAGCCTGAGGCCCAGCCTCCGGGCTAGCCTTGAGAGCCCCTCGTCTATGTAGGTGTGCCTAACGCTCAGCCCCGAGGCGCCGGTGGCGGCGAGCGCCTCCAGCTCCCCAGGGGAGGGGCGGTGGTCGAGGCTCGCGTAGGCCTCCAAGCCCAGCCTGGAGAGGGCGGGTATCGTGTCGTGGAGCCTGGTCACCACCACTAGGCGTCCGGCCCAGCGCCCGGCCACCCTGGCGAGCGCCTCCGGGCTCGGGGCCGGCTGCTTCACGTCGAGGAAGAGGGGGAGCCCCGGGGGCAGCAGGGCTAGGAGCCTCTCCAGCGGGGTCGGCGGCGTCACTCTGAGGGAGGAGATGAGCGAGCCAAGCCTCTCCCTCGCAAGCCTTGGCCTCCCGGCCTCCCTGGGGTGCCCCGCCACCAGCACGCCGCGGGATAGGTGGACGTCGACCTCCAAGCCCTGGGCTCCCTCGGAGAGGAGCCTGAGGACCCACCGGGGGGTGTTGGCCCGGTGCCCCACAACCAGCGGCTCCCTGGAGGCCAACTCCTACTCCACGCCCACAGCTCCACCCTCCGCGGGCTAGGCCTCCAGCATTTACCCGGTCTCCCCTCGTGGGCCGCGCGGGAGAGGGGCGGCGCACGGGCGGGGGAGCAGTGGGGCCTTGGAGGTCTCCGGCGGCGGCCGCTGGCTCGCGCTGCTGGCTGTGGGGGAGGCGGTGCACATAGCAGGGTGGGCCGCCTACTACACACTGACCAGGATGGTCTACGCGGGCGACGATAGGTTCCTCTACGCGCTCTCGGCGGCGGAGACGCTGCCCACCGCCCTCGGCCTCCTCGGGGCTAGGCTGAGCAGCCGCCACGGCTACCGGGCGAGCCTCCTCGTGGGCGTCGCGGAGGGCCTCCTCCTAGCCCTGGCCGGGCTATCGCTTGGCAGCAAGCCCCTCCTATGGCTCCTGGCCCTGGCGGCGAGCGCCGCCTGGAGCATAGCCGGCGGCCAGCTCTACGGCTACGTGTTAGCCGCCACCGGGGGCAGCGGCGAGGCCTACGCAACGGTCTCGGCGGGCGCCACCCTCGGCTGGAGCATCGGGAGCCTGGCCCCCCTCTCGCCCCTCAGCCCCGGGGAGACCCTCGTCCTAGCAGGCCTGGCGGTGGCGGCCTTCTACCTCGCAGCAGCCTCCACAGCCCGCGACCAGGCCCCCGCAGGCGGCGGGGGAGGCGGAGCCCCTCCAAGGCTCATAGCAGCCGGGCTGGCAGCCGCAGCGGGCTTCTACACGGCCTCAGAGGTGGTGGGCAGCATCTACATGGGCAGGCTCGCCGAGGCAGGCGGCGCGGCTGCCTACTCGGCAGCCAACGCCGCGGCAGGCCTCTCCTCCGCCGCGGCGAGGCTGGCGGCGGGGAGGATAGCGGACAGGACGGGGCCCTGGACACCCCTCTTCCTGGGAGTAGCAGCCTACGCAGCCTACATCATAGCCCTCGACAGGGCGCCCCAGAGCCTGCTCCCCATCCTCTGGGTCCTCCCCCTCCACGCCCTGGCAGACACACCCCTCGGCCTCGCCCTAGCCGAGGCGCTCGGGGAGAGCCTCGGAGCAGCGGTGGCAACCTCAGCCTACAGCATCTCCGGCGCAGCCATGCTGCTAGCCTCCCTGGCAAACCCCCCGCCCCTCCCAATAGCGCTGCTGGGCCTAGCAGCCTCCGCGGCCTCGGCGTCAGCCCTCCACAACGCCGCCAGGCGCCGCCTGGAAGGGGGGCGGGGGACGCGGATGAGGGAGGAGAGGCCCAGGAGGAGGCCAAGGCAGTAGAGGGGCCGGGGCGGTAGCTTCATCCCCAGCCGGGGGGCCGGGGTGGAAGGGAGCACCGGCGTGGCCGGGGAGAGCGGGGAGCTGGAGAGGCTCGCCAGGAGGGCTGCAGAGATACTCGTCGAGGCCGGGGGCAGGGCCTTCGCCTTCACCGGCGCCGGGGTGAGCACTGAGTCCGGTATACCGGACTTCAGGAGCCCCGGCGGCCTCTGGGAGCGGATCCCGCCCGAGGTGTTCAGCATAGAATACTTCCACCG
>CAZIWH010000098.1:0-2824 GCA_964542985.1 uncultured Hyperthermus sp. | reverse complement strand
GGTGTTGCCCGGCGCCTCCTCGTAGACGGTGCGGAGGAACCCGTCTATCAGGGTGAAGACCCTTGCAGCCCTCCTTCCAGTCCGGTTCCACTCCAGGATGTCGCCGAAGGTGTAGTGGAAGAGCCAGTCGGTCTCCGGGATCATTATGTAGAAGAGCCTCCACCTCCTCCCCCGGTAGTAGTGCTCCGCGAGCGCCAGCTTCCTCTCAAGCCCCTCTAGCACCGAGTCTATGTAGCCCTCCAGGTCGGCGGGGCTGGGCACCTCCACGTCGACGCCGAACCTCCTAGCGGTCTCAGCCTCCCCCGGCGGCCACACCTCCAGCCTAGGGCTAAGCCAGCCGGAGACAACCAGCGTGTTCCTCCTCACGAACGGGGGGTAGGCGTAGGGGACACCGAGGGCCACGCTCTCCAGGCCCTCAGCCGCCGCTATCTCGGTTACCAGGGGCCTCTCCAGATCAGCCTTGGTCACAGGTTTCAACGTCATAGACTCCGGGTCCAAGTGGAAGAAGTCGTAGACCCCGTGCTTCCCGGGGTTGACCCCGGTGCTTATCGTAGCCCAGCTCGGCGCGGTGAGCGGGATGAGAACGTCCAGCTCCGAGACCGCTGCGCCGCCCATGCGGCTACGGAGGAAGGGCATCAGGCCCCTCTCAGCGGCCCCCCTCAGGGCGCTGAGCGGGACACCGTCGATGCCAACTATGACGGCTGTCGGAGGCTCCACAGTGCAGCCACCCTCCAGCACATCGCCGGTAGAACCCGGAAGCGGCAGCCTCCCCGGGGGAGAGCCCTATACCCCCGCCGCCGCCTCCCCCGCGATCTCGGCGACCGTCTCGGCTATCATCCTCGCCTCCTCCCTCGAGACGCCGGGGTGGACGGGGAGGCTGAGCACCTCCCTCGCAGCCCTCTCCGCCTCCGGGCAGCCCCTTGGGCAGCCTATCCCGAGCCTCCTGTAGAGGGGCTGCTCAGGCACAGTCCTCGGGTAGTGGACGGCCGTCCCTATCCCCCTCTCCCGCAGCCTCCTGGCGAGCTCGTCCCTGGAGAGGGGGAAGCCCCCGGTCACGCGGATGACGTACTGGTGGTAGACGTGGCGCGCCCACGGCATCTCGGCCGGGGGCACTATGCCCTCCACGCCCCGGAGTATCCTGGTCATCTCCTCCGCGTTCTCCCTCCTCCTCGCGTTCATCCACTCGAGCCTCCTCAGCTGGACCCTCCCGATTGCAGCCGCTATACTCGTCATCCGGAGGTTGTAGCCCAGCTCTACGTGGAGGTACTTCTCCGCCTGCCCGTGGTTGCGGAGCAGCCTCACCCTCTCAGCCACAGCCCTATCATTGGTTACAACCATCCCGCCCTCCCCCGTCGTCATGTTCTTGGTCGGGTAGAAGCTGAACGCAGCCGCGTCACCCAGCGAGCCCACCCTCCTCCCACAGCAGAGGGCCCCATGGGCCTGCGCGGCATCCTCTATCAGGATGAGCCCGTGGTCCTCCGCTATCTCCCTCAACGCCCTCATATCAGCGGGGTGCCCGTAGAGGTGCACAGCTATGACCGCCCGGGTCCTGGGAGTAACTAGCTCCAGCACCCGCTCCGGGTCAATATTAAACGTAACAGGGTCTATGTCGGCGAAGACAGGCCTAGCCCCCTGGTAGAGCACGGCGTTGGCAGTAGCTATGAAGGTGAAAGGCGTGGTTATAACCTCATCCCCCTCACGGATACGGTAAGCCTTCAACAATAGGTCCAGGGCAGCAGTCCCATTGGCAACCGCTACAGCGTAGTCCACACCGATGTACTCCGCGAACTCCCTCTCAAACGCCTCGACCTCAGGGCCGTGGGCCAGCCAGCCGCTGCGGAGAACCCGTAGAACAGCCTCCTCCTCCTCACGGCCCAGAAAGGGAGCCGAGACCGGGATGAACCGCGGAGCCAACCCCCCATCCCGGGGAGAAGCCCCGGCGGGCTGGGCGGCAATAAACCGGGCTCACACCCCCCTCTAGGCCTCGGCGGCGCCCCCGGCTGGTAGGAGGAGGCTCCTGCACTCCATGCAGCCCCTCTCCAGGTGGCTGAGGTGTATACAGCAGGTCGCCACGGGCGCCCCATCCCGGCCGCGGAGGTGGATGAGCAGGCTCCCCGCCTCCACCCTCGCCTCCAGGCTGGCGGGCTCCCGGACCAGCCTCTCAGCCCGGACCCGGTAGCTCCTCCCCCTCTCCTCGTCGACCACCTCTATCTCAGCTGTGTATAGCCCCCCGCCCGTGGGCCGGGCCTCGAGGAGCCTCACCCGGAGCCCGAGCCCAGCCATCCCCCCGGGCACCGTCTATACTCCGGGAAGGCTCCCCCGGGGATATCATTTGCTTCTCATCTATGCATTCTTACCCTTTTTACCGTTCTTTCCCTCTTTTCCCCCTCTGCGGAGGGTTATCCTCCCCTTCAGCGCCGCCAGCGCGGCCCGGTAGCTCGCCACCGCGAGCGCCCTCGCTATCGCCTCCAGCGCGTTCTCCAGCTCCTCCAGGTCTCCCCTCTTCCGTGCCTTGGCTGCCCAGTCGAGGTAGCTCCTCAGCCGGGGCTCGAGCGCTAGGAGAACCGGGACGTCTCCTCCAACCCTCTCCGCTGCGAGCCTCGAGGCGTCCAGTATCCTCCCCTGCTGCTCCGCCGCCCTGAGCATCATCATGCCAGCGTAGCTCGCCGAGAGCAGCCTGTTCAGGAGCCCATACTGGTCGGAGCCGTAGACTGCCACGCGGAGCCCCTGGCTCAGGAGGCGGTCCAGGTGCTTCAGCACCAGCTGCGCCGCCCTCCCCGCCTGGCCCAGGCTAACCCTATCCCGGAGCACGTCCGCCTCAACC
>CAZIWH010000097.1:0-2894 GCA_964542985.1 uncultured Hyperthermus sp. | reverse complement strand
GCCGGTGGCAGCCCTTGACGCGGTGATAGTGGAGGAGGGGTTCCCGGTAGAGGACCTCAACAAGATAATAGAGAGCTATGTGAAAACCCTCGCTGAGAACAGGGTTGCCCTGATAGGCGGCGACTTCAAGACAATGCCTAAGGGCCAGCTTGACGGGGTTGTGATAGCGTCTATGGGGATAGGCTTCACGGAGAAGCCGATAGTGGATAAGAACATCAGGCCCGGGGACAAGATAATCGTGAGCGGCTACCTCGGCGACCACGGCGCGGCTATACTCGCGGCCCAGCAGGCTGTTGGCGTCGACCTGGGAGTCGAGAGCGACGTTAAGCCCCTAACAGACCTGATGCTACCCCTCCTCGAGCGGTACGCTGACCGGATACACGGGGCCGGCGACCCCACCCGGGGAGGCCTAGCGATGCTGGTCAACGACTGGGCCGAGAAGACTGGGACGGTTATAGTGATAGACGAGGCCAGGGTCCCGGTGAGGCCCCAGGTTAAGGAGTACGCCGAGATGCTCGGCGTGGACCCCCTCAGCCTGGCTAGCGAGGGGGCCGCGGTCCTGGCGGTCGAGGGCGACTATGCGGAGGAGATAGTGGAGTACATGAGGAAGCTGGGCTACGAGCACGCCTCTATAGTCGGGGAGGTATACGAGGCCAAGGACCCGAGGCACCGTGGCAGGGTGCTCCTGAGGAGCGTGACCGGCGGGGTCAGGATACTCGAGCCGCCGAGCGGGGAGATAGTGCCCAGGATATGCTAGCCCGCCTCACTGGCGGGGGCTCCACGCCGGTCTTTGGATGCATAGTCGCCCTCCGCGGCTTCTCACGTGCGGTGCTGCCTCTGCGGCCCCTGGTGGAGGGATGGTTGTTGTGGGCGACGCAGCCCTCCGACTGAGGATTGTGGGCGTGGTCCAGGGGGTGGGGTTCCGCCCCTTCATCTACCGTCTCGCGGTAAGCCGGGGGCTCCGGGGCTACGTGCTCAACCTCGGCGGCAGCGAGGTGGAGGTCTACATAGAGGGGCCGAGGAGCGCTATAGCATCGTTCTTCGAGGGCTTGGTGGAGGAGAAGCCTCCGCCTGCCCGGCTCGAGGAGGTTGAGGTCGAGCCGGCTAGGCCTCTCGGCCTCTCCAGGTTCGAGATTAGGAGGAGCGAGCACAGGAAGAGCAGGAGGAGCATGATACCGCCCGATATAGGTATCTGCAGGGACTGCCTGAGGGAGATACACGACCCCTCGACGAGGTTCTACCGGTACCCCTGGAACAGCTGCGCCTGGTGCGGCCCCAGGTTCTCGATGATGTACACCGTGCCCTATGACCGTGAGAACACCGCGATGCGCCGGTTCCCGCTCTGCGAGGACTGCCGGCGGGACTACGAGGACCCGGGCAACCTGAGGCGCTTCCACGCGCAGGGCATAAGCTGCAGCCGCTGCGGCCCCAGGACCCACGTCTACTCCATGGACGGCCGCCGCCTCGAGGTCGATGACCCGGTGCGCTGGGCGGCTGAGCGCATCGAGGAGGGCAGGATACTCGCTGTCAAGGGTGTCGGAGGCTACCACCTCGCAGCCCTAGCCTCCAGGGATGACGTGGTGCTCGAGCTGCGTAGGAGGAAGAGGAGGCCGAGCAAGCCCTTCGCCCTGATGGCAAGGGACTGTAGCGTTGTCGAGAGGATAGCCGAGCCCCCGCCCGGCGCATGTAGGGTTCTCGAGGCGCCGGAGAGGCCGATACTCCTGCTCCCCAAGAAGCCGGGCTCCCCGGTCTCGGAGCACGTGGCCCCGGGCCTCGACACCATCGGGGTCATGCTGCCATACACCGGGTTCCAGGCTATGCTCCTGGAGGAGGTGGGCGACGGCTTCCTCATAATGACCAGCGGCAACGAGTCCGGGTACCCGATGTGCACTAGTCTTGAGTGCGTGTTCACCCACCTACGGGGGATAGCGGACTACGTTGTCGAGCATGAGAGGGAGATAGTCCACAGGGTTGATGACAGCGTGCTAAGGTTCACCGACGGGGAGCTGGTGTTCCTCAGGAGGGCCAGGGGCTACGCCCCCCTCTGGCTCCACGCCCCTATGATTCTCCCCGAGGCCGCCGCCGTGGGAGCTGAGCTCCAGTCAGCTGGAGCGGTATCCTTCGAGGACAAGGTGGTCCCTACACAGTACATCGGGGATATGGATGAGCCGGGGCAGGTGGAGGACCTTGAGAGGGAGCTGCGCTGGTTCATCAGCGTCTACAGCCTCCGCCCGCGCCTAGTGGCGCTTGACATGCACCCCCTCTACCATAACCGCGGCCTCGCCGCGAGGCTCGCCGAGGAGTATGGCGCTGAGCTTGTCGAAGTGCAGCACCACCACGCCCACGCGGCATCCGCGATGCTGGAGCACGGGGTGCCCCTGGGGGAGAGGAGGGTAGCGATAACCATCGACGGCACGGGCTACGGGGATGACGGCACCATCTGGGGCGGCGAGGTGCTCGTCGCCAGCTACGAGGAGTACCAGCGCGGGGGGAGCCTCTACCCCTTCCGGCTCCCAGGCGGCGAGCGCGCAGTAGTATACCCGGCTAGGAGCCTGATAGGCCTCCTCCAGGCTGCTGGGATGGACGAGGAGGAGACTGTCAAGGCTCTCGAGAAGCTGGGCAGGCTTGACAGGAGGTTCCTCCCACACGGGGAGATGGAGGCCAGGATAGCCTACCGCCAGGCCGCGAAGGGCTCCTCGGCGCCGGTGACAACTAGCACGGGTCGGGTTCTGGACGCTCTCGCAGCACTGCTGGGCGTCGCCTGGCACCGCGGCTACGAGGGAGAGCCGGCGATGAGGCTAGAGGCTGCAGCGAGGGGCGGCAGGGACCTGGGCTACACCCCGGAGCTGGTGCAGCTGGACGGGAGGATTGTAGTCTACACCCCGGGGCTCGCC
>CAZIWH010000096.1:0-3011 GCA_964542985.1 uncultured Hyperthermus sp. | reverse complement strand
GGGTTCCCAGCCCCTCGAGGAGCCTCGAGGAGGCGGCGGCCCAGCTCCTCCCCGGAATGGAGCCCGGCGAGGCCATGGAGGCGCTCACCGGGCTGCACGAGGCGAGAGCCGAGGCCCTGGGCCTCGCGGAGACGATAGGGGTTGTGAAGAGGCTGACGGGGGAGAGGCTCCTCGCGGAGACCCTCGGCGTGGGCCGCCTCGGCGATGACCACCTCGCGGCAGCAGTCTCCGCCCTCCTAAGGCGCCGCGGCCACAAGGCCTACGCGGCGGGCCCGCTGAGGCTCAGCCACGGGGTGTACAGGGTGTACGAGGAGAGGGGCCTCCCGGTCTACACGGCCTACGTGCTGGACACGAGGTGGATCCCGGTGGCCTACAGGGTGGAGGCCGCGGGGGAGCCGGGGAGGGCGCTTCGGGCAGCGGCGCTGGCCGTGGGAGCCACCGCTCCGGGCTCGAGGCTCCCCGCGCCGATACTAGCCGCCCACCGCGCCGCCCAGGTGGCGGGGAGGGTGCTAGCCCTGGTCCGGAGGATCATAGCTGGCGCCGCACCGCCGGACGAGGGAGAGCTGCTCGTCCTCCTCGATCTAGGGGCTTAGCGGCTCCGGGGGAGCCTCCTGTAGCCCCAGGCGAGGCGCTGCAGGAACGTGGCCCATGCAGCCGCAGTGAGCGTGGCTAGGAGGAGCTTGCTCGCAGCCCAGGCGCCCGCGGCTGCTAGGAGCAGCACGGCGGCTAGGACTAGCACCCGGTCGCCCCTCTCCACGAGCCCCACGCCCTCCATGCTGCCTCTAGCGAGGCTCTCGTACCGGGCCCTCGAGTAGCTCACAAGGAGGCTGCCGACCGCGAAGAGGTAGGCCAGCCACACCCCGTAGCCGAGCATGAAGAGCCCCGCGGCGTAGGCGGCGTCGGCCACCCGGTCGAGGAGGCTGTCAAGGTAGGCTCCGCGGGGCCCCGCCTCGCCCCTCAGCCTAGCCACGGCACCGTCGAGGGCGTCGAGCCCAGCGCTCACCAGGAGGAGCACGGCAGCGAGCCCAGGGGAGCCCCTGGAGCAGGCGTAGAGGTAGGGGGCCACCGCGGCGAGGCCGAGCACGGTGTAGAAGTCGGCGGGCAACGCGGCCAGCGGCGAGGCTATCCTGGACACCAGGCTTGAGACTCTCCCCCGGAGCCTAGTCAGCAAGCAGCGGCCACCACGGCGGCTCCTCAAGCACCCCAGAGGATTCTAAGCACAGCCCCGCAGCGCATCCTTAAACACGCGTGTAGAGGGTGCCGGGCATGGGGCTACGGGGCTACATCCGGGACGTGGCGTCGGGTAGGAGGGGGGCGTGGCTCGCCTTCCTCGGCGTCACAGTCGTCTACCTGCTCACAGTTAAGGGGCTGCTCGCCGTCGAGGAGACCCTAGGCGCCCGCGGCCACCCCCTCGGCGTCTACATCTTCGCCTCCACGGTGTTATACGCTGCCGCTGTGTTGTTCACCGCCTACCTGTACCTGGGGCGGCGGGAGGCGAGGAGGTAGACGGCTGCGAGGCTCACCGCCAGGCCGAGGAGCCTGGCGGGCGTCCAGAAGGGGGCATAGACCCTGCAGTCCCCGGGCTCAACACCCTTGACGCGGTAGACGAGGCTGTAGTGGAGCACCTTGTTTACCTCGGCAACGGGGCTTAGAAGCCCCCTCTCAGCCAAGAGTTCGACGACATTGGGCTTCGTCGCATTCATCCACTCCTTGTCCACAACCACGTAGGCCACGTGGAGCCTCCTGAGCAGCCGGTAAGTCTCATTCACATCGAGGCTACTCTTCACCAGGTAGTCGAGCCTGTAGACCAGGGGGTTGAGGCACCCCTCCTGGAACCCCGTCAACACCTGGCGAACCCTCGGGGCAAACACATTGAGCCACTGGTTCATGTGGAGCCGGGGCCCATACATACCGTATACGCTGACGCACTTGCCCCCTATCACGCCGCTGAGCCACTGGGAGACTATGTACTCATCGCTGCCTAGAAAAGTATAGTCCATATGGAGCCTTGCAACATAGCCCGGGTAGTAGTGGATCATGTAGAAAGCCACCACAAGAGCCACGGCAAGAGAGACTAGTCTCCCCCGGCGGCCGCCGCCCTCCCAGAGCCAGGCGGCGGCGTAGACAAGCATGAGACCCAGCACCGGGACAAGGCGGAGCCCCTGACCATAGACCAGCACCAGGGCGGCGACCGCAGCCACGACCAGGGGCAGGGGGCTCCCACGCCTCCAGGCCAGCACAGCAGCCGCCGCGGAGAGAGCGAGGAGGGGAAGCTGGATGGCCGGGGCCCAGAGGGGCGGATAGAAACGGAGGCTAAGCGAGAGCACGTGCAGCTTCAGAGAGAGGGGCGTCTTGATGCGGAGATAGTGGCCTATCCCCCAGGGTAGGAGGGCCGGCACAACCCACCACCCAGCCACAGCCACGGCCGCGAGCGCCGCCACGGCAAGTCCCCGGAGCGGGTAGAGCGTTGCCTCCGGCACAGCGCTCCGCCACGCCACGCTGAGCATGTAAATAGTCAAGACAACTACAGCAGCAGCAAGCCACACCGTCGATATGAGGCTTGTGAGCACAGTAATCCCCATAAGAGCCCCCGCCGTGACAAGCCCCTCCTCCCTTCCCTTCATCAGCGCGTCATAGTATGCTCCGAGAGCTATGAGCGCCAAGCCGTCTCCCATCATCCTAGTATACTCCCAGTAGACTGAGATTGTTGACACCCAGGCCTCTAGGCCGAGCAGCGTCAGAAGCCCTACAACAACACCCATCTTTCCAACTACGCGGGAGCCAAAGTATATTACACCGACAGACAGCAGCATCAAGGCTACCATCATTCCAATGGATGCCGCTGCCGCGACACTCCCCGTAGCCTTGATTACAGCGTAGAGCAGCACATTGCCCAGGGGCGGGTAGAAGCGAACCAAGTCCTGGAAGCCGCCGCACCAACAACTCGTCCACCAGCCCGAAGAGTTAAGGAGCATGGCTGTCTCCATATAGTAGCCCAGCGTCGCTGTGTG
>CAZIWH010000095.1:0-3064 GCA_964542985.1 uncultured Hyperthermus sp. | reverse complement strand
AAGCCGGTGATCCGGGGTTCAAATCCCCGCGGGCCCGCCAGGATAGGACGCCAAGAGGGGCGCCCACAGCCCTCCCCCACCCCTTACCTAATTCACCGGAGTACGGGCACCCTCGCTTCTATCACGCTGCCATCGGCTGTTATTAGCTTCACATAGGCCGGGGCTGTGCGCCACAAGGTTAGTACTACTTTAACCGGGCCGCCGCTGAGGAGTTCAACACGGAGCTTATCTAAGTGGCCACGCAGCCCTCCAGTCAGCGGAACCAAGGTGCTACTAGAGTGACCCGGGCCCTCAGGGTCGGCTTGAAGGCCACGTGTCTCTGTAAATCCCGTTAGAGGATCCTTTAGAATGACTAGGACATACCCCTTCCCTTCAACGTTTATAGTAACATAGTATGCGTGACGCCTGTCGTCCGGCACGTCAAAGCTTACAGTCGTAGCAACATGTGGTCTCGAAAGATTTACCGTCCTTTTTACTATTATTTTTGAGGTTATATTCATATTCTCTTCCCGCTTAGCTGCAACGAACTCCAAGTGCAAACCTATGTGGGAACTGGAATTTGCAGACTCTATGTACATTTCCGCATATAGGGGGTTTTCAGGGCTTACGGGCTCAGCTAGAGCTACAGGGGTAGCGAACAAACCAATGTCTATTTTTCCTCCTTTTATCCGGTAGGGGAGAATTGCTTTAACATGCATGCGGCCTTTAAGGGATAAGTCCACTTCCTTAAGCGTTACCGGTTCTCCATTGTAGTGTAGGTAGCAGTTCAACCCGGATAACCAGCAGACCCCAGTCAAAAAGCCTGGCGGCTTGCTAGAGTTCAAGTGAAACCGGCCTACGGATAGAGTCAAGGAGGAGGCCGCGATTACTAGTGCTACCGCCAAGATGGCTAAGCCTACTGCCCGCCTCACGGCCCTTTACCTTGAACCATGCAGGCAAAGAACCTCTACTTGGCTCCGACGCAGTCATCGCAAGAAGCCGTTCTGCTTAAAAGCCCCTATACTGGCTGCGACTAGGGAGAGTTCATAGTGCGATATTGTAACTCGCGTCAGCTTTCCCTGTCCCAATAAGACTCCATCGGGCCGTAAGCCGGTGAACTCTATGGGGCGTTGCTCGCTCTGTGGAAGAGAGGATAGACTGGTTTCCTCTTTCCTCGGCGTCTGCAGGGAGTGCCTCGTCCGCCACCCTGGGGAGGCCCTGGGCGTAGTCAAGGAGAGGAGGTCTGCTTGGCGTGCAAGGCTAGGGTTCCCGGTGGAGCCTCCTCTCCGGGGACTGCCGTGCGGCGTATGTGTAAACGGCTGCAGGCTTGGTGAGGACGAGACAGGGTATTGCGGCTTATGGGTGCGGCGTGGCAGCAGGCTTGAGCCTCTCCCCGGGCCCGGGCGTATGCTCCTCTACACCTATCTTGATCCTCATCCGACTAACTGTGTCGCCGAGCCCGTCTGCCCCGGTGCCACCGGTAGGGGTTACCCGGTCTACACGTTCACGCCAGGCGTCGAGAGAGGGTTCTACAACCTCGCCGTGTTTGCTGCAGGCTGCTCCCTTGATTGCGCGTTCTGCCAGAACATAGAGCACAAGACTATGATAGCACATGGCCGCTTCGAGGATAGACACGTGTATACTGTGGATAGGCTCGTGGAGGAGATGCTTCACCCGCGAGTTACTTGTGTCTGCTTCTTCGGGGGAGACCCTACGCCCCAGATGCCCATGCTCATAGCCGCTGCTAGGAAGGCGCTCCGGAGAGCCAGGGAGGAGGGCAGGGAGCTGCCGCTGAGGATATGCTGGGAGACCAACGGTCTAGCCGCTCCGCCGCTCATGCGGGAGGCTGCAAGGCTTAGCCTTGAGAGCGGCGGGATAGTGAAGATTGACTGGAAGGCCTGGACGCCGAGCATCTACGAGGCCTTGACCGGTGTGGACGGCTCAAAGGCACTCGAGAGGCTAAAGAGGAATACTAGGCTGATAGCTGGGATGGCCGCGGAGCGGCCGGAGCCTCCGCTGCTCGTAGTGAGCGTGCTCCTCGTGCCCGGCTACGTCGCGGCCGAGGAGGTCCGGATGATAGCCCGTCACGTCGCCAGCCTCATGGAGGAATACGGCGTGAACATACCGATGGTGCTGCTCGGGTTCCATCCGGACCACCTGATGCGGGACATGCCGTTCACAAGTGAGAGACACGCACTGGAGGCCAGGATAGCTGCCCTCGAGGAGGGCGTCAAGGAAGTCTACATCGGCAACTCATGGCTCCTCGGCAACGAGTACTAACGCTTCATGAGCCACCTCTCGCTACGATACTTCTCTACAAGTTTCCAGGCCATCTCAAGCTCGCGCTCCGTGAACCATCCGTGGTGGCCGCGGAGGCCGAGGGTCTCCTCGAACCCCTTCCGGAGCGCCGCCGCAACCTCGCCGACGCCGACGCTGCGGCCGAGAAGCTCCTCGACACCGATGACTCGAGAACCTATACCCGACACGCCATGGCTGGCGAGCTTCTCCCTGGGCGCCTTCAGAAGCCTCTCCATCAGCACGCGGTCCGGGCGGAGCAGCACCGTGCCGTGCTGTAGGAGCGCGCCGCCACGCCTCGCCTGAGCGTTCCCCGACACCTTCCTCCCGCCGGCCACGACGTCGTTCACGCCCTCAACTCTTGCCTCCACACCTAAGAGGCGGAGGCCCCGCGCAACCGCGCCGCAGAGGAGCCGGAAGCTCTCAACAACGTCCCCCAATACGCCTTTGGTCGGCAGGGCTACAGAGTAGGTCAGCTCCCCGCCTTCAGCGTGTAGCACGCTGCCCCCGCCAGTAAACCTCCTCACCACCGGCACGCCCAGCCTACGTGCCTCGTCGAGGTCTACGGAGTCCTTTACTGACTGGAAGAGGCCTATTGTGACGCTGGTAGGGCTGAACACGTAGAACCTGAGGGTCGGTGGCGAGGAGCCCGACGCAACCGCCTCCAAGACAGCCTCGTCTAGAGCCATCTGCCACCACGGGGGCCTCCCGGCCAGGTCGAGTATGATCCTCAGCCCCTTCATGCCCGCCACGCCCACACTCCACCACTCCCGGCGACGCCCTCTAATCC
>CAZIWH010000094.1:0-3274 GCA_964542985.1 uncultured Hyperthermus sp. | reverse complement strand
TGCCACGACTGCATCGCTTCCCCGGGGGAGGCTGAGGTTCCTCAGCACCGGCCAGGGGTGGTCGGGGGACATGCCCAGGGCGTAGCGCTTCACCCCCCTTATCTGGGCGAGCACCTTGACCCTCACGGGCTCCTCCTCGCCGGGCGGCACCTCGTCCATCTCGACGTAGACGTAGTCGTATAGTGGGGGTATCGCGTCCGGGTCGACGCTGAACACGAAGTAGTCTGGCTTGGAGTCGCCGCTCACCACTCCTACCAGCTGGCCGCCCTCCCCCGCCGCCCCGGGCTTCATCGCCGCTACCTCCAGACAGGCTGTTGCCCCCTGTCTCCTCTCCTCACCGGTGCCAGGTGGCACGGTAATACCATATTACGGGACGCCGCCCACGCCCCAGGGGAGCAGCCGGGGATGCCAAGGCAGACCGGGATCCTCTACGGCAGAGACCCCTCCATAGTAGCCCTGGCGGCCAGAGAGGCGGCGGCCAGGGCGAGGCTGCTGGAGCCCCTGGAGAAGGCGGCCAGGATCCTCGAGAGGCTCCAGGGGGAGGGGCTCCTCGCGGAGCTGGAGCCTGCTCCCCCCAGCGGCCCCGTCTACGGGCTCGACGGCGGCCTCGCCAGGCTCAGCCTCGGGGGCACGGTGCTAGCGGTCCTCCACGCAGCAGCCGTCAGGGTAGGGGAGGGGGACGCGCCGGCGGAGCTCCACGCCGCAGCGGCCCTCCACATACCGGGCGCGGGCGTGGAGGCCGAGGAAGCGGTCTCCGCCAGCCTCTCCTACCTCGAGGCAAGCCTCCTCGAGCGGCTGGCCCGGGAGGCAGCCGGGGCCCAGGCTTTCATGCTCGACGGCCCGGTGGCGGATCCGCCCTGGGAGCCGAGGGGGACGAGGCAGCTCGAGGAGGCCGGGGTCCAGCTGGCCGGCAGGCCCGACGCGGTCCTGGGGGTCCACGGGAAGCGCGCGGGGCTCCTAGAAGCCTATGGCGACAGGGTGGTGGGGGTCGTGAAGAGGCTCACCTCGCCCAGGCCCCCGGAGCCCCTCCCAGGCCTCGGCCTCGAGGGCCCCGAGGACGCGGCGCTCCGCAGCCTCCTCGCGGCACTAGCAGCCAGGGGGCATGGGGGCTGCTGGCTGCTAGGCCCGGTAGAGCCCCCCGAGCCCAGCGCCAGGCTCTACAGGGGGCTGGCCGCCGGCTACATCCTCTGCCCCAGCATCCCAGCGCTCTACAGGCTGGAGGCCCTAGGGGACAGGCTCACCAGCCTAGCCAGGCTCGCCGCCGCCCTCACCCCGCCCGGCCTCGGGGTCCCAGCCCCGGTCGCGGCAGCCCACCAGGCCGCCAGGGCGCCGAGGGAGATGCTCTACCTCGCCCTCTCCGAGGCCGGGCTAAGGCTCCTAGAGGAGGCCGGGACCCACGCGGGGGAGGCGCTCCTAGCCCTTCTCCCCGAGCAGCCTGAGCCCGGCCACAAGCCTCTCTAGGAAGGTGAGCCAGACGAGAGCCACCACGAGCTCCAGGAGAGCCTGGGCAGCAAGCCAGCGCCCCGAGGCGGCGAGGAGCAGCACAGCGGCCAAGGCCAGCACCCGGTCACCCCTCTCCATGAGCCCGCGGCCCTCCATGCTCCCGCCCGCGAGCGCCTCGAACCTGGCCCTGGCATAGCTGACGAGGAGCGAGCCCACAGCGAGGAGGTAGACGCTCCAAACCCCGAAGCCGAGGAGGAGGAGGCCAGCCGCGTAGCCGGCGTCAGCAACCCGGTCCAGGAGGCTGTCAAGGTAGGCGCCCCGGGGCCCCGCCTCACCCCGTGCCCTGGCCACGGCTCCGTCAAGCGCGTCCATGGCAGCGCCCGCGAGCAAGAGGATAGCGGCCTCCAGGGGCCTGCCGAGGCTGCACGCGTAGAGGTAGGGGACAACCATCACAAGGCCCAGCACGGTGTAGAAGTCGGCGGGGAGCACAGCCAGCCGGGCAGAGAGCCTGGAGAGCAGCCTGGAAGCCACGGGGCGGAGCCGGGTGAGCACCACACAGCCCCCTGCTACCTCGACAAAAGCCTGTCAAGAGCGGCTATGAGAGCGTCAACCATCTCCTCCGGGTCCCTGTAGCCCCTCATCACCCGGAGCACGGGGTAGCCTGGCATGCTGGTGTCAAGCTCGTAGCGCAGCTCCCCGCCCAGCATCCCGGCGAGCTCGAAGGCATCCCTAACCGGGGCGAGAGCCTCCTCGGAGCTAGCCTCCTCCCCGGTGCCGGGCAACGGTATCGACATAACTATATCGTAGCCGTCCCCCTCTAGGCTCTCGGCAATCTCCACCAGCAGCCCGCTGTCAAGGCTTATCCTGGTAGCCTCGCCCTCAGCCTCAAACCGGACACCCCTCTGCTTCAGCCACTGCTGTAGCCGGTTAGCCCACCCCTTCTTCGAGGCGTGCCCGGGGATACCATACTCCATGTCCTCCTCCACAGCCCGACACCCCCCTCTCTCCTCCGGGTCCCGGCAGCCCTCCCACACACTCTACTCTAGGCGTCACGCCACGCGAGGCGGAGGGGAGTAATTTTACCGTGGACACCGCGCCTCCATGCCGCCAAGGATAGAGCGGGATAAGCGGGATACCACTATACCCCAGCGCCGGGTGGACCCCGGGCAGAGGGGCGGATGAGGACCAATGGCTTAGTGCCGCAGCACCCCCAAGAGGCAGGCCCCCCGCCGACCCTCTCGGGGGAGGCCTCTGCCTCTTGGGGCTGTGGTGGGGAGAAGCGGTCGGCCCGACGCCCCTTCAGCTCTTCTCTCGCTCGCCCAGCTCCTGGCTGCCGCACGCGAGGACCGGGGCCCGGAGCACCTCCGCGCCCTCGGGGAGGCTCCTCCTAAGCGCCTCCTCAACCTCGTCCACAACGTCTCCGCTGGCTACAGCGTAGTAGGCTGGCCCCTTGCCGGTGACGCCGGCCACCGTGGCTCCCGCCGAGAGCGCGGCTACGAGCGGCGAGATGCTGCCCCCGAGCGAGTCTAGGACAGCCACGCTGTTCGTGAGCGCCGCCGCCCGGAGCATCGCTTCATCCCCCGCCGCGTGGTAGGCTAGGAGGAAGGCCTCCATGAACAGCCTGGCCCTCTTCCTGAACTCCGCGGGGTCCACGCTCCTTATGCTCCTCCTCCCCGACACCCCTATCACGGCCGTCTTGCCGCAGAGGCTCTGGGGGCTAGTATGCAGCAGCAGCTGGTCGGGGTTCCTGGTGTAGAAGACCCCGCTCCCCAGCGTGGCCAGGTGGTCGTCCAAGGCGCCAGTGATGGTTAGCCCCGCCCTCCTGGCGGCC
>CAZIWH010000093.1:0-3392 GCA_964542985.1 uncultured Hyperthermus sp. | reverse complement strand
GAGTACGAGGTTGTGAGGGACCAGTACGGCAACATGGTGGCGGTGGCCTGCCTGGAGAACGCTGATCCCATGGGCGTCCACACCGGGGAGAGCGTTGTAGTCGCGCCCTGTCAGACGCTGACCGACCAGGAGTACCAGCTCCTCCGCAGGGCAAGCCTCAGGGTGGCGGAGGCCATAGGCCTCGTGGGCGAGGGCAACGTCCAGCTGGCCCTCAACCCGAGGAACAGCTGGGACTACTACGTGATAGAGACCAACCCCCGTATGAGCAGGAGCAGCGCGCTGGCCAGCAAGGCCACGGGGTACCCGCTGGCCTACATAGCTGCGAAGCTCGCGCTCGGCTACAGGCTTGACGAGCTGTTGAACCGTGTGACCGGCAGGACCTGCGCCTGCTTCGAGCCCAGCCTGGATTATGTAGTAGTTAAGGTGCCCAGGTGGGACCTCGACAAGTTCCCGGGCGTCGAGGAGAGCATTGGAAGCGAGATGAAGAGCATAGGAGAGGTAATGGCTATCGGGAGGAACTTCATAGAGGCCCTCCAGAAGGCTATCAGGATGCTTGACATCGGGGAGCCGGGCCTCGCCGGCGGCCCCCGGTACGAGGAGCCCGAGCACCTGGACTCGGTGATGGAGAAGCTCCGCGGCAGGAAACCCTACTGGCCCATATGGGCGGCGAAGGCGTTCAAGCTCGGGGCGACAGTGGAGGAGGTCTACGAGGCCACCGGCGTGGACCCCTACTTCCTCCACCAGATAAGGGAGGCGGTGGAGCTGGCCGAGAGGCTCCGCCACACGAGGAGGGGGACCCTCGAGTTCCTGGAGCTGGTCGCCGAGGCGAAGAGGATGGGGTTCAGCGACGAGCAGATAGCAGCCCTCTCCGGCGCCAGCGAGGCGGAGATAGAGAAGGCTAAGGCGAGCATCGGCCTCGAGAGGCCGCGGGTGAAGCAGATAGACACCCTGGCCGCCGAGTGGCCGGCGGCGACAAACTACCTCTACACGAGCTACAACGCGTTCGAGGACGACGAGCCGATAACCAAGGGGCTCCCCCGCGTGCTCGTCCTGGGGGCGGGGGTGTTCAGGATAGGGGTGAGCGTCGAGTTCGACTGGGGCGTGGTCAACTACAGCGATGAGGCTAGGAGGCTAGGCTACGAGGTCGCGGTGTTGAACTACAACCCGGAGACGGTTAGCACCGACTGGGATGTGAACGACAAGCTGTACTTCGAGGAGATAACCGTCGAGAGGGTCCTGGACATATACCGGTTCGAGAAGCCTGTTGGAGTGGTGGCCTTCCTCGGGGGGCAGATAGCGAACAACATAGCGAAGAGGCTCGAGGACCGGGGGGTGAGGCTCCTCGGCACCCCCGGGAGCAGCGTGGACCGCGCGGAGAACCGGGCCGAGTTCTCAAGGCTCCTCGACAGGCTCGGCTTCCGGCAGCCGCCGTGGATAGCAGCGGTGAACCTCGAGGAGGCGCTGGAGTTCGCGGAGAGCGTCGGCTACCCCGTGCTGGTCAGGCCGAGCTACGTGCTCAGCGGAGCTGCCATGGCGGTTGCCTGGAGCCCGGAGGAGCTTAGGAGCTACGTGAGCAAGGCCGCAAGGGTCTCGCCCCGCTACCCCGTGGTGGTCTCCAAGTTCTTCCAGGACAGTGTTGAGGCCGAGGTGGACGCTGTAGGGGATTCAGCCTCCGTCGTGGGCGCGGTGATAGAGCACATCGAGCCCGGCGGGGTCCACAGCGGTGACTCCACGATGGTGCTCCCCTGGTACAGCCTGCCGGAGAGCGCTGTAAGGGAGATGGCCGCGGTGGCCTCCTCGCTCAACCGGGTGCTGGGCATCAGGGGGCCGTTCAACATACAGTTCCTCTACAGCGGGGGGAGGGTCTACGTTATAGAGCTCAACCTCCGCGCCAGCCGGTCGATGCCGTTCACGAGCAAGGTGACGGGCTACAACCTGATGAGGGCTGCTGCCGAGGCCTCGCTGAGGGGGAGGATAGAGAGCCTCCCAGGCCACGCGCTAGAGGTGGAGGGCGTCAGGCTGCTGAGGCCATCGGGCTACTATGGCGTGAAGAGCCCCCAGTTCAGCTGGCACCGGCTGCGCGGCGCCTACCCCGGCCTGGGCCCGGAGATGAGGAGCACCGGCGAGGTGGCGGCCCTGGGCAGGAGCCTGGAGGAGGCCCTCCTGAAGAGCTGGCTGAGCGTCCACGGTAACAGGCTCCCGGAGAGGGGTAGCACGGTGCTGGTCTACTCTCCGAGCGGCCGCGGCCGGGGAGACCTAGCGGCGGCCGCGGGCTACATGAGGGAGGCCGGCTACCGGGTCGCGACGATAGAGGGGATGGAGGTTGATGGGGCTGAGAAGGTAGGCTTGGATGAGGCGGTTGAGATGCTGCGCTCGGGGGAGGCGGGCCTCGTGATGACCACTGGCTACGCGCCGGAGAGGGACTACAGGGTGAGGAGGACGGCGGTCGACTTCAACAGGCCGATAGTCCTCGACCACCGTCTTTCCCGGATGCTCGCCTGGAGCGTCAAGCGCGTAGGCGGCGTCGGCTCCCTCGAGGCCCTCGAGCTGCGCGACTACTGGAAGCTGATGAGGATAGTGGAGGTGTTCTAGCCACGGCGCGGGTGGACCTTGTATACGATATAGTCCGCGTCGAGGAGAGGCTGATAGAGAAGGCGCTCTCCGAATGGGCTAGCGTTAGGAGGGTCAACGTGTCCAGGGTCCCCCTGCCGCTGGGCGGCAGCTGGGAGGCCGACGTGGCGGTGATACGGCCGGTGTCCATGTACCGCGCCGTCTACAGCGCGGCCGCCTACGAGTCTGGCGGAGTGGAGACTGTGAACCGCTCGGAGACAATACTATTGGCGGGTGATAAGCTGCTAGCCTACTCCAGGCTGATAGCGAGCAAGCTCCCCGTGCCCCGTAGCTACTACGCCGAGGGGGTGGAGGCTGCCGTGGAGGCTGGCGATAGGCTCGGATACCCCGCAGTGGCCAAGCCGACTGTGGGGAGCTGGGGGCGGATGGTGGCCCGGGTGCGGAGCAGGGAGAAGATGGAGCAGCTCGCCAGGCTCCGCTCCGCCATGCCGTGCAGCCAGCAGAGGGCCCTGATAGTCCAGGAGTACATCGAGACCGGTGCGAGGGATATACGCTGCATAGTTGTTGACGGCTCGCTGCTAGGCTGCATGGCCAGGAGGGCCCGTGGGGGCGAGTGGAGGAGCAACGTTGCCCTCGGAGCCGGGGTTGAGAGGGTTAGCGTGGACGAGCAGCTGGCCGAGACCGCTGTGAGGGCGGCAGCGGCGCTGGGAGGCTTCTTCGTCTCAATAGACCTCTTCGAGACCCGGGACGGCTACCTGGTCAACGAGGTCAACGGGGTCCCGGAGTTCAAGGGGTTCATGAGGGCCACCGGAGTCAACCCA
>CAZIWH010000092.1:0-3450 GCA_964542985.1 uncultured Hyperthermus sp. | reverse complement strand
GCGAGCGACGCGCTCCACCTGGCGGACATGGTGGCGGCCATTGTCCTCGCCAGGCATGGGCTCCCGGTGCCGGGGAGCCACCGCGGCAGGCTAGCCATGCTGAGACGTGCGAGCCACGAGCTCGCCAGGGTGCATGGGAGGCTGCAGGACCTCTACTCTAGGATGAGCTATCTGGGCCTCGACGGCGGGCTCGCCAGGGGGCTGGAGGGGCTTGTCGAGGCTCTGCTCGGGGGGCTCGAGAGGCATGGAGAGCGGCTCCCCTGCTAGCGTGGCTGGGGAGGTTCTCCAGCGGTGCCCCTCCGCGAGAGCGGTGCGGCTCTACGGCTCCGCGGCCCGCGGCGAGGCCACGGGGAAGAGTGACGTGGACCTCCTTGTCCTGGCGGGGGAGCGCTGCAGGGTGGAGCTGGGGCCGCCCTACAGCATCCTCGTCCTCACCCTCGAGGAGTGGCTGGGGGCCGGGGAGGAGTTCCGTAGGGAGGTGCTGCGCGACGCCCTAATCCTCTACGCCGAGGGCATAAGGCTGAGGGAGCTTACGGCAGCGGAGCCCTGGCTCCTAGTGAGCTACACTGCCAGGACGCCGGCGGCGCGGGCATGCGCCTCAAGGGCGGTGGCCAGGCTCGAGGAGCGGGGCCTCCTGGAGAGGGTTGCACGCGGCGTCATCCTGGCCCCCGAGAGGCTGGCGGCAATGCTCCTCGAGGCGCTAGGGGGCTGCGGCGCCACGGCAGCCTCCTCGAGGACAGTGCTCTACCGGCCCCGGCGCATCTACTGCGGCCGCTGCCCCTACTGCGGCCACGAGGTGGCCGCCGCGACACGGGAGGAGGCCAAGAAGCTGCTCAGGGAGCACCTCCTCCAAGCCCACCGAGACATGGTGGAGGAGGAGGCCAGGAGCCTCAGGGAGCGGGGCAAGAAGCTACCCGGGGGGAGCCTCCGCGGCCTCGCCGGCTTCACCGCCGCCTACCTTGTCAAGGAATGCTAGCCTCCTCGGAGGCTCCACCATTACCAGCTACTCCACCACACGGTGCCCGGACACTGGGCGCCCCCGAGATGACGCCACAAGTCGCCACAGACCGAGACACACCCCGAATCCCCCGCCAGGCTTATCATAGCCCTTTGCCGTCCTCCCATAGCCGCTGCTCCACCAGCCATCTACCTCGTAGGAGCCCAGGCGCAGTCAGCCACCTATCTGTAGAGCGGAGCACCCATTAAGCCCCCGCACCCCGGGGCCTATAACTCGGCGCAGCAGGGCATGGCTCACAGAAAGAAGGCTATGACGTGGAGGGAGGCTATAGACAGGGCGTTCGAAGAGAGTAAGTGGGAGCTGGACAAGCTCAGAGAATACGACCTCAAAGCCAGGGAACCTGCCCATGCCTAGCCGTCCTCCTGACCCTCCTGAGCCACTTGTAGACGTCTTCGAGGCTCCCTCGCCGCTAGCCACCCTTAAGGCGGCCCTGTAGACTACAGGCCTCCCCGGGCCCATTCCTAAGCAGGAACGCCTTAAGGACGAGGACGGCGGGCCTCTTAATGAACACTCTTGCCGCGGCAGAGAGCCCTTTGTCCATACGGGAGCTGGCCTCCAGGCTCACGCCGGTCTAGACATAAGTGTCACGGCTGTCAACAAGATAGGGCTAAGGCTTGAACCAGTTAACCGCCTCCCTCATAATCCCTACTGGAGCCATGCAGCCTAGCCCCCAACTCCCGTCCCCCGGCTCCAAAGACGGAGAGGAAACCGATTTACTGGAGGATAAGCCGGCGTGCAGCTGTCTCTACTCACTAGCGGCTGCCTCAAGGCTACTACCGGAGGCCAGCCAGGTGACTACGAGTAAACACTAGAGAAGGTAGCCAAGAACGCCATACAAGAATAGCTGGACTCGGTGCGCGAGAAGGAACCCTTCTGCCTTGGAACACCCCAAGAACACGATAAGACCATACCACTGATGAAGGCAACGAGAAAATATACACCGAGCTCAAGGAGCTAGAAACAAAAACAAAGAAATAATAAAGACAGAAGAAAATACCAAAATATCATACAAGTGTGAAAGGGGCTACGGAACAGCACCATACACTATATCGTAGTCCTTTACTGCTTCAAAGAGCCACAGTCCATAGGACGTAAGATAGATCATGTTGTAGTTCTTTGTTGTTTTTCATGTTGACTGGTCTCACGTACCCGTATCTATTAACTAGGTTACAATGTGTATACTGTGCGGCCTAGCCCCGCCAGCTTATAGACTATCACGAACGTTTTGCCCACGAGGAGCGCGGCTAGGGTGCTCCTCCTAAAGCTAGAGGTCTTAGCGTGGACCACGCTCTAGACCATGAACATGCCTAGGGCGAAAACCGCCAGGGGAGCCAGCTCTGGGCCAAGGCCTATCTGGCCTCCACCAAGGCTCGGAGCCTCTTGAGGGCTTCTTCGTACCCTATCTGCCCTGTGTAGAAGGCTATCATGATTTTATCGCCTTCCTTTCCCGCTTTTTCGGCCAGCTCCTCTAGCCTCCCTATCTTTTCCCGAGCCTCTCTAACTTCTCGGTTTATTTCCCGCCAAGTCTTTGGCAATGTTGCGCCACCAGTCTGGTAAGTATATGCATTCCACGCCTAAGTCTCTAGCCCTCTTACAAGCAGAGCGATCCGCTGTGACAAAGACCGCGCGGATCTTCTTAGCTAGGAGTATATGCATAAAATCCGCTATGTGGCTTGAGCTTAGGCCCAACTGTTTGACACGCTTCCTAGCCGCGGCACGGATGAGCGCTAGGGCTTTCGCAGTAGGTCTCAGCACTACTATGCCATGCTTTACGCACGCCGCGCGTAGGCGTCTAGGGTCTCGCCCCTTAATCCTCGCCTCGAGGAAGACAAGAGTACTAGTACATAGGCCACTATGCATCCTAGCAAACTCCGAGCTCTCGACACGGCCCTCATCTAGACCTACGACAAAATTGCTGTTCACGTAGTATCTGCACCTCTTTCTCCGCTTCCGCCTCTTCCTCCTCATCGCTACCGCCTCCGCTGCTGGGCTGCTAGGCCTAGCAGGAAGGCCGTCATTGTGAGAAGGAAGGCGGCTAGTGTAGCTACTCTGAGCTCAAGGCTTATCTTCTCGAGGCCCATTGCGCTGCTCTGCTCCCAGTCCACGAACATCTGTATCATGGTCGCCAGGGCTACGAGCGCGGCCGCCACCCCAGCTAGAGCTGCTCCCCCGCCCCTGCGCACCCCTCTCTCCCCCCATTCAGGCTCCAATCAATAGTTTCGGTCGGAATTGTGAGAAAAGTGTAGAGATGTAACGCGTGTTTACATCAAATAGTTTCACCCACACCCTCCTGGCGCTGGAGCTGGCGCGGGCCCTCCGCTGGGATTACAGTGCTCTTAGCCATCGCTGAGAGGAAGGTAAAGTCCCACGCCAAGAACGCCACATACACCGCAACGGCCCAGCCTACCGCTGCTCTCGTTGTAGTTCTTTGT
>CAZIWH010000091.1:0-3477 GCA_964542985.1 uncultured Hyperthermus sp. | reverse complement strand
GAGAGGAATGCTATGTACTCCTCCTCGCCTACCACGCTGCGGAGCCTGGAGAGGGCCTCCTGGAGGGCCTGCTCGACCGCCTCGACGCGGAGCATGTTGATCTTCTTCCTCAGCTCGACCTCCCTTCTCGCGGCATAGGAGTCTATCCTCTCCTTGGCCTCCCTCGCGGCGTGGCTCAGCTCGCGCTCTAGCCTGGCGAGGTTCTCCTCGTAGGCCTTGTCGAGTATCTCCCTAGCCGCCTTCAGCGCGGCCTGCACCTTCTCCTCTATCTCCCCGCGTATCCTCTCAGCCACCTGCTCGGCCAGCTTATCCGGGTCACCCACCACCCGCACAACCGTGCCAGCCACAGCCGCTCACCCCATGCCAAGCGCCTTGAGCAGCTCCTTCTGCACGTTCATCGGCTGCCCCGGCTCCCTGACGGTGGGGAGCCTTGCGACTATGAGGTCCGGCCTCTCCTGCGTGACCCTCCTAACCTCCTCCTCGACGTCATCGTAGTACTCGGAGCTGAGGAGGACCAGGCCTATATCCTCGCGGACCGCCACGTCGCGGAGCCGCTGCGCAGCCTCCCTGGGGTCGGAGGCCGGGAGCCCCACGACCCCGAGGAGGCGGAGCGCGTAGACGGTGTAAGGGTCGGCTACCACTGCCACCTTCTTGGCTGCCAAGCCTCTGCCCCGGCGGCCTGCGTTCCAGCTTGATATTTAAATTTAAATGTTTGAGAGCGAGGGTGCCCCGGCGGCCCGGGACAAGGGTGAGGCTGAGAACGTGTCCCTGATGCCGGTTGCCAAGGCGACGGCAGAGGTGGGTATAGCCGTTGCGAGGGATGAGATGCCGCGGCTCCTGAAGAGCCTTGCCGAGTGCGGCTGCCTCCACCCCTCCAGGGGGAGCAGCGCCCCCGGGGCGACGGTGCTCCGCCACCTGCTCGGCGAGGTCGATGCGCTGGAGCAGAGGCTCCGGGAGATGATAGCGGCCGCTGAGAGGGCTGCAGGCCCGGCGGGGGGCGAGGCGGGGGTCGAGGTTGTCAGGATCGGGAGGCGCGTCGAGGAGAGCCTCGCCAGGCTAGTGGAGAGCCTCGAGGAGGCGTTGAAAGACGTTGAGAAGCTTGTTGAGAGGCTGCTGCAGCTCCAGAACCCCGAGTCGGAGCTATCCCAGCTCCTAGCCGTGCTGGAGGCGTACAGCTTCATAGACGTGGACGTGGAGGCGTTGAAGCGGGGCCGCTGGCTGCGCGCGAAAGTCTACAGGGTGCCTAGGGACAGGGTGCAGGGCTTCATAGAAGCCCTCTCCCGCATAGAGGGGGTCGTGGCGGCCCACGCGACCGGCGTAGAGGAGGGCTACGACACCGTAGTAGCGGCGTACCCCGCCTGGCTCGAGGCCGAGGTCGGCAAGGCGGCGCTGAGGAGCAGGGCCACGCCGCTGGAGATACCGGAGGACCTGCCGAGGAGCCCGGCGGAGGCGTTCCGGAGGATAAGGAGCGAGCTAGAGAACATGCCCCAGCTGCTCCGCCAGCACCTGCCCACCCTCCGCAGGGCGTTGAAGCTCGTCGAGGCCGCTAAGAGGCTGCTCGAGCTCCTCTCGGCAACCGAGGCTAGCAGGCTCCTAGCCGTCATCCGGGGCTACGTGGCCCCCGAGGAGCTGGCGAGGCTCGAGCGGGCCGCCAGGGAGAGCGCCGCCAGCGCCGTGCTGATAGTGGGCGAGTATAGGCCCGGCGGAGAGGGCCACGGCGGCCACGGCGGGGAGAGGAGGCCGCCGAGCTACTACGAGGTGCCCGAGGCCGCCAAGCCGCTGGAGCAGATAGTGAGGATGGGCGGCCACCCTAGGCCCTACGAGCTGGTCCCCCTGGCGCTGCTGGCGATCAGTGTACCGGTGATCTATGGCCTCGTGTTCCCGGACCTCGGCCACGGCCTCGTGTTGGTGCTGGCGGGCTACTACCTGTTCTACAAGAAGCTGGGCAACCAGCTCATGGGTAGGCTTGTGATGCTATTCGGCGCCGCCGCGATGGTGTCAGGCTTCCTCTCCGGCGAGTTCTTCGGCCCACACCCCGTCGTTGCAGGGTGGCTGGCCAAGGGGGTCTGGGGAGGCCACCCGCCGCTGGCGAGCCCCCTGCACCCCTTCGTTGAGCTGCTAGAGAAGGGGGCCAACGTCTCGCGCGAGATGCTTGCCGAGCACGCTACGAGACTGCTATACCACGCTATGTACATCTCGCTGGCGGTCGGGAGCTTCTTCCTAGCCCTGAGCTCGTGGCTGAGCCTGGCCAACGGGCTGCTGCAGCGCGACCGGGAGCTGACGGCGGCCGGGCTCGGCAAGGCGCTGCTCTTCACAGCCATAATGATAGCGATAGTGGTAGGCGGCGTAGTGGGCACCGGCGGGACCGCGATGGAGCGCGCGGGCTCGGTGCTGAAGGACGCCGGGCTCACCCTGGTGCCAGAGACGGGGCTGGGCATGCTGGTAAGGCTGATGGCCACGATAGGCATCCTAACGCTGCTGGCTGCACCGCTTCTCTACGGCCACGGCGGCTTCAGCGAGCGGCTGGTGGCAGGTATAATGGAGGCCTTCGACGCCCTGCTAATGGCTATAGGCAACACAGCATCCTTCATGCGAATTATGGGTCTCGCACTAGCCCACAGCGGGCTCATGATGGGCTTCACGGTGATGGCCTACATCGCAGGCCCCGCCCCGGTGGCAGCGCTGGTCTACATACTCGGAAACATCCTAGTGATAGCCCTCGAGGCGATAGTAGCGTATGCCCACACGCTAAGGCTCCACCTATACGAGATGTTCAGCAAGTTCTACCTAGACCAGGGCACACCCTACACACCGGTGAAGCTGCCCGAGGGCGTCAAGCTGGAGCTGGAGGAGCAGTAGCCCAACAACAGGTTTTTGTCAGGGTAAGAAGGGGCCACCCCTGGCTCCCCCCGCATGCTCCACCAGCCAAACCCACGTTCTACCACACGGGGATGAGCCTCGGGGGAGAACCGTAGCCCCGAGGGCGTCCTGAATCGTGGCGGGAGGGGCGTGGAGGGGAGAAAGGAGGGGGAGGCTGCAGGGGGTACGGCCTTTTCTGCGTAGAGCCCGTTCACTGGAAGGAGACCAGCTCGGCTACTATCCTCTTCTTCTGCCTGCTGTAGCCTGCCAGCGCTATTATCACCGCGTCCTCCTCGTCGAGTAGGAGCGACTCTAGGAGTCCTATCAGTGTGTCATATGTGAGAGGCTCCCGGTAGGGCAGGCTCCTGGCTAGGCTGCGGTTCTCCTTCCGGAGCATAGCCGTGTAGGCTTCGAGCACTGGTACTCCCTCGGGGGCTCTGCCGCCTAGGGCGTCTAGCATGAGCTTCTCCAGGGTCTCCCTGTCCCCCGTCTCGGCTGCCTCTACTAGCTGGCTGGCTGGTATCCGGTAGCCCTTCAGCTTCTCTGTGTAGAGCTTCACGATGTCCCTCGGTGGCTTGGCGGCCGCCAGCGCTGAGGCAGCCCTTGCTGCGTGGATGT
>CAZIWH010000090.1:0-3762 GCA_964542985.1 uncultured Hyperthermus sp. | reverse complement strand
AGACCAAGAAGTACTACTTCACTATCATTGATGCCCCTGGTCACAGAGACTTCATCAAAAACATGATCACTGGCGCCAGCCAGGCTGATGCAGCTATACTCGTCGTATCCGCCAGGAAAGGTGAGTTCGAGGCCGGTATGAGCGCCGAGGGCCAGACCCGCGAGCACCTCATACTTGCCAAGACCATGGGCATCGACCAGATAATTGTTGCAGTAAACAAGATGGACGCCCCAGATGTGAACTACAGCCAGAAGCGCTACCAGCAGATAGTCGCCGTGCTCAAGAAGTTCATGAAGGGCCTGGGCTACAAGGTCGACAAGATACCATTCATACCAGTCTCCGCCTGGACCGGCGAGAACTTGATAGAGCGCAGCCCCAACATGCCCTGGTACAATGGCCCCACTCTGGTGGAGGCTCTCGACAACTACATACAGCCGCCCAAGAAGCCCGTTGACAAGCCTCTCAGGATACCCATACAGAACGTCTACACCATACCCGGTGTCGGCACTGTCCCCGTTGGCCGCGTTGAGACTGGTGTGCTGAGAGTGGGCGACAAGATAGTCTTCATGCCTCCGGGCGTGGTCGGCGAGGTCAGGAGCATCGAGATGCACCACCAGCCTATACAGCAGGCCGAGCCCGGTGACAACATAGGCTTCAACGTCCGTGGCGTTTCCAAGAAGGACATCAAGCGCGGCGATGTGGCTGGGCACGTTGACAAGCCTCCGACGGTGGCTGAGGAGTTCACTGCTAGGATCTTCGTCATCTGGCATCCAAGCGCCATAACTGTCGGCTACAGCCCCGTGATACACGCCCACACTGCCAGTGTTGCCAGCAGGATAGTGGAGATACAGGCCAAGCTAGACCCCAGGACCGGCCAGGTGGTGGAGAAGAACCCGCAGTTCCTCAAGATGGGTGACGCTGCCATAGTGAAGTTCAAGCCGATAAAGCCGATGGTGATAGAGAAGTATAGTGAGTTCCCGCAGCTAGGCCGCTTCGCCATGAGGGACATGGGTAAGACCGTCGGCATTGGTGTAGTCATCGACGTCAAGCCCGCCAAGGTCGAGATAAAGAAGAAGTAACGCCCCTAAGCCGGGCACCCCATTTTCCAGCATCTGCGCGGCACCACCAGGTTACGCGTCCCGGGTTTTTACCGCTACACGGCTCCCGGTTTCTCGCCTTGTTCCCGCAGATCCATCATACCTGGGCCCTCGGCTCTCTACTTCCAGACGTGGTGCTGCGAGACGAGGAAGTTTACCGCGAAGCTGACGGCTATGCCGAGGAGCGGTGCCAGAAGATAGGCGGCGCCCAGGAGTCTCGCGGCAAGGGAGACCACCATGTAGGCCGCGAAGCCGGCGGCTGCTGCCTCGTGGTAGCGCAGCCAGTAGAGCAGCCTCCCCCAGGGCCCCCCTATGCGCCTCTTCCCCCTGAACGTCCAGGAGTCGTGGAGGAGATAGTTCCAGGTGAGCCCCGCCTCCCAGCCCAAGGCGTAGGCGGCGGCGTCTGGCACATGTCCGTGCAGCGCAGCAACGGTGGCGAGGTTCACCACGGTGCCCGTGGCCCCCACTGCGGCGAACTTTAGGACACGGTACTCGCTGAGCCGGAGCAAGTCGATTACATAGTCGAGCATAGCCCTTAGGCCTAGCTTGCTCTTCCCTGCGCCCCGGGGCTGGAACACGTAGGGTACCTCCGCCACCCGGGCCCCAGGCGCCTTAACCAGTATCTCTAGCAACACCTTCCAGCTCCTACCCTCAAGCTTCAACTCCTCCACGAGCCTCCTCTTGACCAGCCAGAAGCCGCTCATCGGGTCACTGGTTCTACGGGCTTCGGGTAGGAGGAGGTGGGCAAGCAATCCGGCGATTCTTGAGACCAGGAGCCGGGCCCGGCTCCACCCGGCCACCCCGCCGCCCTGCGCGTAACGGGAGGCGACCACTATGTCGGCCCCCGTCTCATCTGCAGCTCTAACTAGGAGCGGAACAACCTCCGGTGGATGCTGTAGGTCGGCGTCCATCACGACAACATAGTCGCCGCGGGCGGCTCTCAGCCCCTCAACGATGGCAGAACCCAGGCCCCTCCTTCCAACACGGCGGATAACCTTGACGGGATAGCGGCGAGCCAGCTCCTCCGCCACCCTCCACGTGCCATCCGGGCTGTCATCGTCGACAACTACTACCTCGTAGCTACCGTGGAGGGCATGGTCAAGTCTCCCGACGAGGACCAGGAGGTTCTCTCTCTCGTTATACGTCGGCACCACGATGCTAACCCTGGGCCTCTCCTCGTCGCTCATGGCTCGGCAGCACGCCCGCAGCCCCGCAGTCTCTCAAAAGGCAGCGTCAGCAGCTATACGGGAACCCCGGTATATAGAGGCTATAGCACAGTTGCTTGATAGAGAAATGAATCTAGGCCGGGAGAAGCAGGAAAACTCCCTGAAGTGGCACAAGGAAGACGATCGGGGGCATAGGGGTAGAGGGTTCAGCGGAGCCTTATCTCAATGTACACGTCCTCGGGGACACGAACCCTCATTATCTGCCTCATAACCCTCTCGTCGGCGTCAACTATTATAAGGCGCTTGTGTATCCTCAGCTCCCACTTGTCCCACTTCTTCGAGCCCTCGCCGTGAGGCAGTCTAAGGGTCGGCACCACGAGCCTTTTAGTTGGGAGCGGTATCGGACCCCTTATCCTCACCCCGGCTTTCTTCGCGATACGTCTAATCTCCTCCACTATTGTGTTCAAGTTCTGGACGTTTGTGCTCCACAGCCTAATCTCCGCGCGCTGCACCATAGCCTTCTGCCCCTAGAAGAGAGGGGAGCCACCGCCAGTCCCCCGGTTAAAGACCCACCGCCCCGCCACAGGGTAAGCCAGGGGGCCTCGCCATGCTCGCCCCAGCCCATTGTATAGCTCAGAGCCTACCCCGCCACACAGCTCGGGAGGAGCCAAAGGCAGCGGTCGCGGCGATACTCCTCCCTGCTCCTCCCCCAAGGCTGCTGGCAATAGAGCGTGCAGCCCGCCCCGGGGACCCATGGGCAGGCGACATAGCCTTCCCCGGTGGCATGCTCAGACCGGGCGAGCATCCCCGGAGAACAGCTGAGAGGGAAACCCGGGAGGAGACCGGGCTTCCTCCAAGCTGCCTCGAACACCTGGCATTAATCGGCAGCTACAGGCCCCTCAACAGGCCGGGCCTCCTCGTCGAGGCCCACTTCTATCTCCTCGACGAGGAATGCCTCTGGCGGTGGCGCCCTGGGCCCGAGGCTGAGAGAATAACAGTAGTCCACATCCCTTGCTCTCCCGAGGCTAGGCCGATTCTCCACCCACGCCGCGGGATAGTCGTAAGTGCCTACAAGGACTGGCTTGGGAACACTATCTGGGGCATGACTCTCAGAATACTAGACGCAGTTTCAAGGGCTGTGAGAAGCTGCTGGCCCTGTGCCTCTAGCAAGTAGGCCGGAGCCAATGGCGTCAACGTAAGGTGATCCCTTGCAGACAGAAGAATGGCCTGTTGACATACATGTTCTAGGCCCCGAGGATAGCCGCAGTACTCTAAGCTTCCGCTACAGGGTGGGCAGCGTGGTAGGCACGGGGAATATCAGCAGTGCTTATACCCTTATACCCCCGCTAGGAACAGAGAACCGGGGACTAGGGATTTAGGGTCCTGGAATCCGGCTGGGCGCCGGGGTGCCCGAGCGGCCTAAGGGGCCGGCCTTGAGAGCCGGTCCCCGCACAGGGGGCGCGGGTTCAAATCCCGCCCCCGGCGCCACAGCGGCCACA
>CAZIWH010000089.1:0-3960 GCA_964542985.1 uncultured Hyperthermus sp. | reverse complement strand
CGAGTCATAGCGGAGGTGCTGAGGAGCGAGGCTGTGCTCGTCCGCGGCCCCCATGTAGACCCCAGCGACCCCACCGTCGAGGCGGTGGTGTCGGCGATAAACAGCGTGGTGAGGGCCCGAGGCTACAAGCTCGTAATGATGAATGTGCCAGGCAGGGTTCTGGACTCGGTGCTGGAGGTGCTGCCCTCCATGTCTGGGCCCACACTCGCGAGAGTAGAGGGCCCAGAGCCCATGTGGGAGGTCATAACCGTTGTGCCGGAGAAGCAGCTCGCCAGGGTCCTCGTCGAGGCCAGGAAGAGGGGCGCCCGGGATATAGTCGTGCTGAGCATAGACAGGGTGATACCTTGACCCTCTACAGCCGCCGCCTCGTAGCCAGCATAGACGTCGAGAACTGCACTGCGGTGAAGCTCGTCCGCGGCAGGAGCGGCACCGGCCTAGTGCTAGGCGACCCACGTCGTGTCGCGGAGAGGCTCCACAGCCTCGGGGCTACCTGGATACACGTCGTCGACCTAGACGGCGCCAGGAGGGGGAAGCCCAGTGGCTGCGTCAAGAGCCTCGTAGCCTGGCTCACCCGGGAGCTGGGCATCCGTGTCCAACTGGGTGGCGGGCTCCGGAGCATAGAGGTCCTCGAGGAGGCCTATAGCGTGGGGGCAGAGCGCCTCGTAGTGGCGAGCGCGTGGCTCCGCCGCCCCGGGTTCCTCGCAGAGGCGGCGGAGAAGCTCCCCGGAGTGGTGCTCGCGGCTCTCGAGGAGACCCTGGACGCGCTCCCCGCGGTGCACGGGTGGAGAGAGAAGGCTCTCAGGCCCGTCGCGGAGCTGGCTTCGGCGGCAGCCTCTGTTAGAGGCCTGGCAGGGGTCTTCTACACACAGGTGTTCCACGAAGGCGAGGCTAGGGGCGTGGATCTGCTCCGGAGCGCCAGGCTGGCCAAGGCGGTGAGAGAAGAGTCCCCGGGCATGGAGCTCGTCTACTCTGGCGGCGTGGCCGGCGTTCCTGACCTAGACGCGCTCACGGCCCAGGGCTACGACAGGATAGTAGCCGGGATGGCGCTCCATGCCTGGCTCCTAAACCCTCTGGGCCTGCTGGCCTAGCCAGCCCGTTTATTGCTCCTCGAGGGTCCGTGGGGCCCAGTCCCGGTGCATAGGCGTGGAGTTCGCCGGCAGGTTGCGGGAGCTCTTGTGGGCCGCCGCCCTCTTCCTAACCATGCTCGGAGCTGTTCTGTGCCTCATGGGCCGCTGCTCCTACGCCACGCTGCTGGGCAGCGAGGGCGCATACTTCGCGGCCGGCGTGCTCCTCTATGCGCTGGTTGACGGCGTCCTCGGGCTTGTGGCGGTCGCCTCGGCGGCGCTCGGGGCCTCGACCACCGTGATGTTAAAGGAGCTGTTCACCACTCCCAGGCCCCCCGGGGCTCCGCCCAGCGCGGTGGGCCCCGGGTTCCCGAGCGGCCATGCCACGGTTACTGCGGCGTTCTGGCTCGGCCTGGGCTTCTACATTCGGGACAAGAGGCTCATAGCCGCGGGCGCGGCGCTGTCCCTGCTCGTCGCCTACACGAGGGTCGCGGTTCGTGCTCATACAGTGCCCGACGTTATCGGGGGTCTTGCAGTCGGCGCAGCCGCCGCAGCCCTGATCGCGGCGGCCGCCAAGGAGTGGGGCGCCGCGGGCGCACTCATAGCCGCGGGGCCCTGGTCTCTCCTCGCCTCGCTTGTGGCGACGCTGGTGTGGCCCGGCTACGTCTCGGCGCAGAGGCTCCTCGGCATAGCTGCAGCAGTCACCGTTGTGGGCGACGCGGCGGCCAGGTGGAGCCGTGTGCTCGACGAGCACTGCCTCTCCCATGCGCCTAGGCTCGCGGCGCTAGCGGCAAGCCTGGCCTTCATGGCTGCTGGTATGGCTGTTGACCACCTTGTGAGCCATGTTCTGGGCTTCGCCTTGTTCGCGGGCGGCGTGGCGGTCTCGAGAACTCTCGTATGCCGTACCCGCCGGTAGCCTCAACGTCCCCAGGACAGCGCTGCCGGATGACCCGAGGATAATGGAGGTGCGCCGCGCCTTGGCTAAAAGGATCCGCGCGGTCTACGAGCGGGGGATAATACGTCCCCTTGAGCCCCTCGACCTCCCCGAGGGCATACTCTTAGAGATAACTGTTGAGCCCATCCGCGGCGAGGAGCAGCCACTACGTGGTGGCGGGGGGCCGCTCCCACCGGGCTCCATGAGGCTCGGCGAGGTCTTGGAGGCAGCGGGTGTGCCGAAGGAGGTCAGGGAGAGCATCGAGGAGCTGATAGAACACATGGCTAGCAGCCTCCTCGCGTCTGTTGACGAAAAGCTCCTTGAGCTGTACCGGGCTGTGGAGCGCCTAGAGCCCGGCGCCGCGGCCGCGAGGATAGGGCCGCCGCCCCTTGACCGTGACACCTGGCTCCTAATGCTCAGCGACGTGCTAACAGTGCTAGAAAAGGCAGGCATGTTTGAAGAGACAAGGCCGCTTCGTGCCGCGGCGAACCAGAGGAGGCTGAGCCCCTACGACATGGCGCTTGCCTGGCTACGCGGCGACCGCGGGTACCTAGACAGGGTGGCCGAGGAGACCGGCGCCGGCAGGAGCATAGTCTACCTCGTGGCCGCGGTGCTCGGAGAGGCCTCCAGGAGGGCTGTGTCAAGGGCACTTGGGAGGGGCAGCTGACGCAGCCCGGCATCGCATGTTCCAACGATTTGATTTTGCAAAAACCGTCGAGACCGTGACCAGGGTGCGTCCGGCTAGGGCTCTAGTCGGAGGGCCAGTCGGCGGCCCTCCACTCTCCACTCCTGGGCCCCGCTGGGCGGCTCTCCGGCAGGCACCACCTCTTTGACGCGCACCTCGCGGGCTATGTAGTCGCGGTGTTTCTCCAGCGCCTCGCGTAGCGGGCCCTCGGCGTAGACTATGAGCCTGGCTGCGACGTGGTCTACGGGCAGGTCGAGCTGCTTGCGGAGCACTTGTGCACGCCTCACTATCTCCCTCGCCAGGCCCTCCAGCAGCGTCTCCTTGTCTAGGCTCATGTCCACGTAGACCACTGTGTCACCGGTCTCTATCCTGGCTATGTCGCCCTCCCAGCCAGGCTCCTTGTCGAGCAGCTCCACGGTCTTTATGTTGGCGAGCCTGGCCAACGCGCTTAGGCTTTTCTCGAGCTTCTCCCTGGGCAGCTTGGAGCCCTCCACTGGCACTACAGCGGCGCGGCGGAGGGGCCAGCGGCGCTTCAGCTTCTTCTCCGTGCGGAGGGCGAGCACCCTCTCCGCGGCCTCCCTCATCTCCTCAACGGCCCTCCAGGTCTCCTCGTCGAGTAGTTCGCGGGGGATGCTGGGCCAGTCCTCCAGGTGCACGGTAGGTCTGGGCTCGGGGTCGAGCTTGGCTATGAAGGCCTGGTAGAGGTACTCTGTTATGAACGGCACTATGGGGGCTAGCGCGGCCAGCGAGGCCTTGAGCACCGTGTAGAGTGTGTAGTAGGCGGCGTCCTTGCTGCGGGTCATCTCCTCCTCCCACACCCTAGGCCTTATCAGTGGTATGTATGTGTGGCTGACCTTCTCCACGACCAGGTCGAGCAGCGCCTGGACAGCGTGGTGCATGTTGTCCTCCTCTATTGCCTTTGCAGCCTTCTCCACAGCGGTGTTGAGTTCGTAGAGGAGCCACTTGTCCTCCGGCTCCAGGGCCTCAGGGTCCACGCTATGGGGCTTCCAGTTGTCGAGCCCCATGTAGGTGTCGGCGAACTTGACGGTGTTCCAGAGTATGTTGAGCATCCCCTGGTATCTTTTGACCTCCTTGGGGTCGAAGTTGACGCTGTCCCAGGGGGCACGGCTGAGCAGCAGGAGCCTCATCGGGTCGGCGCCATGCTTCTCCATCCACTCCAGGGCCCATACGACGTTGCCCTTGCTCTTGCTCATCTTCTTGCCGCGCTCGTCTAGCACGTGGCCCTGCAGCAGCACTTGTCGATAGGGCGCCTTTTC
>CAZIWH010000088.1:0-3976 GCA_964542985.1 uncultured Hyperthermus sp. | reverse complement strand
GAGGACAGCTTCTATCTCTACGGTATCCACCCCATGATAAGCCTCTACGCCCCCGCCTTCGAGGGGAGCACTCCGAGCAACAAGTGGGCCGGCCACTACGACATAAGCTTCGACGGTATGCCCGTGATATATGAGCCCTTCGACAGCGATCTCGTGGTGAGCGCCGGGACAAGCGGGAGCGGTATACTGAAGGGAGACGCGATAGGCCTCATAACCGCGAGCCTAGCCCTCGGGATAGACGAGGTGCAGCTTGCCGACGGGGAGACAGTAAAGGCCCGGTGGCTCGGCCTGCGCGAGAGGCTCCACGAGAAGGAGTACATGATCATATAGCCGTGTTTGAAGGCCGGCCTCAAACCTCCCATCTATAGGCTCCCGGATAAGGAAGGGTGTCCACCCAGGCAGGGTGGACACCCATGTCTGTGAGCATTCCGAGCAAGCCTCTCCTGGTTGCTGGCGCCGTACTCATAGTCCTAGGCCTCGTGCTCGCCCTGGCCCCAGGAGTAGTGGCGCGGGGAGAGGGCTCGGCGGAGGCCAAGCTCTACGCGGCGCCCAGCATAGTAACGGCTGCCTACAAGGCTTACGGGAACGAGAGGCTCGGTTACTGGGCTGCCAAGACCGTGGTGAACAGCACCGGGGATGCCCCCATATATGATCTGCGCATAAGCTACAAGATAGAGGGCCTCACGGACTGGAGCGAGCCCCACACGTACAAGATGGTGCCGCCCGGAGGCTCAGTGGTCGACCTGTATTATCCTAAGATAATGAACGCCCCCAACCTCCAGTCCCCCACCCCAAGCACGCTATACGTGAAGATAACGTACAAGCCCGGCCCCAAGGCTGAGCCCGTGGAGGAGACCCTACAGAAACAGATAACCATACTAGGCATACACGACTTCATATACACAAGCCTACCCCCCGAGGAGAACACGGGAAGCTTTCAGGACATGTTCAGCAACGCAGAGCTCCTAGCAGCATGGGTCACACCAACAGACCCCGTCCTCCAGCGCTACGTGGACCTCGCGAACCAGCTAGCCGGCGGCGCCGGCGCGAGCCTCAGCGACGACCAGGCTCTCGCATTCCTAAGCGCGGTCTGGGAGCTGAGCGTCTACAACGGTATAACATACCAGACCGAGCCCCCAGGCTACTGGACGGGCCAGACCAGCCAGTACGTCAAGTTCCCCAGAGACGTGCTCCGGGACAAGTCAGGCACGTGCCTCGACACAACGATATTCTTCGCGGCCGCCGCGATGAGCCACGGGCTCAAAGCCTATATAGCCCTAATGCCCGGCCACGCATTCCCCATTATAGAGCTCCCCAGCGGCCAGCTAGTAGCTATAGAGAGCACCCTTCTCAGGGCGGGCACAACCTTCCAGCAAGCCCTAGACCAGGGCACCCAGACAGCAAACCAAGCATTCAGCGGCCCCTACATAATCGTGGACATAGCAGACGCTCAGAGCAGGGGCATAGTCCCGCCCGAGCTGCCCGAGTTGCCTCCTAACGTGCTGGAGCAGTGGGGCTACGCTCTCCCAGGAGGCGGCGCCACACCCGGCGCCGGTGGAGGCGGTGCCGGAGGAGCCCCTGGCGGTGGCGCTGGGGGTGGTGCTCCTGGCGGTGGCGGCGGCCAGAGCGGGGGCAACAGGCTGTCCAACCCTGTGGCTGGCCCGGCGTGGAGCATAGAGGTGCCGGAGGGCTGGAACTGGTACGTGTTTAGCGATGTGGACCCGTATGAGGTCGACCTTATCAGCCCGGATAACATGACTGGTGTGGGGATCGTGTGGAGTGCTAGCATGACTGGGTCCGGCCTGGTGGGGACTCTGGAGAGTATGTTTGATAGCTATAATGTTACCTATCAGATAACTGATAGTGGCACTGCGACTGTGGCGGGCGTGACCGCGGAGTATAATGTGTACGATCTCGGAGCATATGGGATAGTGGTGGCCTACTATTTCGATGCGCAGGGATACGGGTGGCTCATATACTTCCAGGCCGACGCCAGCGTGGCCAACCAGCAGACTCTCAATATGCTCAACTCCGTGGTAGAGTCTTTCCGCCTATCCTAAGCCTAGGAGGAGGTGGTAGGTCATGAGAGGCGGCTGTATGCGCATCACTGTGGCCCTGCTCTTAGCTCTGGTCCTCGCGCCTCTCGTAGTGGGGCTCGGGGCAAGGGCTCAGATACAGCCCCCCACGACGATAGATATACAGGGTAGCCGTAAGATAACCGTGTATAGCAATGGGACCGCGATGGTCGAGGAGGAGATAAAGTTCAGCGCCGAGGCATTCATACGGTTCAAACAGGCCTACAACCCGATAAGCACCTTTGTAAGGGAGCTGGGGCCGAGGAGCAGCCCCTACCAGATAACAGGCCTGAGCATAAGCCTTGACGAGGCTAACAACAAGCTCGTGGCCAAGTACAAGATGCTGGGCGCCGCCGTGTATAAGGGTAACGGGAAGTGGGAGCTCCGCATAGCCGAGCCCGGGGAAAGCGTCACGCTATCCCATAAGACGGACCGGGAGGCGGTGCTAACGCTTGTCTACGCTGCGGGCGAGGGGTTCAGGGTCATGGAGACCATAACAGTCAATCTGCCTCAGGGTGCCTCAAACCCCAAGCTCAACCCGGACCAGGGCACGCTTGAGTACACGCTCAATCCCGACACGGGGAAGAACACCGTGAAAATAGCGGGCATGGGATCCCTGGCGGGAGGAGCAGCGCTCCTAGCCCTGGGGCTCTTAGCTAGGAGGCCCAGGATACCGAGGGTAAAAGAGGTGGAGGAGCAGCTCAACCAGAGCTAGCGGCCTCCCAGAGTAGTTTCGCCATTATGCTGAGCCAGGGCGCAGCTCCCCGGGGAAGCCTCGGTTTTTCCCCGGCTAGGGTTTTCTTTATCATTTGTATGAGAGCGCGCTCCTCCGGGTCCAAGCTCTCGTCCCCCTCGAGCTGCTCCACTAGTGCGGCGGCCTCGCTCCTACGGCCCAGCATTAGGAGGGCGGCCGCTTTCGTGGCGTTGAGGCCTTTGGTGTACATCTCGCTCAGCCGTTTTTCTTCGAGGATATCAAGGGCCTCTCTGGGGCGGCCGAGGGCTAGGAGGCTGTTCGTCTTCACTATTAGGATTAGGTTCTCGAGAAGCATAATTGATGCCAGGTCTCCTATGTCATCCTCTATTCTCGATATGATCTGGAGCGCCTCCTCCGGCCTGCCCCGGAGCCTGTGGATTTCGGCTATGTGGACGAGTGCTGCGTAATAGTTATTCACATCGCCCAGCCTGGCATATGTCTCAGCCTCTTTCTCCGCGGCCAGGAGGGCCTCGTCATAGCGCCCCGAGTTGTAGTGGAGGGCCGTTAGAACGCTGTACACGTTTGCCTCCATCTTCCTGCGCTCCCTCTTACCAAGCCTCTTGTACGCCTGCATCATCCTCTCGAAGAGGATCGCCCCCTCCCTCGGGCCGCGCAGTACCGAGGCTATGGATGTGGCCACTACGAGCGCGCGGAACTGTAGGAGGGGGTCGAATCTCGCGTCATCCGCGAGGGATTTGAGCTCCTCCAGGACAGTATTCGGTTGATAGAGCCCAGCGTGAAGCCCGGCAATAAGCCTCTCAGCCTCCAGATAAGCCTTCCAGGGCCCGAGCCTCTTGCAACCTAGCAGCCGGGCCACAGCACCAACATAGCGCCCTGTACAGCAGAAGGGCCACATGTCCGACTCGTAAAGCCTCCTCCGGACCGTCTCGACCGCCAGCCCGGTCCAGCAGTGCCTCGCAGCAGTCTCGAGAGCCCATACCTTCTCCTCGGGCCTTCCAGATGAGAGGGCTGTCTCGACAAGGGATCGGAGTGCTTCCCTCAGAGCTAGTAAATCATTGTGGAGAGGCATGCGGAGCGCCACCGTCTCGCCCCCCACGTCAGCAAGCCCCTCCGATACAAGGTAGAGCACCGCCCTCTGACACTCAGCCCCCCGGAGCCCCGCCGCCCTGCACGCAAGCCCAGCCCT
>CAZIWH010000087.1:0-5018 GCA_964542985.1 uncultured Hyperthermus sp. | reverse complement strand
GCCCCGGTGCCGCGGGGAGGGCGGAGTTTCCTCAGGGCCGCAGCGCGGCCCCGTGGCGGCCAGCCCAGGGCCGCCCCACAAAGGAAGGGAAGGAAGGGCTAGACCCCGCTATTAGTAGTATGTAACATGTAACTTGCTTGCGGCAAGAATGTTGTGGGGGTGGTGGACCGGCCGGGATTTGAACCCGGGACCTCTCAGGTGCAAGCCGAGCGCTCTTCCAGGCTGAGCTACCGGCCCACCCTCCTACATCCAGGGAGGGGCTCCCGGCCCAGTGGACTGGTTGTCGGCCTCCCTGTTCCCTCTATAAGCGTTCCCGGGGTGGCGGGGGGCTCGGATGCGGGCCTTGCCGCCATCCCCCTCCCATGTGGGAGGGGTTCCGGGGGTTGCCCCTTCTGGCAACCCGGGTTCCCTCTTCATAGCCCCCATCGGGGCTTGTCTAGAGCCCCAGGTGGGGTTCTTATTGGCGGCCTCTGTGGCCCGTGTAAGCGTATATTAAGGGTTGTTGATGGCTGGGCCTGTCTAGCCGGTGGGCCGCCTCCGGTGAGCCCCCGGCCTGGGGGCGATGAGGTTCAGCGGCCTCGCGTCCGGGAGCACCCTTAGGAGCTGTGACGGCTGTGAGGCCGCCGTAGCTCAGCCGGTAGAGCGCGGGGCTGTGGACCCCGAGGTCCCGGGTTCAAATCCCGGCGGCGGCCCCACTCCATCTCTTATACGGCCTCTTATACGGCGAGGGGAGGTCCTAGCCGCGTCTCCTACACTGCGGCTTCTTGGCTTGTGGGCGCCTCGTTTTTCACTGGGGGTTGCTGCGGTGCTTCCTCTGGCGGGGGTTGCCGGTATCCTTGGGGGATGTGGTTCTCTCTGTCCGTGGTCTCGTTAAGCGGTATGGTCGCGTCTACGGTGTGCGGCGAGTTGACCTCACTGTGCGGCGCGGCGTCCACGGCCTCGTAGGGCCCAACGGGGCCGGGAAGACGACGACGATGAAGTGCATCGTTGGCCTCGCGTTCCCCGACGCGGGGGAGGCTGTGTTCCTCGGCGAGAGTCTCTGGGGGCCTCGGGGATGGGGGCTCCGCAGCCTCATAGGCTATGTGGCCGAGGTGCCTGACGTCTCTTACCATGGTACTGCCGAGGAGCTTCTCTGGGAGCTTGCAGTGGCGGAGGGCTACAGCCTCGGTGAGGCCAGGGCTGCTGCGAGGAGGGCGGCCGAGGAGGCCGGGATAGAGGATCTCCTCGGCAGACCGGTGAGGGGTATGAGTAAGGGACAGAGGAAGAGGCTCCTCTACGCCCAAGCCATGCTCAGCCCCAGGGAGCTCTACGTTCTCGACGAGCCGTTCTCCGGCCTAGACCCCGAGGCCGTTGTATGGGCCAGGGAGCTTGTAGCTAGGCTCGGCCGCTCCTCGGCCGTCCTGGTGAGCAGCCACTTGCTGAGAGAGCTTGAGGATCTAGCTGAGCGTGTGACTGTCATACTTCGCGGCGAGACCGTCTACGAGGGCCCCGTGAGGGAGCTGGTGGAGAAGACAGTGGGCGTAGTAGCAGTGTTCAAGGTATCCGACCCGGAGGCCGCGGGCCGCATCCTCCGCGACGCGGGTGCCGCCAGGCTCCGGGTCCTCCCAGGCGCAGTGGAGGCGGTGCTCAAGAGCGAGGACGAGATAGCATTGGTCGTTGAGAAACTGGTCGCTGCAGGCCTGAAAGTATACGGTGTCGAGAAGACCCGGGGCCTCGAGGAGGCCTACCTGAGCCTCCTAGGGGCAGGCGAAGGGGGTGCCGGCGGTGGAGCAGCCTAGAGCCAGGACCCCAAGCGCGGCGGCGCTCCTGGCCCTAGAGGCCAGAAGGCTCCTAGGCAAGAAAAGCTACATAGTCCTGGTGGCCCTCGGCGTCGCGGCTCCGCTGCTAGTCTCCCTGCTCATACGTGGCCCGGTGCACAAGCTGCTCCAGCAGGCCCATCTGCCGCATCAAGTGCTCTCCACGGCCTGGTTGGCATTTCTCGGCTCCAGCAGGGCCCTCGGGGGGCTACTCAATGCTGGCGCGTTCTCAGCCCTGGGTCTAGCAGCGGTGAGCCTCACAAGCTACTCCTGGATAATAGCAGTGGTGTTCGCCGCGCTCATAGTCGCGGGCGACATCGTGGAGGGGAGGCTCCAGCTCCTGGTCGTAAGGCCCGTGACCAGGAGGAGGCTGCTGGCGGTCAAGATAGCCGCCCTCACGGTCTCCCTGGCGCTGCTATTCACAGTCTCCGCGGCCGCTGTTTACGTCTCGGCTACCATCCTCTTCGGCAGCCAGGCAAAGCCGTGGCTTATGCCGGTCTACGGCGCCGTGCTCGCGGCAGCCCTCATACCCCTAGAAGCGGCTACAATGATAATAGCTTTGAAGCTCCGCAGGAGCGGCGTAACAATGCTGCTAGGCATACTATTATACATAGTGGGTTCAATGATATCGGCGCTACCAATGGTGCAGTTCATACGCAGCCTCGGCGCCGGCGCTGGCGGGGAGGCGGCGAAGCAGGCGCTCCGAGCTATGATGTACCTTAACGTCGCCGAGCCGCTCCACGGCGGCCCCAACCTGGCCAAGACGCTCCTAGACGCAGTCATAGCGGGGCTACATGCCCAGGCAACGATGCCGGGCTTCAACATCAATCTAGGCGTAAACTATGCGATGCTCCTCGCAGTAGGCGCTGCAAGCCTAGCGGCAGCAAGCCTAGTGCTCTACGCAGTAGCCTCCCTGGTCTTCAGCCGCCAAACCCTCTAGCCTCCCTCTACGCCCCGCCGGGCTGCGGGGCGGGACTATGCCAGGCCTAGCTGTCGCGGCCAGCGGCAGTCCCTTCAAGAAGACCAGGCGGGCCGAGTACCGCTACGGCCCGGTCAGCGTAGAGGCTGAGGAGCCTATAGCGCCCCTCATAGACCCGAGCCTCTACGATAACAGGGCGCTCATACTGGTCCCCGACATCTACGCCACCTGGCCGCAGGTAGGCGCCCTCCCCCGCGCCGCGAGCTACCACGAGCTCACAAGGATGCTCGAAGCCTACATGGAGAGGAGCTGCAGCCGCCGCCTCCCTCCAGGCCTCTGCAGCCGTGTAGAATACCGCGCGGTCCCCTCAGCCGGCGAGGCCGGCGGCTGGCGCTACACAGCGAGGCCCGGCGACACGCTGCTCTACAGCCTCCTACACGCAGCCCGCATAGCCGAGGCGGGGAGGCTCACCAGGGTCTACCTCCTCGCAGCGGAGGAGCAGCACCCCCCGCACACCCTCGCGGCACACACAGCAGCCCTCCTTGCAGCAGCCCTGGCCGGCGCAGAGTACGTGGAGCTGCACCAGGAGCCCCAGCCATACCCCCGCCGGGGCACACCCCTGATAGACACCCTTGAGGCCTACACGCTCCCCTCAGAGTCGGCAGCCAGGATACTCGAAGCCCTAGCCCCCGAGGAGCCTCCGGAGCAGCTCCTAGCCCCCAGGGGGCCCGCCAAGCCCCCCAGGCTTCGCCGCATCCGCGAAGCCAGGAGGCTCGTCAACACCCTCAACCACGTTCGGCGCTGCATGCTCCTGCCCCTAATCCACGAGGCCTGCAGCGGCAGCCCAGCCTCCAGGCTAGCCGGGGTCCTCGCCGAGGCCGCTGAGGCCTACGCCTCTGCGAGCAGGCTAGCCAAGAAGCGCGGCGGAGGCACCGTGGCCCACGGCCTCGAAGCCAGCGCTGGGGCGTTGCACGCGCTTGCAGCCGGCGCGGCGCTCCAGGCCCTGGCGGCGAGGCTCGTAGAGCCCAGCCGCGGGGAGGCCTGCAGGGAGGAAGGAGTCCCGAGGACTGTGGTTGAGAAGCTCGCGAAGCTCCTAGGCTGCCCAGGCGACGAGACCCCTCGTACCTGTGTCGAGGAGAGGGATGAGAGGCTGAGGCTCCGACAAGGGTGCCTCCGCACGCTCCTCGCGGCTTAGCCTCAGCGTGGAAAGACGCATCGGATCAGCCTATGTATTAGTAGGCGTGAGGTGATTTGTCGTCTTCTATGCTTGCTCGCAGTCTGCCCCACCTTGGGGGCCTGCAGCACCTCCTCCGAGGCGGCGGCCCCGTGCCCGAGCCAGCCCGGAGCCCCCGGGTGGCGATATGGCTGCAAAAGCCTCTAGCCGTAACCGGCTGGCCCCGAATACATGCCTTGACAAGTACTGTATCGCGGAGGCCGCGGTGCCCGGGGGCAGGGTGGACTGGGACAAGGCACCTGGATAGAGGCCCACGCGCCTACAGCATAGCCCCTATCACGGGCTAGCAACCCCTATACCCCTCTCGGGAACACTATCCGATAAGGTAGCCCCCGGCTTCCCGGCGGCGGCGCAGCCGCTACACCGGGCAAAGCCCGGTGGATGGGCGGACTAGCCTCCAGCCGGGGGCACACCTTCGCACCCCTTCTCTCCGGTTCCCCCTGAGCAACGTGGCTCGTAGCCACCCCGGGGGCTGTTCATTGCTTGTCCCACGGTGGGTGCCCCGCAGAGCCGCGTAGAGCGCCGCATAACCCTTCAGAGCTCCGCATAGATGTGTAGAATTCTTTGCCGCTGTCACGGCTTCGCCTGTTGTTCTTTCTCCGGGGAGTGGCTACTGTTAGGCGGAGGCTTTATCACCGGGCGTGATTGCTGGGTCTCCTTGGGGCCCTGAAGCCATCGTGGAGGAACAGAATGTTTGTGGTGTTACCTGCTTCTACCTACTAAGGTGAAAAGCTAACCAGTCAGAGCCATGCAGCCCCGAAATACTTAATAACCCTGCGTCCCGGGGTAGGGGTGAACCTGGCCGCCCCGCCCGGGGAGAACCCCCGAGGAAGCGGGCGCGGCCACGGGACGCTCACGGAGCAGGAATGGAGGCCCAAGCAAACCCCGGGGCAGTACCCCGGGGACGCTTGGGCCTGACGGGGGGCCAAGCCCCGCACCCGGAGCCCGCCGGGCCCGGGGCAAGACCCCGGGCACCGATGGGCCAGCCGGGGCGGCACCGGGGTGGCCCGGAGCCACGGGCCCGCCTTGCGGCCGTGACTCCGGTTGATCCTGCCGGACCCGACCGCTA
>CAZIWH010000086.1:0-5603 GCA_964542985.1 uncultured Hyperthermus sp. | reverse complement strand
ATCCTCAACTATCAGGATAGGGGCAAGCTTCACAAGCTCATCAAGGGTCACCCCATCCTTTATCATCGAGAGCTGCTCCTTGCTCAGCCTAGCCGGGTCATAGACCAGCGCTATAACACCATAATCTATGGGCGTCACACACCCGTCAGGGTCGAGGTCCTTCGCGAGCGCGGGATCCGCCTTGGGGGATAGGTAGCACTCCAGCAGCCCCTGCTTCTTCAGCCTCTGGACAGAGATGCTATCAACACCGATGACGACGTCGGCGGTGGGCTTCCCAGCCTTAGCCTCAGCGATAACCTTGCTCACCATAGCAGCAGCACCATCAAACTTGACAACATCAACCTTTATCCCGGTCTCCTCCTCGAACCGCTTCACAAGCTTATCAAACAGCTTAGGATCCTCGCCCCACGCCATGAAGTCCTCGTAGACGTACACCGTTATCCTAGCCGGCTTGCCCGTAGCAGCAGCCCCTCCCCCAGCGGTGGTACCCGTATACGGGGTCGAGGCTGTCGACGTCGCAGCAGGAGAGGCCGTAGAGGCTGTAGGCGCAGTGGTCGCCGAAACCCCGGCGCCCCCGCCGCCGTAGAGGAGGTACGCCCCCACAACCAGGGCGGCGAGGACCACGATGCCCACAGCGAGGTACAAGGTTTTCGACGCCATGCCCTCCACCCCCCTCCACACGGCCACCGCTGCGCCTGGTTTCTCGCACCTCCTCCCTGGGGGGAGAGGGCTCAATCCTCATCTACATAGCGGCCGCTGTCCCTCCTCTCATCCGTCGACGGGTGCCTGGCTAGCCTTCCTTCAGGAGTCTTGCGCCGGTGGAGGCTGCGAGTGCTGCTAGCGGCGCTGCTATGAGGGGTAGGTAGGCGATTACGCCCATTTTTGCTGCTATGCTTGGTAGCCTGCCGGCTTCCATTGCGGCGGCGAGGTAGAGGAGGTTCCAGCCTATCCCGCCGGCTATGGGTGCGGTTACTGCTTCGAGCATGTTCGAGGAGATTAGGCCTACTATTAGGCCGGCCGTCCAGGGGGCTAGTAGCCAGTCTATGGTTCTGGGGATGGGTAGTGCTAGTAGCGCGGAGTAGATGAGGCCCCAGAGGAGGGAGAGCCCGATGATCCTTGCCGCTGCGCCCATCCCGGCTTCTCACCTCTCCTCTAGCCTGCTGGGGTGAGGGTTGCGGTTTGCTCCACGCCCTGGGGGTTCGCGGTCATGTCTGCGTCGATGTAGCGGCCTAGCAGCCATAGCTGGAGTAGGTCTCCGTAGTGGGGGCTGAGGAAGACGCCGCTCTCGCCGCCGGGGAGGGAGACGAGGGCCGCCCTGTCGGCTGGGGCTTTGGCCGCGGCTATGAGGCGGAGGCTCGGGCCCACTGTGACCATGTCGCCTAGCTTGCTGATGGGTGCCACGTTTACCGTGTAGGGGCCGCCGTCTACCTCGTAGGGGCCCAGGTTGAGCCAGGGGAGCTTTGAGCCCATGGGGTGCTTTACTAGCAGCCTGTGGGCCCGCCCCCACCGCCACTGGTCTATGTTGCCGGTCTTGTAGAAGTCTTCGAGGTCCCTGAGGGCTGCTGTGAGGGCCTCGGATACAACTTCGGGGGGCTTCATCCCGCTCATCTTCTCGATGTAGAACGTGTCTCCCCGCAGTGCCTCGCGGAGGGCGTACTCTACGAGCTCTAGCCTTGTGATGTACCCTGCAACCCTCGGGTCCAGGGGGTCTAGCCCTGCCCTGGCGGCGGCCTCCCGCCAGGATGCCCAGAGGAGGCGGCGGAGGATCTCGAAGGCTATGCTGGGCTCGGCCCTGGTTCGGAGCATCTGGTGGTCCCAGCCGTTCAGCTTTGAGAGCAGCTCTAGCTCCCTGCCGCCCGCCGTTTCCTGCGATAGCGCCTCGACTAGGGGGAGTATCCTGGCGGCCGCCTCGCTGGCCACGTCTAGCTGTATGCGCCTCATATCGTCTAGGTCGACGCCGTCCTGGGAGAGGGTCTCGAGGAGGGAGGCTATCCGGAGCCACCGGTAGCTGTCGAGGAAGTCCCACTGGAGGTAGGGCCCCCTACCGATTGGGGTGAACTCTGCCGAGATGAGGTTGTTCGCTGTCGCCACCCAGCCCCTAGCGGGGTCGAGGACGTGGGGCACCCTGTTGAAGGGGAGGTAGCCTATCCACTCGCCCTCCCCCCGGCTCCCGTTGAAGGGTAGGAACCCGGTGTTGACCAGTAATAGCCGCCCGTGGCTGGTCACGGCCTCCACCAGTGGGGTCCTGGAGCGGACTGGGACTAGGCCGCTTGGGCTGTAGAGCACGTGGCCCTGCGTGTCAACTGCTACCATGTTCTGGATGGGGCTGTAGAAGTAGCGCTGCGCCTCGAGCGCGTCCCAGACGGTCTCGGCGTGGTTCATGAGGTACGCCCACACGGCTATCGGCTCTGGCACGAGGACCGTTGACTTCACCGCCACCGTCACGTTGTGGCTGCCCGCGTGCACTGTTATCAGGGGGCCGTGGACTGTGCGGTACACAGTGAACCTGTAGACGGTGTAGCCCCTGCCGGGCCTGTTTACGCGCAGCTCGACGGTCTCCTTCTCGGGCTCCAGCAGCCTGCCCTGGTAGTAGTACCTCCCGCCGCTCCACCGGTAGTAGTAGAAGTCAGTGACGTCTATGAAGCTGTTGGTGTAGCCGAAGGCTAGCCCCCGGGTCCTCCCTATTATGACGAAGGGGACCCCCGGGAAGGCTGCGCCATAGACGTTCACCCCGTCAGCGGAGCTGAGGTGGACGAGGTACCAGATGGGCGGCGCTGTTAGCTCGAGGTGGGGGTCGTTGGCCAGTAGCGCGGTATCCTCAACCGAGAGCCTTGGAGTGACGGCCCAGTTGTTCGAGAAGCCTATCCCCCGGAGCCAGGGGGCGACGCGCTCAACCGGCTCCAGGAGGCCCTTCACCGGCTCTAGCTTCAGGCCCCTGGGGCCTCCGCTGGTTAACGCCCTGTAGAGGGCCTCGAGGCTGACGGTGTAGTTGAGCTTCACCGCGTCGCGGGGCTCTGCCAGGGGGAGCCTGGTCGCCCACCCTTCCGGGAGCCTGTTCGATAGCCTGAAGGCCTCCCCGGGGTTGTCGAGTATGCTCCGCCCGGTCTCGTTGAGCCATCTTATGTAGTCGGCGTAGAGGCCGAGGACCCAGCCGCCGTTGGCGCCTGCTAGGAGGCCCCAGTAGATGTCCGTGTCCTTGAAGGCTAGAACGTAGTCTATCAGCTTCGCGACCGCTATGCTGTCCCTTGGCGTCCAGGGCTCCGGCTCCACCCCCAGGAGCCGGTACTCCGGGGGCAGGAGGTCCCGGCCGCGGAGGCTCTCGATGCACCTGTTCACGCCCTCGGCGTAGGCTTTGAGGGCTTCTAGTGTGGCTGCGGCCGCGTTGTCGCCGTTGGCTGCGAGCTCCTCTATAGCCTTGAGGCTCTCGTCAACCACCCTGGGCATCCCAAGGCTCCACATCAGCCTGTCGCTCTCCAGCCCGGGCTCCCCGACTAGCTCGGCGAGCCTGCCCTCGGTTATCCTCCTCAATAGGTCCATCTGCCAGAGCCTGTCGCATGCCTGGACGTAGCCGAAGGCCAGGTAGAGGTCGTGCTCGTTCTGGGCGTAGATGTGGGGGACCCCGTACTGGTCGTAGACCACCCTGACGGGGGCCTCTAGCCCGGGGAGGGTCAGCGTCCCCGAGGGCCTCGGGTCCTGTGTGGAGTAGAACCAGAGGCCCCGGACGGGGTCGCCGAGGAAGCCGAGGGCGGGCGCGAGCCCCGCCTTGGCTGCTAGGAGGAGCACTGCCAGGGGAGCGGCTAACAGGAGGATGCCCAGGAGCTTGGCGGCTCTGCCCAACCCCGGGGCCACCGCCGGCGGCGCCGGGGGCACCCGTCCTCTATATGGTTAGCCTCGCCTCTCACCTGTTCCCCCAACCGGCTACACTCTCCTCTCCCCTACTCCAGCTCCCTGAGCGCCTCGAGTATCATCTTGGCGGCCTTGCTGCCCGTCTCCCGTAGCAGCTTCTCAGCGGAGCCCCTGCATAGGCTGTGGAGCTCCCCCCTCGGCTTGGCCAGCAGCTCCCTTGGGAAGACTGTTGATACCCGGTCGCGGCCGGCCTCGCGGAGTATGGAGCGCAGCTCCAGGCAGAGCTGGTCCAGGGCCTCTTTGAGCCTCCTGGTCTTCTCCCTCCCCAGCCTCCTGGCCTCGACTGCCTGGAGGGCGGTGCAGCTATACCTCGCGTCTAGGTAGAGGCGCTCCAGGCGCTCAAGCTCCTGGCTCAAGGCGCCTCTCAGCCTCCATTATAGCCTTCTCCGCGTCCTCCACAGCCCAGTCCAGGCCTAGGCGCCGGAGGGTCTCGGGGAGCGGCACGCCGGTCCTCGGGTGGTAGCCGCGTCTCCGGTAGAACTCGAGTATCGCCTCCCGCAGGTCCTCCCAGCTCAGCGCGGCCTTCACACCCTTCAGGGGGCCCTCTGGTATGGGCTCCATCCACCTCTTGGGCGCTGTGTCGTGCTCTGGGACCCTGCCGGAGAGGGCTGCGTGTATCCTCGCCAGGGCCTCCGTCCTCCAGCCCACCAGCATCAGCTCCTCCAGGGGCCTCTCGTCCCCGGTCACCGCTGTGTATATCTCCTGCACCTCCTCCGCCCTGTACGGGGTGAAGCTGCACAGCCCCATGCTGTCGAGGAGGGCCTTCCAGTCCCTGTCCTCTATCATGCTCTCAACCGTCTCCGCCGCGGGGCCCTCGCTCGGCGGCTGGTGGGGCCGTGGCCAGCCGCGGAGGTGGCTGGCTCCAACGTCCGCGGTGGCGTAGCTCACCACCAGTCCCCTCCTCCCCCTCGGGTCCCAGGCCGCCGCCTCCAGCCCCTTCACGTGGACTCCCAGCTCCTCGCCCCTGCCCAGCAGCCTCGCAGCCTTCTCGACGCCCTCGGCTAGGACCGCGCCTATACCCTTCCGGTATGCTACGAGCTTCGCCAGCTCCCTCACCGCCTCCGGGTCGCCGAAGCGCGGCTCCCTTGTGAGGCCGTGGAGCTCCTCCATCCCTATGAGCCCCTTCTCGTAGAGCTCCATCAGCCAGCCGACGGTCTCGCCGAAGCTTATACTGTCCATCCCCAGGTCGTTGACGAGCTTCTGGGTCAGCAGCACCTCGTCGGGGTCGAGCACGTATGGGCTTAGGCCGAGCATTGCGAGGTTCTCGTACTCGGGCTTCACCACCACGTGCTCCAGGCCCCTCTTCTTGGGGGAGGCGAGCTTGCTGCACTTGACCGGGCAGCCCCAGCCCCAGAGGAAGCCCGCGTACATCTTGTAGACGCTCCGCGGCGCCTGCCTGGCGAGGACCTCGTCGCCGCTCAGCTTCCTGGCCTCCTCCTCGGGGAGCCAGGGCCTCTGCCAGTGCCTTGCGGGGCACATGCTGAGCCTGCTGCAGACCGAGACCCCGTCGTTGGTGCCGTACCTCGCCCAGGCCCTGGTCGGGGGGTCGCTGCGGTGCCTCTCGTAGATGCGGAGGTATGCCTTCCTCCACTCCTCCGGCCGCGCCCTCGCGGGCACCCTGGAGCCCCAGACGGCTACAGCCTTCAGGTTCATCGAGCCCATCACGGCGCCGAGTCCGCAGCGGCCGGCGGCGCGGA
>CAZIWH010000085.1:0-5754 GCA_964542985.1 uncultured Hyperthermus sp. | reverse complement strand
GCCTCGGACGCGGAGGTAGAGGGACGCCGCCTCGCCCAGGTGGCTGTACAGCTCCCGCTCTATCCGGAGCAGCCTCAGACTGCCCCCTGCGGCGGCCGTGTCCCAGACCACGATGTCGGCACCGCTCCCCTCCACAAGCGTGTAGACCAGGTACATCATGAACTGGTCCGCTATCCCGGGGGCACCGGCCACGTAGCCTATTATCTCGCGGCCGACGGGGAGGAGGCTGCTCACAACCTCGTAGACCTCGTCGCCGAACCTCTCGACCCAGAGCCTCTTCACGTCCTCCTCCCGGGCCTCCCACACCCTGACCCCACTACACTCGACGAGCCTCCCCGGGGGCGCCGAGGCGCCGCAGAGCAGGCTGCCGAGCGCCGGCGTCAAGTCCGTGGAGACCGCTACCACGCTGAGACCCTTCGCCGCCAGGGCATTCGCCGCCGCTGCCGCTATGGTCGACTTTCCTGTGCCGCCCTTACCCCAGAAGCTGATGAGCAGCGCCACGCCCAGCTCCACCGAGGACGCTGGCAGGAGTGTGAGAGGATATTGCCGCATAGGCCTCTATGCTCCGGTGCCGCTGCGGCCCCTCTGTTATAGGGGCCTGGAGGTAGGTGCCGGTTCTCCACCGGGGAGAGGTGTATGCCCGGCTTCGTTGAGCAGCTTGCTAGTGAGGCGCGTAGGCTGGTGGAGAAGAGGAGAGCCGTGGTGCTGGCCCACAACTATACGCTGCCAGAGGTGCAGGACGTGGCTGACGTTGTTGGCGACAGCCTGGAGATGGCATTAGCGGCTGCGACGACCGACGCCGAGATCATAGTGGTTATGGGCGTGAGGTTCATGGCCGAGGTTGCTAAGCTCCTCAACCCCGACCGTATAGTGCTCCACCCTGAGCCGCTGGCCGGCTGCCCACTGGCGGACTACGCTACACGGGAGGCCGTGGAGAGGTTCCGCGCGGAGCATCCCGGCGCGCCGCTGCTCATGTACGTGAACTCCACTGTGGAGGCCAAGGCGCTGGCCGACTACGTCGTTACGAGCGCGAGCGCCGTCGAAGCGGCTAGGAGGCTAGACAGCGACCTAGTGGGCCTCGCGCCGGACAGGAACCTCGCCTCCTGGGTGGCCGAGGAGACGGGGAAGACCGTTATCCCAGTGCCGCCGCAAGGCAGGTGCCCGGTCCACGAGCACCTGGTCTCAGCCTACTATGTCGCGAAGGCCAGGGAGACGCATCCGGATGCAAGGGTGCTGGTGCACCCGGAGGCCCCTAGGGAGGCGAGGAGGCTGGCCGACTACGTGGGGAGCACGAGCCAGATGCTCCGCTACATAGGCTCCCATGGGGGCCGCGGCGAGTACGTGCTCGCGACCGAGGAGGGGCTCGCCTACCGTGCCAGAAGGCTCTACCCCGAGGCAGTGGTACACCCGGTCGCACCCACAACGGTGTGTATAGACATGAAGAAGCTCACGCTAGACAAGCTCGTAAAATCCCTGGAGACCCTCAAGCCGAGAGTAGAGATCCCCGAAGAAACCGCGAAGAGAGCCATGGAGGCAGTGGTACGGGGCCTAGAGCTTGTCGGCAAGAAGCCATCCACACTCTAGCCGTGTGAGGGAGGAGTGGTGGCGCTCCACCTGGCGCTGGCAGAGAGGCTCCGCCTCTGGCTCCTGGAGGACATGCCGTTCCGCGACGAGGCCGCCGCACTCCTAGGCCTCAACAGTGTCAGCGGCGTCCTCGAGGCCGTGGCCAAGACCAGGGCCGTGGCGGCGTGCACAGAGGAGCTAGCTGCCGCACTCCGCCTCCTAGGCTTCGACGCCGAGGCTTCGGCGGCCAGCGGCTCAACCGTGGAGCCAGGAGACGTGCTCCTCACCCTAAGAGGGCGGGGAGATGTGCTCTCGGCGCTCGAGCGCACCGTGCTGGACGTGCTCGCCTACGCCTCGGGCATAGCCACGGCCGCCAGGAGGCTCGTGGAAGAGGCGAGGAGGGTTAACCCCCGCATACGCGTCGCCGCCACGAGGAAGACCGTGCCCGGGTTCAGGCTCTGCGCGAAGGCCGCATTCGAGCAGGGCGGCGGAGACCCCTACCGGTGGAGCCTGAGCGACGCCGTGATAGTCAAGGACACGCATGCCGAGCTCCTGAGGGGCTTGGAAGAGGCTCTCCGGAGGCTCCGCGGTAGGAGCCCCTACCGCGTAGTAGTGGTTGAGGCTCGGACGCCCGGAGAGGCTCTCCTCGCAGCCAGGGCTGGCGCCGACGCGGTGCTCCTAGACAACATGCCCCCCGGGGAGGTGGCCGAGACACTGAGGCTGCTTGAGGAGGAGGGGCTCCGCGACAAGGTTAGCGTGGAGGCCAGCGGCGGGATAGGGCCCAGCAACATAGCCGCCTACGCGGCCACCGGAGTGGACGTGGTGAGCACCAGCTACCCCTTCAGGCACCCGGCCCTCGTAGATGTCTCCGCCAGGGCGTACCGTCTATAGCAGCAGACCCCCTAGAGCACCCAGAGGGCCTCGTCAGCGAGGCGCTTGAGCAGCGCTACTGCGGAGAGCGCCGCTAGGTAGCTCGTTTTAGGGTTCCGAGGGCTCGGCCTGTTCTCGACCCTCACGGCCAGCCTTGAGGCCTCGGAGTCCACGTAGACTTCATGTATGTTCCCCGTGGCACCCGGGTCTGCGATCACCTCGACCTCAGCCTCCCGGCCCGCAGCGAGGCTAAGCGCCGCGGCCACGTTGACGTTCGCCGGGAAGCGCTTCACCGCCTCCCTTGCTGGGCCACGGTACAGCGTGACCAGCCCCCTGGGCTCTTCTGCTAGGCCGAGGCTCCTCGGCGGCTTCCTAGTGACGAGCCTGACACTCCTTATCTCATCCAGCGACAGCGCGTAGACGGCGTCCAGGCCAGCTATGGCACCGGAGGGCACGTATATGCGGCGCCCCCTCCTCCTGGCAGCCTCCACGAGCCCGGAGCGCAGCCCCTCGTCCATGAGGGCCCCGACGCTCAGCACCACGAGGTCTGCGCCCGCCTCTAGCACACGGAGCCCATACTGCCTCACCGCCTCCTGGCTCGCAGCCTCCACCACCACGTCTGGCCTAGCGGAGAGTAGCCCCTCCAGACTCTCGGCCACAATGGGCCTCTGCCTACGCAGGCTCTCGGCGAGCCTTCTGCACCGCCCTTGCTCGACGTCATAGAGTGCGACGAGAACAGCTTCCATGACAACCCCTTTGTCCACGGCCTCGGCTAGAACGCTGCCTATGTTCCCGCAGCCTATTATGGCGACGCGGAGCGTGGCCCGGCCACCGGACCGCTAGAGAAGTAGGGCCCAGGAATATGTGGAGCCTTTGTGTGAGCCCGTGGACTTCCGGTGGGCGTGCCACTCCTGATCGATAAAAACTAATAGCCTTGACTTAAAGCCGGGCTACGGCCTTAACCTCCACATTCCTGTACATTGTCAATGGCTGAACCTCTTCTACTATGACTTCTATTGTTTCCTCGTCGCTGAGCCTCGCGTGCACGTTTATGCGTGCAGCCGGGTTACGCTTCTTGATATAGGCCCTAGCCACGGACGCTGCTAGCAGCGCCTCCGGGCTTAGCGGAAACTCCTTGTACCCCATCTCCAGCAGGGAGCGGTAGGCCGGGCTGAACAAGCTGCCCCGGATAACTACCCTTACTCTCCTCAGCAGCCGCCCCGCCTTCTTGCAGGGCGGCTCCTCTGTGACGTCTACCGATCTGGCGATACCAGCTCTCTTCAAAGACTTCTTGATGAGCTCTGGGAGCTTCTCTTCTGCAGCAGCTTCGGGAACGCTGGCCGCTAGCAGATCGCCTACGCTGTTCAGCAGCTGCTGCGTCAGCCCTGCGAACGATTTTCCAAGCACCTTGCCTATGGTTATCTGGTATCCTAGTATTATCTCATTAATCGTTTCTATTAGCCTGGCTATGTCTAGTTCGTTAGCCCACTCTTCGGCTACAATTATACTCTTTGAGTCCACCTCGCTCACCACCCTAGCCGCGAACCCTACTCTCTCCCCCAAGGACTCCTGGGCGCTGCTCATCACCGCAGCACCCGTAATTGCCGCACAGGAGGGGCGACAATCTAAAGCAGTATAGTCCGTTCCGCAAATGACAAATAAAAACTAACTCCATATCGATATCGCGTCCAGCCGCTACACACAGCAGAAGATCCACCGAAGACTGCAGAGGCGCTACAAGTCGTACAGGAGGATGCCCACGAGACGCGAGTAGACCACCGACACAAGGGAGAGCCAGAAGGGGGCCACAACCAGGTCAGCCAGGCGGGGCAGCAGCGCCTCCTCGAGCCTCAGCACAGTCCAGCTCAGCGTGCTGAAGCCTAGGAGCCTCGAGCCAAGCGGCGCGGCGGCCGACAACAGGACGAGCCTCAGCAGCGCCGCCGCCCACCCTGCAACGAGCAGCGACAGAAGCCACCTTGCAGCGATACCTGCACCGTGAACCCTCAGCACCCTTGAGAGGCGCCGCGGCCCGCTACGGTATGCCGCCGTCAAGGGAACCGCCGGGAGCACCAGCAGGAACCAGACTGCCGCAGCCACAGCGTAGGCTATTGACACGAAGCCAGTGCTCACGATGAACGAGTACACACTAAGCCGCGTGGCTCCGAGAGACGGCGCAGCCACCACGAGGCCCAAGACACAGAGAACGGCAACCGCTAGGTAGGATCTAAGCAAGAGCCGTGCTACACGATCCCACCCCTCAACACCCAGCATCATCGACGAGGATAGGGAGAACCCTAGCCCGAGCAGAAGAAGCGCAGCCGCCGGAGGCACATACACCAGCGCCGCGAGCAGGAGCCCGCTCCTCGCCTCGGCGAACCAGGCGAGGAGGAGACGGACAAGCAGAGCGTATACAAGGGGGGCGGCCGTGCCGAAAAACACTGCGGGCACGAGCACACGGTTCTTCACGGCCCCACCACCCCTCTCCCAGTAGCCCGCCATGCCCAGGGTGAGCTGTTAGCTGTAGTTGAGGTCCCTCCTTCCATAGAAGCCGGGTGGACTAATATGTCCATACGATTCCGGAGCAACTTTGATGGTAACAGGGATGTCGTTTAGGCCCCAGACGCCCTTCTCATAGTACTTCATGGCAACGTATACTTTGTATGTGCCGGGCCTCATGCCTGGGGCTAGGGGTTCAGCTACCTTGACCTCCACCCTGGATGGCCGCGAGAGCCCCGGATCCCACATGTATTCGTAGACATAGTACTTCATGCCATCTATGTACTCTGTTCCCACATATCTTGCGCTGCCCCCGCCGAGGCTCGCCTTTATCACGTCTAGCGCAACACCGCTAACGAAGGCTGCCGCGCCTACCCACGGTGGAAGCTCCACCAGGAAATCCACGATGCCCAGTCCCGTCGATATCATGGTGTGGAGTGTTATTGCTTCGCCTATGTACTTGTCGAGGCCCTCTCCGAACCTCTTGTCCGTCTTATAGTAGGCCTGGGGCGGCGCCTTCGCGTATTCTACGAGGCCGGCGGGTATCTTTACACGGACAAGTATGGAGCCCACTGCACCACTATACCACTTAGCCTTAACTATGCGCACGCCTACAGGCATGTAGGTGTTTGTGCCGTACATGACGCAGCTTGTGTCCACCACGAGCGAGGCTTTGAAGGGTACGGCCGGGAAGCCTCCCCTAACCGCAGTGCTGCTGGGGATGTTCAGCTCGAGCTTCAGCGCCGGGTTCCTGTAGACGCACCAGGAAACGCTGCCAGGGCCCCAGATTTCGGGCAGGTACTTGTAGGTCAACGCTGCGTCAAG
>CAZIWH010000084.1:0-5801 GCA_964542985.1 uncultured Hyperthermus sp. | reverse complement strand
GTGATAATGCCGGGCATGGGGTTTAGGGCGGCTATGCTTGTCACAAACACGATGCTCCCCCTATCCATGATGTTTATAGCCTCTCTCACGGCCTCCACTGCAGCCTCTATGAGGAGCCTGTAGGAGCCTCCACTGCTCTATGCCGACCTCCAGGAAGCCCCCGCTGGGCGGCGGGGGAGGCACATAGACGAGCCCATCGAGTCCCCTGAGCACCTTGATGGCCTCCCCAACGAGCCTGGCGGCCCCTCCAGTCACGGATAGATCGGCGGGTATCCCCTGGAGCCGGAGTCCCTCTGCCTCCAGCTCCTCGAGCGCTCTCTCAACACTGTCCCAGCTCCTCCCGTTGATGGCTACGTGTGCGCCGCACTTCGCCGCTGCACGAGCTATACCCCTGCCGATCCCCCGGGTTGACGCGGTTACTAGCACCCTCATGCCTTCTAGGCTAGTGTTGCACACCTCCCCGTGCACCCCCTCCCGGGCCTATCTCTCTATTCTTGACTTAACGCCGGCTACGATAAGCGGAAGTATTATCGTGGCATCGCCGTAGACTACGACATGCCTGGCCCGGGGCTTGATCTTGCCCCAGGTTATCGCCTCCCTCGGGTGCGCGCCGCTGAGGCTCCCATCATACTCTGGGGCTGTGGTTATGTATACAGCGTAGTCGAGGCCGCCGCGGAACTGGCTCCACCATATGGCATGGTGCTTGCTTATGCCCCCGCCTATGAGCAGCGCTGTGGCTTCCCCTTGCTGCGGGAAAAACAGGTCGGCGAGCCTCTTCATGTCCCGGAAGTAATCCACGATTATGCCCTCTCCCAGCCTCTGGGACTCCATGAAGAGGCTTGTCCCAAAGGCGCCGTCCGGCCATCCAGGCACGAAGATGGGCACTCCCCTCTCGCTTGCCGCCCGAAGTATGCTGTTCGGATCGCTTATCATGCGACCGGCCCTATCGAGGATCTCGCTTATGCCCCACTCCCTCCTCTCCTCAGCTAGCACGGGGAGGAGCCTCCTCACAAAGGCCTCAACCCTCGGGCCGTAGTCCTCCACGGGTATGAATACGTTGCCAAGCCTATGGACCTCCTCCTCATGGAGCCAGGTATCATCGGCCTCGAAGTAGCCGCGCAGGTACCTGCCGCCCTCGGCCCGCGCGATGTCGTGGTCGAGGGTGCCGGTGGTTGTTATGACCACGTTGAACCAGCCCTCCCTTATCATCTGCGCTATGACACCTCGGAGACCAGTGCTCACAAGGTTGGCGGTGAAGCTTAGCACTCTCAGCCCGCTCTTCTTTATGCCCTCTGACAGTATCTCCACGGCCCTGTATAGGTGGCCGGCCATGAAGCCGTGGATTCTGCCGTAAGTGTCTACGAGCTCTGCCACGCTCATGCGGGGGTCTATTCTCGTGTCCTCCAGGGGCGGGAGCCCTCGCACGTCGACCATGGCTGTGGCACCCCGAGAGGGATGAGGATCTGTTAGGTGGCGCCGGGTCTCGCAGGGAAAAATATATCCGGGTGCTCTCGTTGTATGACCGCAAAACCCTCTCTCACTCTTTAAAATGAAAAGATATTGAAAACGATATCACCGGCCACACCCCTAACAATACAACGAGCAAGACCCCGTGAGAGGTGGGACGCATGAGGACAGCGAGAAGAGGGCTCAGCCCCCTAGTGGCCGCGGTAGTGCTCATAAGCGCCACAATAGTCGGCGGCATGCTCGTCTACCAGTACTTCCAGACAAGCCTCCAGCGAGCCCAGGGCATGGCAGGCGGGCTAGCAGTACAGGCAAGCTCCATACCGCTAGACGCCAACACAAGCCTCGTAAGCATAACAATAACCAACAACTACAACAAGCCCGTGAAGATCACAGGAGCCACAGGCATACTTACCAGCGGGGCCACAAAGCCTCTCACCCCGGTTAACACCACCAGTCTACCAACAACCATAGCGCCCGGCGACAAGGCAACGCTCACCTTCAAGACAGCAGATCCTGTGAAGGCTGTGCAGGTCCAGTACGAGGTTAACGGGGCGAGTCACGCTAGCGAGCCCGTCACACTGGGCTAACGCCCCCTTTTTCCCTTTATTATATAATATTTATTATTTAATATTTGGTGATGTAACATGGTGCTGAGAGGGCTCCTAGGAAAGACCAGACACGCCAAACCGCAGCCCCTCCACCTGCATGAGCCCATTGAGGAGCAGGCCGGGGAGTACGAGGTAGAGGCCCGATACATGGTTGGACCGGTCCGCTACACGCTCTACAGGGACCAGTCCGGCCTGCCCAGGCTCACCTTCAGGGAGCCCCCATACCCTGGAGAGGAGAGAATGAAAGAGCTCCTCACAGGGCTCGACGCCCCCAGAAGCATAGAGGAGAAGTACCACCTGGAGAAGGCGAGGAGCGGGTACGGCCCCCTCTATCCTCTCATCATAGACCCTCATGTAGAGGAGATAGCTGTTGACGGTCCAAACAGGCCTGTAGCAGTCGTCCACAAACACTATCCAGCACGGTGGGTCGAGGCCGACCTGGCCCTGGACGAGCAGGAGGCAGACAGCCTCAGCTTAAGCCTCGCTAGGAGGGCCGGGAGAATAGTGAGCCTGGCCAGCCCCTACGCCGAGGGCCTGACAAGGGAGGGCCATAGGATAGCGGTCACCTTCACACGGGAGATAAGCAGGTTCGGGAGCACCGCCGTGATAAGGAAATACCCGGAGAGGCCCATAACAATGGCAGACCTTATAGAGGCGGGAGTACTCAGCCCGCTCACCGCCGCCTACCTCTGGCTGCTGCTCGAGGCGCAGGGGTTCCTCATAATAATAGGTAGTATGGCAAGCGGGAAGACAACCCTCCTACAGGCCCTCGCAGGCCTCATACCGCCCTGGAGCAGGGTAGTCACAATAGAGGACACGCCCGAGATAAGGTTGCACCACAGGCATTGGGACAGCCTCGTGGTAAGGCCCAGTAGCCCGGGCGGCGAGGCGCCCGAAATAGGATTGGAGGAGCTGCTCAAGTTCAGCCTCCGGAGGAGGGCCGAGTACATAATCGTGGGCGAGGTCCGGGGGAGAGAGGCGAGGCTACTAGCCCAGGCGGCCGCGAGCGGGCACGGGAGCGTGACAACGTTCCACGCCGACAGCCCCGAGGGAGCGATACTCCGGCTCCGCCTCGACCCGATAAGCCTGCCGCCCCTCTTCCTCCGAGTTATAACGGCGTTCGTCCACGTTCGCCGGATACCGGTCCGGGGCGGCAGGGTGAAGAGGAGGCTCTACACGGTGACCGAGGTTGACGGGGACGAGCTTGTTGATGTAGTGGAGTACAGCCCAAGCATAGACACTAACATGCCGGACCGGCCGGAAGACCTAGTAAGAGCGAGCAGGAGGCTGGAGTGGGCGTGGGAGAAGCTCGGCCAGCCCCACGATAGCCTCGAGGCCGAGCTAGAGGCCAGAGCCCGCCTCCTCGAGAAGACCCGGGGTCTCGATCCCGCCAGCTTCGCCGCGGAGATAACAAGATACTACGCCGAGAGGGGGTGGTAGTGTTGCGGGGCCTCCCACCTCTACCCGGCGCCCTGAAGAGGCTTGTCCACGAGTTCTACGACCAGCTAGGCTACGACACGGCCAGGCTCGCCGACCCGGAGCTAGTAGGCCCCATAGCGGCCCCCACGCTACGGCTAGCCATAGCTTTCCTCGCCAGCCTCGCCGTGGCTAGTAGCGTAACCGCCCTCCTCGTGCTCCCCTTCAGCCTCACCCACAGCCTAGCACTGGTAGCCCTCTCGGGAGCCTCGGTCCTCCTCTACCACGGGCTCCCCAGGATCTGGAGGAGCGTGCTGGCCAGCGGCATCGAGCAGGAGCTGCCCGCAGTCCTAGTATACCTGGTCCCCTATAGCGCGAGCCCCAAGTACATAGCGGACGTCATAGCAGGCCTTCCCAGCGGCGTCTTCCGCTGGTTCCGCCACGAGAGCGCGAGACTTCGCCTCCTCCTAGATATGGGTCTAGATCCCGTGACAGCCCTTAGAAGGCTCGCCGAGACCACTCCTAGCAGGAGGCTCAGGGAGGTGCTAGCAGAGTACACGAGTCTCCAGCTCCTCGGCGCCCAGAGCAGCCAGGCCAGCATAAGGCTCCTCGACAGGGCCATCACCATAGTGAGGGAGAAATGGCATCAGTACAGGGAAGCGGGCAGGGCAATAGTAGAGCTGAGCGCCGCAGGCCTGGTAAGCCTGGTAGCGCTTGCTCCCATGATAGGCCCGGCAAGCGGGGCCGCATCCCTGGGCGCGGGGGTAGTCATGCTCGTAGCAGGCCTCTACCTCCTATCAGCCAGGCCCCGCCTCGGAGACTACCCCGCGAGCCCGGCCCTGGTAGGAGTCCTCATAGCGCCTAGCATAGCCGCCTCTCTCCTAGCACTATACGGCCGCCCAATCCTGGCAGTCTTGGCCCTCCTGGCCGGCACAGTGGCCGGAGAGGTGCTCCACCGCCGCGCGGCTTCTAGGCTCGCGAGCGCGATAAAGAGCCTGAGGCTAGCCGCGGAGAAGGCGAGGCTCGGCCTCGAATACACCGGAGAGCTCGCCCAGGCCTTGCCCCTCGGGGCGCCGGTCCGCGCTGTTCTAGAGGCTAGCCGCGTTGCTGGCAGCATAGGGGTGGGACAGGCGCTAGTCAGGCTTGTGAGGGTCGTAGAGGAGGCGGAGGAGCAGCGGAGGAGGGCCTCGCTCGAGGCGGCTGTACTCGAGGCAATAAGCGCCGCGAGCCCGCCGGTCATGGCCCTCGCCGTTGCAAGGCTCAACCAGCTCCTGGCAGCGGGCGCCCCGCTTCTGGGAGGAGGAGCTATCAGCTCGGGCGCTATACTCGCGCTCGCACCGCTCGCACCCATACCAGCGTCTATACTTAGGAGGGGCCGGACCGCCACGGCGCTAGCAGGCCTGGCCAGCCTAGTGCTAACACTTTACGTTGCAAGCTAGCGCTTCCCTAGCGGAAGCTTGTGACCGCTCTCGCGCTGTAGTAGGTAACATCGCCGTGGCCGCTCACAACAGCTATCACAGGCTCCTTCCCATCTCCGGCCGCGGTCCGGCTCCACTCGATAAGATCCCCTATACTAACAGGGGACCCCTCTACGAGCACCCGCACTTCCACCCTGGCCACGCCGCCCTTATACACCAGAAGGGTCCCCCTTCGGATGCCCCTCCTAACAATGCGCCCCCTCCTACGGAGATCAAAGTAGACCAGGAACATCTCCGCTGCTCCCCCCAGACCCGCCGCGCGGAGCGCCTCAACCCACCCGCAACCACCCTCTTCGAGCCGGGCAGTACACCTGGCAAGCATATAACCCGCCTCGAACGGGTCAAGGAGGCCCCCTCTAAGATATCCCCTCTCCTCGAGGGCGCGGCACACCCTCTCCTCCAGGCAACCAGCAACAGCCACCCCGTCCCCGCTCAGCCTTAGGACGAGCCTCGCCTCACCGCTCACACACATACACCCGAAGACCCGGAACAGCGCTCTACTAACCCCTAAATACCCCTAGCCGCCCCGCGCTCCCGAGAGGGGTGCCAGGCCGTGCTTCCGGAGGACTTCAAGAAGAACCTCGAGGAGAGGCTGAGGGCCGAGGCGAAGCTACGGTTCGAGGAGAAGAAGTCCAAGCTCGAAAAGCTCCACCGCGAGAAGCTGGCAGCGCTAGAGGCAAAATACGAGGAAGCCGTGGAGCAGTTCGCGAGCCAACTCCGCTAAAAAGAGGGTCTCATCTCCTCTCCACCCACCTACGGGCCTCTAGGGAGATCTCGAGCGCCCTCCTAGGGCCAAGCCTCAGCAGAGCTGTGAGCACCTCGACAAGCACGG
>CAZIWH010000083.1:0-5837 GCA_964542985.1 uncultured Hyperthermus sp. | reverse complement strand
AGGCCGAGAAGAACGCGCCAAGCATCATATTCATAGACGAGATAGACGCTATAGCGCCGCGCCGCGAGGAGGTCACCGGCGAGGTCGAGAAGAGGGTTGTGGCCCAGCTGCTAACCCTAATGGATGGCCTCAAGGAAAGGGGCCGCGTCATAGTGATAGGCGCCACTAACAGGCCAGAGGCCCTCGACCCCGCGCTGAGGAGGCCGGGCCGCTTCGACCGAGAGATAGAGATAAGGCCTCCCGACAAGAGGGCTAGGAAGGAAATACTCCAGGTACATGTCCGCAACATGCCGTTGGCCGACGACGTTGACCTCGACAAGATAGCCGAGATGACGCACGGCTACACCGGTGCAGACCTCGCAGCGCTGGTCAAGGAGGCTGCTATGAGCGCGCTCCGCAGGTTCATAAAGAGCGGCAAGATAGACCTCAACAAGCCGATACCCGCCGAGGTGCTCAAACAACTGAAGGTTACTATGGCCGACTTCCTGGAGGCCATGAAGTACGTGCAGCCCAGCTTGATACGGGAGATCTACATTGAGGTTCCGGAGGTCAGGTGGGAGGATATTGGTGGGCTTGAGGATGTGAAGCAGCAGCTGCGCGAGGCCGTCGAATGGCCCCTCAAGAACCCCGACGTCTTCCGCCGTCTCGGCATAACACCGCCTAAGGGTATACTGTTGTTCGGCCCGCCGGGTACCGGTAAGACGCTCCTCGCCAAGGCGGCCGCGACCGAGAGCGGAGCCAACTTCATCGCAGTAAGAGGCCCCGAAGTACTAAGCAAATGGGTAGGAGAAAGCGAGAAGGCTATCCGCCAGATCTTCCGCCGCGCGAGACAAGTGGCGCCGGCTATAATCTTCTTCGACGAGATAGACTCCATCGCCCCAGCTAGGGGTATGAGGCACGACACCAGTGGCGTGACCGATAGGATCGTGAACCAGCTGCTAACCGAGATGGATGGCATCGAGCCCCTAACCAATGTCGTAGTGATAGCTGCTACGAATAGGCCGGACATCCTTGACCCTGCGCTGCTGCGCCCAGGCCGCTTCGACCGCCTGATATACGTGCCGCCGCCGGACAAGAAGGCTAGGCTGGAGATACTCCGGATACACACCAGGAAGATGCCCCTGGCCGACGACGTAGATCTGGAGAAGCTTGCCGAGATGACCGAGGGCTACACGGGCGCCGACCTGGAGGCCGTGGCAAGGGAGGCTGCAATGATAGCCGTCCGTGAGGCGTTCAAGCAGAAGGGCAAACCAGAAGCCACCGTGGTGAAGATGGAGCACTTCCTCAAGGCGCTGAAGGCTGTGCAGCCGAGCCTTACGCCGGAGGACATAAGGCGCTACGAGAGGCTAGCTAAGGAGCTCAAGAGGATGGTGCTTTAGCCGCCGCGGCCTCCTCCAGGTTTTTGGGGCTTCTCCGTATGGCGTTCCCCCTCCTTCGGTCTCACTCCAGCGGCTCTGGATGGAGGTCTATGGGCTTGGGTAGTGATGGGGTCTGCTACGGGGTTTGGAGCGCAGCCATCTCTGCCGCGGCTGTGGCCGCGTGGATGACCTATGATGCTGGCCTCTGCTGTCTCGAGATAGGCCCTGGAGCGGGGCTTGAGGCTGTTGCGCGTCTCCTGGAGGAGGCTGGGGTTGAAGGCCTGAGCGCCGTGCTGAGTCTTGTTGACAAGAGTCTTTGTGCTGCAGGGCTAGCCTTATCCTCCCTTGTATCGCGGGCAGCGAGGATGTGGGCAGGCTGGAGGTTTGCTTAAGACGCTGCACCCGTTCTCCTGCTACTTGGTGCCGCTGTTCATGGGGACTGGTCTCTGCTGGGTTCTCGCAGCCTCACCCCTCCATAGCCGGGGGCTGTTGGAGAGGCTGCGCAGCGTCTTCGGCCAGGCGCTCGGAGGCTGGGGCTTCGAGTACCAGGGCACTGCTACGTCGTCCTCGGAGCTGTCCAGGCTCCTCGCCGGCTGCAGGGGCGCAGTGGTCGTGGTTGCCACGGGGGGCACGGAGCACGTCATAGTGGGTGGGCTTGCATCCACACGCAGCCCAGTCGTGCTGGCCGCGCACCCGTATGCAAACAGTCTACCCGCGCTGCTGGAGGCTTATCCGCTGGCGTCGAGGCTCGGCGCCTCATCCGTCTATGTGGACGACTTGTCCCCCGCCGCGGTGGCCAGCAAGCTCCGCCCGGCCGTGGCCGGGCTCCGGGCCGCCTCGAGGATGAAGGGCTCCAGGCTCGGGCTCGTGGGGAAGCCTAGCCCCTGGCTGGTGTACAGCCGCGTCTCCCCCGACGTCGTGCGGGAGAAGCTAGGCGTAGAGATAGTGGAGGAGAGCATAGAGGGGCTTGCCGAGAGATTCGAGAGGGCTGAGGCGCCGAGGGAGCTGCTCAAGAGAGTGCTCGAGGGCGCTGAGGAGGTCCTCCGCCCCCAAGAGGAGGTGGAGAAGGCTCTCCGCCTCTATGCTGCGCTCCGGGGCCTCGTGGAGGAGAGGAGGCTCGACGCTGTCACGGTCGAGTGCTTCGAGGTTATCCCTAGGCTCGGGACCACGGCCTGCCTCGCATTCTCTCTGCTTAACAGCGAGGGCATCGTAGCTGGCTGCGAGGCCGACGTGCCCTCGACGCTGGCCATGATGCTGCTCCACTGGGCCTCCAGCCGCCCCGTGTTCATGGCCAACCCTGCTAGGATAAGGGGCAGGAGCCTGCTGCTCGCCCACTGCACCGCGCCACTCGCAGCGGGCAGGTACCGGCTGCTGAGCCACTTCGAGACCGGCAAGGGCGTCGGGGTAAGCGTCTCCTACCAGCCCGGCGAAACCGTGACCATAGCCAGGCTATCGCCGAGCCTGGACAAGCTGCGCATAGGCCGCGGTGTCGTTGAGAGATCCGGGCTCCTCAGCGGCCTCCACTGCAGGACACAGGTCTGGCTCCGCCTAGCCTGGAACCCCGAGGTGCTCCTTGAGGACAGCCTTGGAAACCACTACGTCATGGCCCCCGGCGATCACGTCGAAGCCCTACAGCACGCCGCCAGGATACTAGGGCTGCAGATAGAGGTGCTGAACAGATAGGGAGCTATGCTCTGAGCCGCTGCACCTCCACCCTCCACTCACTATCAGCATCTATGGTTACCATCGCGTAGCCTGGATCCAACGGGTGCTCAGGATACGCGTTAAGATACCATATGCCGTTTACACGTGCGAGACCGCTTCGACTACGCTCATGTACATGGCCGTAAGCTACTAGCAGTATCCTTCTCCCGTCGCGCTGCACCAGTTTGCCCAGAACTTCGCCTATAAGGGACGTGCCAGAGTAAGCGTGTAGGAAGTCCTGTAGGCCACCACTATAGAGGAGGAGTTCACAGAGAGGCACATGGTGCAGCACCACAACTACGGGGTCCCGTGCCCTGTGTACCTGCTCAGCTATACGAGCGGCGTTAAGCCGCGCATAGGCCTCGTTGCTCACAGGCAGCCTGACATATAAACAGTCGTTCCACCACCATGGAGGGCAGCCAGACGCCATGCCTATACCATGTTCGCAGCCGCGTATCACCGTGAGAGGGGCACCGAGGGGGTTGCATCTCTCATAGTCTTCAACCGTATAGCCGCCTGGCCCGCAGCGGTAGTCATACCATCCCACGGCTCCTGCCAGGCTCACGTCGCCTATCCGCACCGGCCCCTCTTCGTCTAGAACGGTGACGCCGTAACTGGCTAGAAGCATGCGAAGCCGCTCCAGCTGCTCAAAGCTATCCCAGCCGCTTCTAAGCCGGTTACGCGTGAGATAATGTTCATGGTTCCCCCAGACCACATAGACGGGGCCGCGATAGCTGCGGCGCAGGAGACCAAGAAACTTCCCCGCATACCTGGATGTGGGGACGTCAAGGAAGTCGCCTGCCAGAACCAGAGCATTCACGCTACAGTTCTCTAGGAGCCGTAGGAGGCCCCAAACTCTTCTCGGCCTGCTGGGGTAGTGCAGATCCGCTACAACTAGAAGCCGGGTAGCCATGGGTCAGCATGCCTCAGTAGGCTACCTAGCCCCGCCACCCGCTCCGACAGGTCTCTTCGGCCTTATTTTCTTCACAGCATAACCCGTCATGCCTGGAGGCGTATGCTGCGTGGCCCAGCGAAGACGCGTAATAATAATGGGGGCCGGGGGCCGGGACTTCCACGTGTTCAACACGTTGTTCCGCGACTCCCCCGGCTACGAGGTAGTTGCCTTCACCTCGGCTCAGATACCCGGCATAGAGTGGCGCCGCTATCCCCCGAGCCTCGCGGGGCCCAGGTACCCTGACGGAATACCGATCTACCCGGAGGATTGGCTCGAGGAGATAGTGCGGAGCCTCCACGTGGACGAAGTTGTCCTAGCCTACAGTGACTTGACCTACGAGGAGCTGGGCGAGAAGCTGAGCAGGGTCCTCGCGGCTGGGGCGTCGTTCCGGATAACGGGCCCGAGAGAGACGATGCTGTGGAGCTACAAGCCCGTCGCCGCCGTGACCGGCGTGAAGACCGGAGTCGGTAAGAGCACGGTGTCGAGGGCGCTTGTGCGGGAGGTGCAGCGGCGCGGCCTCCAGCCCGCAGTGGTTAGACACCCGATGGCATACGGGGACCTGGAGGCGAGGAAGCTGATAGTGATACAGTTCCCCGAGGACTTGGCGAAGTATCCGCTGACGGTGGAGGAGAGGGAGGAGTTCGAGCCCTACCTCGGCCTCGGCGCAGCAGTGCTGGCAGGCGTTGACTACGGGCTTGTGCTCCGCGAGGCTGAGCGGATCGGCGACGTAATCATATGGGACGGGGGGAACAATGACTGGCCATTCATACACCCCGACCTCTGGATAGTGGTTGCGGACGCCACTAGGCCGGGCCTCGTGGGCTCCACGTTCCCCGGTGACGTGAATGTCCGCATGGCCGACCACGCAATCATAACCAAGGTCTCCGAGGCTGGCCGCGAGAGGACAGAGGAGACGAGGAGGAGGCTCCTCAGCCTCAACCCGCGGCTCCAGGTATCCCTCGCAGACCTCGAAGTGACCCTGGACAATCCATCCCTAGTCGAGGGCAAGCGCGTCGTGGTCGTCGAGGACTCGCCTACAGTGACCCACGGCGGGGCACCCTACGGGGCCGGCTACGTGGCCGCGAAGAAGTACGGAGCCGAGGTGGTTGACCCGAGGCCCTACGCTGTCGGAGTGATAAAGGAGATGTACGAGAAGTACCCCCACATGGGCCCAGTGGTGCCGAGCACCGGGTATACCGAGCGACAGCTCCGTGACCTCGAGGAGACGCTGCGCCGCACACCGGCGGACGCTGTTATAATCGCAAGCCCCGCGAGAATAGAGGAGATGATAGCCATAGACAAGCCCTACACGAGGGCTAGCTACGAGCTGAAGATACTTGAGGGCCGCACGGTAGAGCAGCTCGTGGACGAGCTGCTGCGCCGCCACCCCCTGCCCCAGCAGTAGCGGGCCCAGTTACTATTTAGCCCAGGAGACTCTGAGCATAGCCCAGTCCAGCTTGGGTGCGTGGAGCGATGCCGCGCCGGAGAGGCAGGAAAAAGAAGAAGCGCACAGAGGAGAGCAAGAAGGAGGTACCGCTGCCCAACCCCGAGGAGGGGACCATACTCTGCGTCGTCGTCCGCCTACTGGGCGCGGACCACCTGCTGATCCGCTGCCAGGACGGCGTCGAGAGGAAAGCCCGCATCCCCGGCAGCCTCCGCCGCAGGATGTGGATGAGGGAGGGCGACATAGTGCTCGCAGCACCCTGGGACTTCAAGCCCGACCGCGCGGACGTGATATACAGGTACTCCAAGGACGAGGTCAAGAAGCTCGCAGATAAGGGCATAGTGCCCCAGGAGCTCATAGAGCTTGCCGAGGAGCT
>CAZIWH010000082.1:0-6011 GCA_964542985.1 uncultured Hyperthermus sp. | reverse complement strand
GGGCCTTAAGGAGTTCGGCGTAATACTTCATGTGCTGGTGCTCGACAATAAGGGTAAGCTAAAGCTGCACATGCTGGACTCCATGGGCCTCCCCATCGACAAGTTGGCAGCTGGTAGGCCGCTCATACTGGAGGCGGGTGTCGACAGGCTCGGAGGTACCGCAGCCAAGCTCAGAGACCTCGAGGCTAGGCAACTGGGCCCCTGGGAGGCGCTCACTCTTAGGCCAGCGGAGGACATAGGCGGGCCTATGACGCTTAGCCGAGTCAATAAACAGTTGCTGGATAATAATCTTCAGCCGCCACTAAACGACAATGGAGAACCCTACGTGTACAAGGTATGCAAGACCACCGATAGGTGGCAATGGATACCGCCCATGAAAGTTAAGGTAAAGATATGCTGGGACCCGATGCTCTACATAATGCCCGTGAACTTCGCGCTACTCTACAACAACTTCTGGAACCACATCAAGTATCACGACAGCCTCCTCTACGTTGAGACCCCCATAGCCATCTTGTACAACAAGTACAGCTGGAGCGGGCGAATAAACCTGGCCTTAGGCAACGAGATACAGCTCCAGAGCTACAAGATATACCCATCTTTCGGCGTCGACCTCACCAGCCTGGTTGAGGCCGCGAAGAAGCATGTCCCGGTACCACTTCCGAGCATAAAGCTGTGGAGGGGGAGCGGAGCAACATGGGGAGGAGATAAATACTACCTGGCCGAGTCCGCGCCAGTTAATCCTGACGAGAAAGTAACGTTCTACATTTACGCTAGACCCTTCTTCGTAATATACAACGTCACAGAGGACATCAAGTACCCTATCGGCGATGCGGTGAAGAGCTGGACGGAGGGGTTCACAGTTATATCCGATGTGCTGCTGGAGACAAGGACTGTCTTCAACGACGGAAAGCCCGTGGAGCTCAAGTATATCGTGAGCGGCCACCGGAGGGGCGAGCCACCGGAGCTGGCGATGGAGGCGCTGCGGCGGGGCGGAAACCTCACCTATGTAACGACGCTCCAGCCCGGCCAGTCTATACTCCTAAGGAACCTGGTCACGAGCACGGGGGGCCAGTGCGGGCTAGAGATGGGCATATCCATACCCGCGGGGAGCATCGTGGCTGCCCTGGCCTGCAGCTTCCTCGCCGACGTGCCGCCGTCGGAGGCGCTCACGCTTCCAGCCTGCACGGCGTTCATAAAGGTCGCCAGCAACTTCCAGGTCGCGTTTGTGGCGGAGCCCGCACGGCTACAGCAGTATGGCGTACTGTCGAACTATGGTCGCGACGCCAATATAGGGTACAATGTGCCCGAGACGATATTCGTCGAGCAGAGCAGCAGCTACTACAGGATAGGCAGCTGTACCGCCAGGGTGCCGCTCGGCTTCTACATAGAAGCGCGGTAGGCAAGGCTCCGTCATTTAGACTCTTTTTTGCTTCGCCACTGTAGGCGCGTCCTCCGCGTCTGCTCTGTCCAGTGGCAGCTTCTTCCTCCAGGAGCTTGTAGGGGTCTTAACCCTGGGCTGGCGGCTGCCCTTCTGGGGGAGAACAGTGGGCCTGCTTCCACCTGGTGCTGGGTGTGGGCGCCTCTCGCAGCTGGTGGGGGAGCTGCTTGGGGGCGTGGAGCCCTGCAGGGGGATGAGGCTTGTGGGCCACTGTGCGGCCGCCAGGATACTGTTGCGCCTGGGCGTCGAGCCCCCGGAGGGGCTTCTTGCAGCCGCTGTCACGGAGCCGGGGGGTGGGAGCAGTCTCCGCAGCCCCTCCACCACCCTGCTCGTGGGGGAGTCTGGGGGGCTGCTGCGGGGCGAGAAGCTCTTCGTCACCAATGGGGTTGACGCCGACGTGCTCGTTGTCTACGCCCGGTCCGGGGAGGAGCCCGCGGTGGCTCTCGTGGAGAGGAATGCCCGCGGCGTGGAAGCGGAGCCGATGAGGCTGGCGGCCTACGGGTGCAGCGGCATAGCCCGCATCTTGTTCAGGGATGCGCCGGCCAGGCCCCTGGCCGTGGGCAGGGAGGCGTACCGAGCGGTTGTCCAGGGGCTGGCGGACAACCGTGTCCTGGTCGCCGCGCTGGCCGTGGGGCTTGGGAGGATGCTGCTAGCGGAGGCGGCCGAGTGGGCCCGGGCCCGGAGGGTGGCGAGGCACCAGGCCGTGGGCCACCGGTTGGCCAGGGCGTGGGCTCTACTAGAGGCGGCGGCGAGCCACGTGGAGAAGGTGGCGGCGAGGCTTGACGCCGGGGAGGCCGGGGCTGTGGACACCAGCGCGGCGAAGTACGTTGCGGTGGAGGCGGCGCTGGAGGCCTACCGGGCGGCCCGCCGCACCCTCGCCGGCGCGGCGTTCTCAGAGCAGAGCAGGGTGCTAGAGCTCGGCCTCCACGTGGAGGCCCTGGAGCCCGCGGAGGGGACGCAGGACATCCAGCTGGAGATAATAGCGAGGACGCTGCTCCGCTAGACCGTGACCTCCTCCAGCAGGTCCTCCAGCACCGCCAGCTCCGGGAACTCTAGCACGCCCAGCTCCTCCGCCAACACGTAGGGCCTTATCTCCTCCAGGGGCACCTCCCTCCTAAGTATCGGGGACAGGTAGGTCTCGGGGCTCAGCGACACCGTGGTCCCTGTCTGGTACTGGCCCACCGCGGGCAGCACCACCAGGCGGCTCCGGAGCCTCGGGTACGGCGCGGAGAGGAACGCGGGGAGCTTAGCAATGTAGCCGAGCTTGTCCCGGAGCCTGAGGCTCGGATGCTCGTGCCCGATAACCACGGCCTTGACGCCTGCGTGCTCGTCCCCCGGAGCTCTGTGGCCATGCACGAACAGGTAGTCTCCCTCCCGGAGCTCCTCAACAATCTCAACACCATAGTCCCTGGCGACGAGCACCAGGTAGTTGTCATGGTTCCCCCGGACAACCGTCACCCGGACCCCCTCCTCCCGCAGATACTCGAAGAGCCTCCGAAGCTCCTCCCTCTCGCTCCTCGTCAGCCTGGAGAAGCTATGCTTCACATCACCGTTGAGAATCACCCACCCAGCCCCCGTCTCCTTTAGGCCACGCCGCAGCACCTCCAAGGCCCGCCCAAGCTGCACCCGGGGCACATACACGCCCTCACGGGCAGCCTCCTCCTCAAACCCCAGGTGCAGATCCGCGACGACCAACGCATCCAGCGGCTCCACATACGCAGCAGGCAGCGAGCCAACAGTATACACGCCGGGCGCCAGCTCGTACACCAAAACCCGCCACCCCAGGGAGGAAGGTAATACCGCCGCCACACCCCCTATTAACAACCGACACCAAAGAAGCAGGACTCCATGTACACCCAAAAGGCACTCCACATTATGCCAAGTTCCTGTGCATCACGACGTCTGTCCAGTCTTTAAGGACCGGCACCATTGAACTCCGAGCAGGGGGTGCGCCTGACAGGTAGATGACGCTATGTCGAGGATAAGACTAAGCGGACACGCCAAGAGAAGGATTGAGGAGCGAGGCATAGCGGTCGAGGCCGTAATAGATACTATATTTAGCCCCAGCCACGAGTTTACGATACGAAGGAGGATACACTCATATATGTTTCAGAAGAACACCGACCAGTTGTTATAGCTGTGCACCATCCTGGAAACGAGCTATATGTTGTCACCGTTATACCCGTGAGCAACCTTGAAAGCCTTGTATCTAGGAGGATTAGGAGCGGCCGGTGGATACCGCTTGACGGGGGAACTGGTAGAAGGCAGGATAATCGAATATGATCCCGGATCCGATATCATGGTTATACGTATACGCCGGGGCAAGGCCGTTGACAGCGAGTGGCTGGACAACGACATGGTGCTACTATACGGAGAAGATGGTAGACTACTCGAGGTGAAGATCCATCGTGCCCGTAGCCGCGGCCTCGTGGAGGCTGTGCTGGAGCTGAGTGAACGGCTAGGGCTCCGGCTGGCGCGGCGGGCAGCCGAACCCAGCCATGTAGAAGCTGTTTGAACGCGCCGGAGAGTTTCCCGGCCGCGAAGGCTTGCGGCGCCCCCGTGGCGCTGTTCATGGCTGCTGTGCGCTTTTGGAGCCGAACTTGCCCCAGTCGCTAGTCATGGAAGCGATGCCCGGAGGATCATCTTCAGCGCACTGCTAGGTATGGGGGCTCCCGGGCCAATACCGAGGTTGCCGGAGCTGGAGGTTTATGGTGGTTACTGCTAGCCTTGTTCTCTTATCCAGATATGGAGGGAGATGTAGATGGGGTATTCGTTGGGCGTTATGGGTGCCCAGTACTGTTCGCTGTACCAGCCTGGGGGGACGCTGTAGTCCTCCCAGACTATGTAGGGGTTGAGTACGCCTGGCGGGGTTTGGCCTCCACAGCACTTGATGCGGGCCTCGACTTTGATGTAGCTTAGCTTCTTTACCGCGGTTACTCGGAGGTAGACCCGGTAGGCTCCTATCGTCGTGTTGTATTGGCTCCAGGCGTCTATGAGGGCGAGGCCCGGGAGGCCTATGTGGGCGGTGTCGTCGGGGCCATCGAGGACTATTGTGTAGCGCTGGTATATCTCCGGCTGAGCCGCGTTGCCGAGGAGCCCCATTATCCAGGAGACTGTTGCGGTGACTATGGCTATGGTTGCTGCAAGGAGTATTGCCTCAGCGAGTATCGTGCTGATGCCCCGGAGCCGGGTGGACAACACTGAGTGCACCGAGCTGTAGCATCTACCCATAGCTAGTGCTGATTTCTCTTACGCGGCTCCGGTCTATAGGCGAGGAACTTGTTGCCCATGAATTCTACCAGCTTTGCGCCAGGGAGCCTTTCTTGAACCGCCTTGAGTAGCTCCTGTAGGGTCGTGCCGTGGGCCGCGGCTATTCTCTCGAGATAGCTTATCCTTAGCGGATGCACCTTGATTGTCTCGGCCACGTAGGCGACGGGGTCCACACCCATGGGCGGTGGGGGAGGCTCTGGGGCTGCGAGGGGCTCAGCTCTCACGCCCCTTGAGCGTAGGGCCTCTAGGGCTGCTTGGAGCCTCTCGGGCGGCGGGGGCCTGGCCCAGGGCTCAGCGGGGGGCCGGACGGGGGCTGCTACGTAGGCTACGCGTGGCCCAAGCCCGGCAACAGCCTCGGCTACCGCCTCCAGGGCCCGCCTATCATCGTTGAGGCCACTGACGAGCATCGTCTCGGTGGCGAGGACGCCGGTGTAGTCATGAGCGAAGACCCGGAGCCCCTCCATGACCCTAGTGTAGCCCAGCCCCGGGTGGGGCCTATCCACCCTCCTCCACGTCTCCTCGTCGCCTGCATCAACCTTCACAGAGACGTAGTCGGCCTCAAGAATGCTCTCCCTGGCGTCGGGGAGCCAGAGGAGGCTCCCATTGGTCAGCACCGCGACACGGACCCCAAGCTCGCGGCGGAGGAGCCTCACAGCGTCGCCGAGGGCGGTGTCGAGGAGCGGCTCCCCATCCGGCACGAATGTCACATAGTCCACGTTGCCAGCCTTTTCGAGCCTCTCAGCGACCTCGGCGAGAATTCTCTCCGGCTCGCTGAGCCTCCTCCTCTCAAGAGTGAAGCGGAGCGTATGGCCCAGCTGACAGTAGACGCAGCTGTAAGTGCAGAGCTTGTAGGGCACATTGTTCACGCCTAGGCTCACGCCGAGCCTCCTCGAAAACACGGGGCCAAACACATACAACACCAACGAGCCTCCGCGGGCACCCCGGCCCCGAGAGCTAGTCGGCCGATGATATGCGTTAGGGAGGCTAGGCGCAGGAGCCATCGGAGCTCCTCTTTATCAAGCTGCTCCTTACGTACCTGGCGCCCTCCATCTTCTTGAGCTCGGGGCGGGCGTCATGTACCTCTATCCTGAACCTACAGGAGGGGTCGCCGCGGGCCTCGCAGGCAACCTCCTTGGCGTTCACCTTCTTGCCGTAGAAGGCTTCAAGCCAGCCAGCCATGTAGCCCGCCAGAGGCTGATCAGCGTGCCCCCTTGTCTTTATCCTAGAGCCTAGGAGCAACCGCTTACCCTCAACCTCTATTATAGTCTTACCATCCTTTACTTCAACAGTATTCACGGCTAGC
>CAZIWH010000081.1:0-6094 GCA_964542985.1 uncultured Hyperthermus sp. | reverse complement strand
ACCCGCTGGCGTAGGCCTGCGTGGGTTCAAATCCCACCCCCCGCACCACAACCTCTATTCTGCTGTGAAGCTTAGACGATACTATCTCCCAGAACACGTCGAGGGATACCATAAAGGGTGCAGACTCGTAGCCTAATCAAGGCTCATAAGTGGGATGACAAAGGCTGTGAGTGCTCTCACCCTTGTACTAATGGCGATCACCATAGTTCTCCCAATCCGCTTACTTCTCTCGCTTGTTATGGGGTAAGCTCAATGCACTATAGGTAGTAGCTGCGATACTTTCCACAGCTGTACTCCTTGCTGTACCAGTGCCCGGCTGCAAAGGGGGTGCAGCGGGGCTCGGCACAGATCCATCTACTGGCTCCTTGCAGTATGGTCCTTTCCGGCTTACAGCCTTACAGATATACGTCTCTTCAACACCGATGGGCGATAGCAGCCATGGTTATTATACTCCTAGATTAGCTATTGAGGCCCATAGCTGGCTGTTAGAGCTAAGATAAATACATCGAAATCCAGAGGCATTAGTCTTCTACGGCTAGCTAACCCATAGGTTAGCCTAGAGATACCGCCGTAGCCGTAGGCTCGCCGCAAAATGTGTGCCATTATGCACCATAGTTGCGTACTACACCTCTAGATAGGCGATTCCTATCACAAGCATAAGGGAGCCAGAGTACTCTCCTATTACGCCTCTTCAATCACGGCTATTGGTTATGCATGAAGTTGTCCAGGGTAGGCTGCCTCTCCTTCTTTTCCATTTCTTTCTTGGCCCCGAGTTTCTCCAGTACATGGCATGGCGGTCTCAGCTTCTCTCCTTTAAGCAGCTGTACAAAGAACGTGTCGCGCACGGGCTCGTAGACGAGCTTGTAGAACCTCTGGGGGTCGCGGAGAACAGTCTCGGGGAACATCTTGAGGTACTCTAGGGCGGCTTCCCAGGCCCTCCCCCAGGGCAGGAGCCTCGAAACCTTGTACACCACCTGCCTATCAAAGTCCCTTGGAGTCTGCTCCTCGCCTCCTATAGAGAACCAGCCGTGGGGGCCACGCTGCACGCACTCGCCGAGAACCTCCTCCATGCCCTCGGGGCACCTGGTGCCTGGGCGGTGCCTCTTAGCCTTCTCTATCAGCTCTTTGAGCGACGTGTACCTCCTGTACCGCCCGTAGTACTTTGCCCATGCGTAGAATATTGCCCGGTTGAGGCCCCAGCTCTTCGCTCTCTCAAGGTCGCCCGTCAACAGGTAGTAGCGGGCAGCCTGGAGCAGCGCCATGACCTGGAATCTGCCAACGCCCTTGAGGCGGAGAAGTTCTTCGGGCGTAGGCATGGCTCTACCTTCCCTTCTCCGAGTAGCTTCGTATAATCTTCTGGTATATTTTGTGAATGGCTGCTGCGTCGCAGTGCTCGATGCTCTCGCCTGCTAGCTCCTCTATGATGTGACATTCCTCTTCTATTATCTCGAGAGCTGTCTTCCCCTCGTAGCGCTCTATGAACCTCTTGTTGAGCTCTAGGAAGATACGGCCCCACTTGTAGAGGCCTAGGAGTTGCTCCGCCTCCTCCCGGTGTCCCGTGAGCAGCAGCGCCGCAGCAACGGCCTCCAGGCTGCTGAGTAGGAATGGTTTGCCGTAGTTCACAGGGTTAGCTGCTAGGAGGAGGGGAAGCCGGCGCCGGAGCCCTCCCCTCGGCAGCCGTAGTCTCCTCCAGCTTGCGTCTATCACCACTATGCCGCGGCTCTCCACAGCCGCGCGGTCGGAGGCAGAGACCGGTGTCGGGGAGCCGGGATCCAAGACGAGGGCGCCTCGGGGGATGCGGTTTATCCTCCTGGCTAGCCCGACGCGTATCATCTTGAGGGCCGTGTTCTTCTTGGGGTCATCGCCGCCGAGGTGGAGCACGAGTACGCGCGGCACTTGTTGCTCCTCCCTGGTGGGAGGATGCGGGGCCACCGGCCTTAATACCCCCGGACCGCTGGGGTATCTGGGCTACACGGTGCCCCGTCGTGCCTAAGGCCGTTGTCCTCATTAACACCGAGATAGGGGCGGACGAGGAGGTGTTCGAGCAGCTCAAACAAGTTCCCGAGGTTCGCGCGGCCTACATGGTGTATGGGCTCTACGACATAGTCGTTGTAGTTGAGAGCGACGATATGAGCAAGCTTCGCGACATAGTGTATAGGCATATAAGGTCTAGCCCCAAGGTGCGCTCAACACTGACTATGGTCGTGGTAAACGACTTCGAGCGCAAGTAGAGCCCGAGGGGAGGCCCCCGCTGCACCATGCCCCTCCTCGCCCTGGGCCTCGACAGTTTTGACACACCCTTCGCCGGCTGTACTACCCACTTTGCAAGCCTCCTCCTCGCAGTCGCCGCGCAGCTCGGCCTTGAGCCCATTGACTACCCCTGGTTGGTTAGGCTTAACCCCGCGGCGCCCTGGAAGACCCGCGGGAACGGCGCGATAGCCCTCCTGCTGAGGACAAGAGGCCGCCGAAATGCCGAGGAGCTGCTGTCCGCCGCCTGGAGGCTCGCCGAGGCCTATGCACCGGGGTCACGGAAGGCAAGCATAGCAGCCCTCTACCTCGAGAACGTGGAGAGCCTTAACGAGTACCTCGCAGCGAGGCCAAGGTGCCTTGAGACGCTCTACCGCCGTGCAGTCCACGAGATAGTTGACCCCGGACTAGCCATCACATGCCTCGCCAAGAGGGCTAGGATCTATGGTGCCGGGCGCCGGGGCCTCGTAGGGGCAGCCGCAGCCCTGGGCTGGGACCCTCGGAGGGACTACACGTTTGAGCTGCTGGCCTACAGGGAGCCCCGGCGCTGGGCCACGCCGCGGAGGCTAGACGAGCACAGCGTGGTCGCCTACGACTTGAGGCACAGGCCGGTCACGTTCGCCAACTATGACTACGAGTCCTCTAGGCCACTCATAGCGCCCCACGGCACCGACCCTGTGCTCTACGGGGTGAGAGGTACCGACCCCAGGGTCCTGGTCATGGCGCTGGAGGAGATAGACGCCGGAGAAGAGCCGTCGCACTGGACGCTGTTCCGCAGCAACCAGGCGACTAACGAGCACCTCAGGCCGAAGACACTTACATCCACGAGGCCCTATGACAACGTCGTTATCGTCGCCGAGCTCGCCTCCAGGCCGCGCAGACTCCCCGGCGGCCACATAGTGGTAGACATTGTAGACCATACGGGCACAGCAACACTGGCCGCCTACCGTGAGACCGGGATGCTCCGCCGCGTACTCGAGACACTAGAGCCGGGAGACGTTGTTGTCGCGGCCGGGCGCGCCAAGAGGAGGCGCGGCGAACTCACGCTGAACCTGGAGCTTCTATCTCCCCGAGGCCGTGAGCCCCCCTGCTGCAGGTTCTGCGGCAACGACTGGGTCTACCCGCCCCTCAGCGCCCTCCACCATCTTGCAGCCCCACCGGAGCGCTGCCTAGCCCCTCCTCCGGGGCCTCTCAAGCCTCCCCGTGGAGAGTTCTTCACAACACCACATAGATTTACCCTAGAGTAACACACCCCTCGGCTTCCATTGGAGCCCACCAAATGCCCACAGACCCGGCTCTTCCTGAACAGAGACTAGCAGCATCATGCACGCTGTAACACGAGGCTGTCCCAGGTCCCCACCCCAGCGCTTCGCCTAGCCTACGAGGCGCAAGTCATAGAGCACTAACCAAGAACTCTAAACTATATACAAGATCTAAATTCTTATAGCAAAAGGGAGACTTCATAGCAAGTTTTTGGCTAAACAAACGCTATTGAGTTCCGCCAAGGAGAACACGGTAGACAAGGAACTTCTAGCAAATACTCCACCGGAACACGAGGGGTCCGCCCCACAGAAAACAGTACAGACTACAGCAAATATATAAACCTAAGGCAATACAGTTTAGAGAGTGGACCCCTAGCTTTCCTGTGGAGCCCACCAGCAGTCCGCAGCAGCCACCAGGGGAAGGCAAAACTTCTAACACGGAGCAGAAGCATCATAGAACCCCCGGGCTCTACGCGGGGAATGCGTGGGGTGGCTCCAGGGTGGCCAGGAGAAGGAGAAGCAAGGGTAGCGACGACGAGAAGCCCAGGGACACGTCGCCCACCGTGTTCACTGCAGCTGGCTTGCTTGCCTTCAGCGAGGAGGAGGCAATAGTAAAGCTCAAGCCTATCCACGTGCTAGCAATAACCGTAGGCTTCATACTGGCGGTAGTAGTGGCTTCCATACTCTAACATGGCAGCCACCCAGTCCTCTCTCCCTCGCTGCTTTTCCCTCCTAGGAGCCCTGGGAGGTCCAATCTCGTCCTCCAGGGCGGACACGGGTCCCTCGCTGTCCTCTGAGCGTCGACCTGCAAGCCGGGGGCTGAGCCGGGGCCTTGGCTGGCGGGCAGAGCTGCCTCTGCGTACGCGGTATCCAGGAGGCTATGCGGAGAGCCTACATTGAGAGAGATAGCGGCCGGGGCATCTACGCTACACTAGCATGGCTTGCAAGTGAATTAGGGGAGCTCGCGGAGGCTGTGCTCAAGGGCGGAGACGTGGAGGAGGAGATAGCGGACGTCCTTGCCTGGACACTGAGCGTGGCGAACCTCCTGGGGGTTGACGCTGAGAAGGCGTTGCAAAAGAAGTACGGCCACCTGCTAGGCGGCGAGGAGGGCTAGGCGCGCTTAGCCTCGGCCAGTATCTCCAGCGCGCTCTCAGGGTCGCGCTCGGCCAACGTACCCACGACGAGCGCGTCCGCCCCAGCCTCTAGGAGGCTCCTCGCCCTCTCCCTGCTCCTAATCCCCCCGCCTGCTATCAGGAAGAGTGTCTCCGCGGCAGTCCTCGCAGCCGCGACAGCCTCCGGGGGGAGCGGTGTAGGCGCCCCACTGCCCGCCTCAAGGTACAGTGCCCTGAACCCCATAAGCTCCGCAGCCGCAGCATATGCGGCGACGATGTAGCTGTTCTCGAGCGGGACTGGCAGAGCCCTGCCTATGTGGCCGGCGGCGCCCCCGTGGCCTATGATAAGGTAGCCCGTCGGTATAGCCTCCAGGCCCAGCTTCCTCACTATAGGCGCGGCGGCCACCTGGGCCCCCATAAGCCAGTAGGAGTCAAGGCTGTTCATCAAAGCCATGAACAGTATCGCGTCCGCGGAGCGGGCTATGTTGTTCAAACCGCCCGGGAAGAGAACCACCGGTAACTTGACGCCGGCCACTCGGAGCCTAGCAACATAATCGTCTATATCGTAGGGCGTAACGTTCAGGCTGCCGCCCACGAGCAGTGCGTCCGCCCCAGCCTCCTCGAACCTAGCCACAACGTCTACGGGTAGCGGCTTCTCCGGGTCAGAGAGCAGGAAGAAAAGCCGCTCACCGCTGCTCCTCTTCCTCCTCCACTCCGCCTCCACTCTCCCTAGCGGCCTCGCCAACCTCCTCCTCCTCGCTCGCAGCAAGCTCCTCTAGACTCAGCTCGGCCTCGCCACCCTCCTTTGTAAACTTGTACTCTATACGGCCCTCAAGGAACGCGTCCAGGAACCTGGAGTACACATCCACGGGCTGGAATATCTCCGGAACCCACATCTCCGCGTAGAGCCCACACTTCCCGCACCTAATGATCGCCTTCACTTCGCCCCTCTCGTTTTTCTCCCTCTTCCTGATCTCTACGCTAAGCGCCCGAGCTCCACAGTTCGGGCACTCGAATATGGTAGGCAGCCTCCTGATAGGCCGGAGCAGCTGCGGCTTACGATACTTTCTCCTCCGCCTGCCCACGCCACAACACCCCGGGGGGAAGACAAGCCGGCGACGAGACCGCAATAAAGACGCAGCCTAGGCCACACAGCAGAGAAGGAGAAGCAAGGAGGGACGGCCCCAGGCTGTAACCCGCCTTCTGTACCTTCGGCCGCATCCGACTAAGCGGCCCGCGGCGGCCATTCACGCGGCCCTCATCGGCCGCCGCCCTTGCTCCCCGGGGGACGGCCGTTTCAACGCACCCAGGGCGCGTCCATCAGCGGGTTACTGGCCCGGCGTCGCCGCCGAGCCCTCGCCGCATCATCGCCACACGCGCCCCGGGCGTGTCGTTTCTGTGCCGTTGCCACGGGTTTCACCCGTGCCCCCTCACGGGGCCCCGGTGCCGCGGGGAGGGCGGAGTTTCCTCAGG
>CAZIWH010000080.1:0-6105 GCA_964542985.1 uncultured Hyperthermus sp. | reverse complement strand
CTGGTCTCCGAGAACACGGCGTCTATGAGGCGGCCCGCCTCCTCCACCACCCTGTTGCCGCGGCCGCTCCAGCCCCCAGGGTGGCTGTTGTAGAGGAGCAGCGCGCCCCTCCTCTGCGCCTCAGCCTTAATCTTCTCAAGCGCCTCTAGCGTAACCTTGTACCTCCACTCCCAGGCCAGCCTGTAGGCCTCCAGGGTTTCGTCGCTAAGCTCCACGGGCAGCTCCATGCCAGTCTCGCGCCGGAACCGGTCCCGGCACCAGCGGCAGTAGCACGCCCGGCCAGGATCCGGCATGTAGCGGAAGCTGTCGAGGAGCAGACCCTGTGCCCCCGAGACGTCCAGCACCTCCCCCGCCTCGGGGACCAAGTAGCGGTCGAGCGCGGGGCTATTGAGGCATATCTGGGGCCACTCAGCCTCCCCGGCTGCGACCCGCTCCGTGGAGGGGACGTGCTCCAGTAGCCGGGGCTCCCCACGGGGCCCCCTCTGGGCCCACGAGGGGTGAAGCCGGTAGAGGTACTGGTTCGCCGTATGATCCGCCATCACGATGAGAGTTATGCCGCGCTCCCTGGCCAAGCGGCCAAGCTCCTCGAGGCGGAGCCGGGCCCGAGGATGACGGGGGTAGAGCCTGCTCTCGTAGAAGGCGCGGCCCCAGCCGTCCCGGGCGAAGACAATGAGGAGGTTGGCGTGTAGCCTATCCGCGAGTCCCAGTACCTCTTCTGCACCCCATTCCTCCGCGTAGAAGCCATATGGGTCCTCAATGTTGAACTGGAGGCCCCTCACGAAACCCGTGCCGGGCAGGCTCTGCAACCCTGGCCCTCCAGCCAAGCAGGGGGTCTGGTCAGCCGGGGTGCCCTGGGCCACGGGGTCTTGATTTAACGCCTCCCCCGTGTCGCTACAGCACCGTCTCCTGGTGCAGCTGCTGTGCCGAGGAGGCTCTGCGGTCTGATTCCTTACGCCGCTGTGGCCGCCGCCTACGGCTCGATAGCCGCCGCGGCCTACGTGTCTAGGGCGTGGTGGAGTCCATTGTTGAACGCGTTGAGCGACCTCGGGAGGCCATCCAATGGTGTCGTGGCTGCGGCGGTGTTTGACTCAGGGCTCTACCTGGCCGGGCTCCTGATGGCCGCGGGCTCGATGTTCTGCTGCCATGGGCCCGCCCGCTCCCTGGGCACGCTGGTGGGCCTCTTGCTGGGCCTCGTCGGGGTGCTGAACGAGTCCTTCGGTCACGTCCACTACCTGGTCTCCGTCGCTCTCTTCCTAGCCATGCTCGCCTACATAGCCACCGTCGGGCCCAGGGTCATCGGTGCCGCGGGGGCCGCGCTGCTTTCCCTCACGTTCATAGCGGTTTGGGCCCTGCACTACGCGATGCGCGTGCCCCGGGGCGTCGCGGTGCCGGAGACTGTTACGAGCCTCATCTTTGCCGCGGTCTACCTCTCCTACACTACACGGAGGTGCCGGGGCTAGCGTTAAGACCCCAGAAGGACTCCTTCTTTAGCGGCGATAAAGAAGGGGCTGAGGGCGTTGCCGGAGCTGCTGAGGGCCGAGGAGCTGACTGTGGCCAGGGGCGGCAGCCTGGTGCTCCGTGGGACAACGCTGGTGGTCAGGGAGCCGGGGATACATGTCATCGTCGGCCCCAACGGGGCGGGGAAGAGCACGCTGCTCGCAACCATAGCTGGGCTCAGCGGCGCCGAGCTGAGAGCGGGCAGGATACTCTTCATGGGCCGCGACGTCACCGGCGCGCCGCTCCACGAGAGGGCCAGGATGGGCCTTGTGCTGGGCTTCCAGAACCCCCCAGGGATACGGGGGCTCAGGCTCCGCGACCTAGTCGCCGCGATGGAGAAGATCTATGGCCCCAGGAGCCGCGCAGCCTGGGCGGAGGAGCTGCTCAACATAGCCCCGTTGATGAACCACCCGCTGGCCGGCGGGATGAGCGGTGGTGAGAGGAAGAGGGCCGAGCTCTACCTCGTCATGCTCCAGGAGCCCCGGGTGGCGCTCTTGGATGAGCCCGACAGCGGCGTGGACGTGGAGAGCCTCCACAGGATAATGGAGGTGCTCCTCGAGGCAAGGAGAAGGGGCATAGCGGTGGTGCTGGTGAGCCACACGCTGACCCTACTAAGGCAGCTCGCCGAGAGGAGTGCGATGGACAGCCTCTATGTGCTCCTCGGCGGCGTCCTCCACCGCCCAGGGATACCCCCATCCGAGGCCCTCGCCGTGCTCGAGGGCTGCGGCTTCACCTGCCTAGCCGAGGCCGCGGGGTGAGGCGGCGTGCAGCAGGCTGCTAGGGAGGAGCTGGCCAGGCTGGTCACCGGGCTGCCCGACCCCCTGGGGGCCGAGGTGCCCCTCGACGCGCTCGCAGAGGGCGGCGGCGACGGCCTGGAGGAGGCCGCGGAGAGGCTGGGCTTCGGGGGAGTGCTCCGCTCCACAGCGCTAACAATTGTTAACGAGGAGGCCGCGGCCGCCGCTATGAAGAGGAGAGTGGAGCGCGAGGGCGGCATGGTGCTCACCCTCGGGGAGGCCCTCCGGGAGCTGCCGTGGCTGCGGGAGAGGATGTGGAGCCTCCTCGACCCCCGCCGCGACCGCTACACGGCCGCCGTGGCGCTCGCGGAGCAGGAGGGGAGGGCCACCGGCTACGTAGTCTACATCCCCAGGCGGGTGAGGATAGGGTTCCCCATCTACGTCTGCCTCCTCCTCACCAGGAGCGGCGCACAGCTCCTCCACAACCTGATAGTCCTCGAGGAGGACACGGAGGCCACACTGGTGACGGGCTGCGGCGCCCCCTACAGGCTGCAGGGCGTCCACATAGGGGTCACCGAGGCCTGGCTCGCCCGGGGCGCCACCCTCCGCTACGCGATGATACACGCCTGGGGGCCCCGGCTCCACGTCCGCCCAAGGACAGCCGTAGCCATAGAAAAAGACGCCAACATGATAAGCTACTACATGGTGTACGGCGAGGTCGCCAGCCTCCACACGGAGCCCCGCTACCTCATCCACGGAGGCAGCCTCTACTCGGCCAGCGTGGTAGCCGCAGAGGGGAGGAGCATCTACCACGTCGGCGCAGCGGCCGAGCTAACCGCCCCCGGGGCCTCCGCGGAGCTGGTCTCCAGGCTCGTCGCCAGAGACGAGGCCAGAGTCACCAGTCCACTGAAGCTCGTGGCGAGGGCCCCCGGGAGGGGGCACGTGGAGTGCCTCGGCCTCCCCCTCAGCCCCCGGGCAACGATCTCCTCCATCCCAGTACTGGAGAGCCACGTGGACACCGCGGAACTTAGCCACGAGGCCGCGATAGGCAGGCTGAGGGGCGAGGAGCTAGAGTACCTCATGGCCCGCGGCCTAACCGAGGAGGAGGCCAGGAGCCTCCTACTCCGCGGCTTCCTCCACGTAGAGGTCCCAGGCCTCCCCAAGCCAGTCAAAGCACTCATAGAGGCCACAGAGAAGATGCTAGCCCAGCGAGGAGCAGCGTGAAAGCGGCAACCCATACTCGCCCTCAAGCCCCTAATGGCGCTTAAAGCGGCGCAGCACCCAGTGTAGACTATGGGTGTCGGCCTCCGTTGCCCGTCGAGGATACTGTGCTCTCCGCCGTGCTTGGGCAGGTGTCTAGGCGTATCCTGGAGAAGCTTGAGAAGGGGAAGAAGCTCTCCACGGAGGACATACTGCTGCTATACCTGGACATGAGCTACACGGAGACGAGGGAGCTGAGGGAGCAGCTAAGGGAGGTGGAGACGAGACTAGCAGCAAGGATAGACGAGACAAACAAGAGGATAGACAGTATCAACCAGGGGCTCTCAAAGAAGATCGAGGAGACAAACAAGCGTATCGACATCATACATCAAGGGCTGTTGGGGAAGATGGAGAGCGTCCGCCGGGAACTCCTGGAGAAGATAGGGGAGACCGATAGACGCATAGAAGGCGTCCGCCAAGAACTCTCAAAGAGAATCGAGGAGACAGACAAGAGGATAGACAGCGTCCGCCAAGAACTATCAGAGAAGATAGACACAGTCCACAAGGAGTTAGCAGGGAGAATAGACACAATCTACAAGGAACTAATGGAGAAGATGGAGAGCGTCCACAAAGAACTCGTGAAGAAGATAGAGGAGACAAACAGGAGAATAGACCGGCTATACGAGATCCTCACAGCGGTCAGAGGGGAACCCGAAGCAACAGCCTAGCGCAGAGGAGATACTGCACCGGCCCCTCAGCGTCGGCTGCGTGACCGACGCTATAGTATCGGATAACCAGACTAGCTCCCCGCGTACCATAAAGCGTACTTGCTTCATGGCTCCGATAGACGCTGGCTCCCCCCGGCCAAACAACCTACCAGTTCAGAACACTGCAAGGTGCATCCCCGGCGCAGCCCCCTGGGGGACATGAGCTAGGGGCGGGCATGGCTCAGCAAAGGGGCAGCGCAAACCATACGGAGGGGAAGCTTGTCACCGTGACTCCATGTACAGCCCCAGGGGCACCCTGTCGGCGCAGCAGCTGAGGCCACAGTAACGGCGGCTGAACCTAGTAGAGTCTTCTAGGTTCAAATAACACCCCATGCCTCAAAACATAGAGGCCGCAGAGAGAATGCCAGCCCGGGGAGCAGCATAAAAGCAAAGCATTAAAAACATATTTTAGGAAAAGAATGTTAGAAAAAGATAGGCTACCGGGACTCGATATAGAAGCCAAGCGGGATCCTAGCACTACAACTGCCGAGATCATAGCTGTAGCTGCTGGTCTCTACGTACAAGGGCTCATTCAGATCATAGCCTATGCTCTGAACCTTACCCATGTTATTGACTCCGCCATAAACCTTCAACTGGCCTGGCTCCGCGACGAAGGATACTTGGAAGTTGCTAGCGGCGGCTATGAGTGGTGCACACTCGGGCACTGTGAGCACGTCAGCAATGGGTACGCTGGCTAGAGCGCTGCACGCAATAGTGGCCGCAATAGCGCCTACGGGGATAGATATACCGAAGCTTGCTCCGCAGCTCCCAGTTGTGCTCTCTAGTAGGTCTTGTAGCATAACTCCCTCCCTGGGTGCCAGCGTGGTCGCGTAGACGAGGCCTCCGCCCCGGAGCAGTGTTTCCATAACTTCGTCCGGTGGCGTACCCTCATAGTCGCCGGCCACGAGGTACTTGACGGGCCTGCCATAGACTTGCTTGTCCTCTATCATTACATCAGATATCATAGCTTCTGCCCCAACTTCGCTCTTTTTAAGCATCATGAGCGGTGAGGACGATATCACACCCACAGTGACGTTATACATAGCGTAGAAGGGCCTAGCATAAATGTAGAACGTAACATGTTTCTCTGGGTAAACGAGGGCTAAGTCATAGAAATGGTACTTGTCTCCTCCCCATGTTGCTCCGCTTCCCCGCCATAGCTGCAGGCCCGGGAGGGGTATGGGGACGTGCTTCTTCACCGCTTTGACTAAGCCAGTAAGGTCGACGCCAAATGACGGATAGATCTTGTAGGTTTGCGTCTGCGCCTCCAAACCTATCGAGCTAGCACGCCGCTTAGGTAGGACTTGTTGTACACTACTGCTATCGGTGTCTGTACGTAGAGGCCGTCCTGGTACTTGACGGCGTCGGGCTTGTTGCCGTATAGATACGCTAGGTTTCCAGGGGTTATGTAGAGCAGGGGATCCCAGCATACCACGATAAGGGCTAAGCCGCCTGGTGTAAGCTCTGGGATGTATATACACACCCTGTGGTTCGGTGGCGCCCCGTCTCCTGGAGGCTCTGGTGCCGCTCCGAGAGGCTGCGGCGTCTCCGCCGCCTCCATCTCTGTCTTCTTTTCTACACTTTTGGCGGGCTTTAGGGTGAGTAGCTCCCAGAGGCTGGGCTGCCTAATCCTGAGGCCGACGAGCCTCGCGGTGGTATTGCTGAGCTTCTTCACAGTAGCCTCGATAACCAGGGGCTTGCCTGCCAGAACCCTGTCTACCGGCATGCTTATGGAGTCCAGGAGGTGCAGCCTGACCCTCTCTGTTTTCGAATCCACTACGACGAGGTGGATTATTGCGCCGAACTACTTGAGGCCCGGCCTCCTCTCGTGCCATTTCTCGGCCAGCGCCTGCAGCTTGTCCCCGGGCAGCTTCACCACCAGTGTGCCGCCGCTGGGCACCCTGTAG
>CAZIWH010000079.1:0-6140 GCA_964542985.1 uncultured Hyperthermus sp. | reverse complement strand
CCCGCGCCCGCGGTGGAGAGCATCGTATCCTGGAAGGTGCCCCCGCCCGCAACCCAGGCCCCCTTCCTGTCAAGGTACACCACCAGGGCGGCCAGCGGCCTAGACTCGTTAGCCACCGCCGCCTCGATGGAGTGGATCGTATTCTCCATCCATGAGACCAGCTTCTCCCCCCGGGCGTCTACGCCCAGGAGCGCCGCGACGCTCCTGACATCCCACTCTATATCCCTCCAGTCCCTGCTCCTGTCGCACCTGGTGAAGAACACCCTTACACCGTATCCCTCGAGCTGGCTCGCCAGCCTCTCCTGTGAGGGCACCCCGCTACAGGCCAGCACTAGGTCGGGCTTAGCGGCCAGTATCTTCTCCGGGTCGGGGTTCCAGTAGCCCCCAACGATGGTCACGTTGCCCGGGACCCCCTTTATGTGGGCCGAGTAGCTGTCCACGCCGACGAGCCTCCCAGTCTCATTCAGCATGACGATTATCTCTGTTATCGAGGGGGCTAGGCTGACAACCCTCCTGGCGGGCTCCGTCACTGCTACTATCCTTCCTAGGGCGTCCACGAGGTCCTTCACAGTCCTGGTGCTAGGCGTTATCACCTTGTAGACTGTCCTGGTGGTGGTCGTGGTGTAGGCCTCGCTAACCGTAGTTGTTATGGTGCCCGTCTTCTCGACTGTGGTGGTGACTGTTGCGGGGTGCTGCACCGGCCTTGGGGGAGTGTGGGCTAGGTATCCCGCCGCTAGGCCCGTGATGAATGCTACCACTGCAACTGCTAGGAGGAGCTCCCGTGCCTCCAAACCTGCTCCACCGCGGCGTAGGCCGGGCTGGACCGGGGGTCCAGGAGATTAGCCTAGCCCTCTCCCTGGGCGCCGCCCGCCTCCTCCAGACTCTTCTTCGCAACCTCTATGGCCTCCCTGAGCAGCTGGAAGGCCTTCAAAGCGTCGTCAAGCTTCATAACCAGTATCGTATCAGTATACACGCTCTCTATCTGGTTCACGTTTATCCCGTTGTTAGCCAGTATACCGGTTATATGTGCTATGAAGCCTGGCACCTCTATGATCTCCCTTGGGCTGACTATCACAAGCACGGCCTGATCCCGGTAGACCTCTATGAAGCTGTCCTCGCCCAGCCTCTCACGGAGGTAGTCGAAGTACTCGCTGCTAACCGTTATCGTGACGCTGCTTATGCTCTGCATGAGGAAGAGGAGCCTGGTCCTCCCCACAAGCTCCTTAACGGTCTCAGCCAGCTTTGGCAGCACGTGGAGCCTCACAGTCGCAACCGTGACCCCAGTTCTTAGCTCGAGCGCGCTCCTTGCTAGGACCTCCAGCAGCCTCCTCTGGGGGGTCTGCAGCCCCTGGCTACGCAGCTTGGACGAATACCTTATCAGTGCGGCCTTTATCGCCTCGATGGTCGCGTCCCTCCCGGCCTCCGATTCGACCAGCGGCTTTATCCTCCTGGCTAGCTCGGAGTAGTTCACCAGGCCCCGGGAGAGGCAGTCCTGGATGCAGGGGTCCGCGTCCACTATCCTCCGTACTATCTCGGAGAGGCTCTGCCCCGACACCCCGCGGGCACCCCACACGGTGCACCCTGCAACGCTTCTGGCGCCGGGCCGCCGGGCTACCGGTGTGCCTGTTGCAGCGTACTTAACAACTGGTACCGGCGCGTACCGGGCGGTTCGGGGGTTATGCTGTGAGGGTCGTGCTAGCCTACTCGGGCGGCCTTGACACCTCGGCTATACTCGCGCTCCTAAGGGAGCAGGGCCATGAGGTCATAACGGTCACGGTCTCCGTCGGCCAGGAGGAGGAGCTGGAGGGGGTTGAGGAGAAGGCCTACCGGCTCGGTGCAGTGAAGCACTATACTATCAACGCTGTGGAGGAGTTCGCGAACAACTATATAGCGAAGGCGATAAAGGCTAACGGGCTCTACGAGGACCGCTACCCTCTCGGCACAGCGCTGGCTAGGCCGCTGATAGCGGAGAAGGTTGCCGAGATAGCTAAGAGGGAGGGCGCCGACGCGGTGGCCCACGGCTGCACAGCCAAGGGCAACGACCAGGTCCGCTTCGACACCGTTCTACGCTACTACCTCGGCGACGACTTCAAGATAATAGCCCCGGTGCGGGAGCTGAGGCTGACCAGGGCGGAGGCGGCGAAGATACTGGCCAGGCACGGGATAGACGTGGGCGTCCACAAGAAGTACAGTATCGACGAGAACCTCTGGACGAGGAGCATAGAGGGCGGCGAGATAGATGACCCGCTAGCGGAGCCTCCCGAGGAGGCCTTCGCCTGGACTGTTGCGCCGGAGAAGGCTCCCGACGAGCCGCTCTACCTGGAGATAGGCTTCGAGTCGGGGGTCCCCGTGAGCATCAACGGGGAGAAGATGCCCCTCTCCAAGATAGTCTCGGTGCTCAACAGGCTGGTCGGCAGCCACGGGTACGGCAGGATAGACCATATCGAGAACAGGGTTGTGGGGCTCAAGAGCAGGGAGGTCTACGAGGCCCCCGCGGCCCTCACCCTAATCGAGGCCCACCTCGACCTCGAGAAGATGGTGTACACGCCCCACGAGTACAGGTTCAAGAGGCTCCTGGACCAGTACTGGAGCGACCTGGTGTACAAGGGGCTCTGGGTTGAGCCGCTCCGGCTCACGCTAGAGAAGGCTATCGACGAGCTGAACCGCTGGGTCACCGGGACGGTCAGGGTGAAGGTGTACAAGGGCAGCCTACGGGTTGTGGGGAGGTGGAGCCCCTACAGCGGCTACAGCAGGGAGGCTATTGACTACAACGAGGGCTGGTACCCGAGCGACGAGGAGGCCCGGGGCTTCATAACGATATGGAGCCTCCACAGCCTCGCCGCGGCGAAGGCCCGGGGGCTGCGCTGAGCCCCAGCGCGGGGCCTGGGTTGGGTTGATAAGGGGGCTAGGGGCGGCGCGCTGGTGGTGGGTCATTGGCTCGGTACCGGGAGCTTGTCGGGCTGGGCGCCGGCGGCCCCGTCTACGAGTACACGAGCAGTATAGAGCATGACCGCGTCATCTTCCGCGAGGCTGTTCTCGTCCTCTCGGCTCACCTCGTGCACCTCTCGGAGAAGGGGCTCATCCCCCGGGATGCAGCCTGCAGGCTCGCCCGCGCCCTCCGCGAGGCCCTGGCGCGGGGCGCCTCTCTGCTGGACGAGCTGGGGGAGGGGGGCTACGAGGACATCTGGGAGGCGCTGGAGGCCTGGCTCCAGCAGCGTGCGGGCGACGCGGCGGGCTACCTCCCGCTGGGCAGGAGCAGGAACGACCACGTCTCGGCGGCGCTGAGGCTCTACGTGCTCCGCCTGGGCGCGGAGATCTTGAAGTCCCTCGTCGAGGCTAGGAGGGCCGTGCTGGAGAAGGCGGGGGAGTATGTGGGGGTGCCGGTGCTCTTCCACACGCATAGCCAGCCCAGCCAGCTCGCGACGCTCGACTGCCTCCTCCTGGCCTGGGATGAGGCGCTAGCCTCGGGGTTCAGGCTCCTCTCCTCCGCCCTCCGCCTCGCCGACCGGAGCCCCCTGGGGGCCTCGGCTGGGGCGGGCACGCTGGCCCCGCTGGAGCCCGAGAGGCTGGCCTGGCTGCTGGGCTTCCATGAGGCGATACGGAGCCCCCTCTACGCCGCCGGCAGCAGGTTCGACGTGACAGCAGTGGCGGCAGCGGCGTCGCTGCTCCTAGTGGAGGCCTCTAGGATAGCCGAGGACCTCATGCTATACTCGAGCCCCTACGTCGCGGCCGCGAGGCTGCCCGAGGAGCATGTAGCCACAAGCAGTGTGATGCCCCACAAGAGGAACCCGGCGACGCTCGAGGTGCTCCGGGCCAGGGCTGCAAGGGCCTCGGGGATGTTGGCGGGGCTCCTCTCGATACAGAAGGGGCTCCCCAGCGGCTACAGCCTCGACCTGCAGGAGGCGAATCCCCTCCTCTACCAGCTGCTGGGCGACGCCGCAGAGGCGGTCTCGATACTCGCCGACGTCGTAGCCGGGACCAGCTGGGACCGCGAGAGGCTGGAGGAGCTCGCTGAGAGGTACATGGCCTGGGGCGCTGAGCTCGCCGAGGCGCTGGCGTTGAAGACTGGGCGGCCCTTCAGGGTGGCCTACCGGGAGGCCGCCGAGGCCATAAGGGCTGGCAGGGCGGGGGAGCTGCTGAAGAGCCTGGGGTACAGCTCTCCGTTCGAGCTCGCGGCCGCGAGGAGCACCGGCTGCCGCCCGGGCGCGGGGCTGGGGGACGCCCTCAAGAGGCTCGAGGCCGACGCCTCGGAGGCGGAGAGGCTCTACTCCAGGGTCGTAGCCGCGATGCAGAGGGTTATGGAGAAGCTGGAGGAGGTTGAGAAGGCTTGCAGCAGCTGAGAGTGTACAAGCACCCCCTGCTCCGCTGCCACACGGGGCTCCGGGCCAGGCTACTGCTAGCCGACGGCCTCGCCTTCGAGGGCTGCGGCTTCGGCGCCCCCGTCACCAGGGTGGGCGAGGTAGTGTTCACCACAGCTATGACAGGGTACCCGGAGAGCCTTACGGACCCCAGCTACCGGGGGCAGATACTGGTAGAGACCCACCCGATGATGGGCAACTATGGTGTGCCCTCTAGGAGCAGGAGCGTGCACGGAATCCCCCTGGACTACGAGTCTGACCGGGTGCAGGTTGAGGGCTTCGTGGTAGCCGAGCTCCCCAGGCCGAGCCACTATGCTAGCACCTCCAGCCTCCACGCGTGGCTCGCCGGGGAGGGGGTGCCGGGCATCTACCGGGTTGACACGAGGATGCTCGTTAAGAGGCTCCGCGAGCACGGGGTCGTGATGGGCATTCTCTCGGTTTACCCCTCAACCGAGGAGGGGCCGGGCTGGGATGAGCTGTACAGGAGGCTCCGCTCGGCCGGCAGCTACGACGAGAAGCTGTTCGCCCTCGAGGTCTCGCCCAGGAAGCCTGTGACCCACCGGCCCCTCTCGGGGAAGCCCAAGGCTAGAGTTGCGATGCTCGACTGCGGCGTGAAGTACGGCATACTCCGCCGCCTCCTCGAGAGGGGGGTCGAGGTCACCAGGTACCCCTGCACCGCCAAGGCCTGGGAGCTGCTCGACGGCTACGACGGCGTGGTGCTCAGCAACGGCCCGGGCAACCCGGCGCTGCTCCGGGACCAGGCGAGGGTCGCAGCAGAGGTGGCCTCCTCGGGCAAGCCTGTGCTGGCAATCTGCCTCGGCATGCAGCTCCTAGCCCTCGGCCTCGGGGCTGACGCCTACAAGCTCCCCTACGGCCACCGCGGGGTGAACAAGCCGGTGGTAGAGCTGGGCACCGGCAGGTGCATGGTCACCACCCACAACCACGGCTACGCGATAAGCTGGGAGAGCCTCGAGGGCACCGGGCTGGTCCCCTGGTTCCGGCAGCCCGACGACGGGACCCTTGAGGGCGTCAGGAGCAGGGACGGCCTGGTGCTCGCAACCCAGTTCCACCCGGAGGCCGGGCCGGGCCCCTGGGACTCGTCGTGGATCTTCGACCTCTACGTCAAGCTCCTCCGGAGGTGAGCAGGGGAGGTGCCGCGGAGGATCGATGCGAGGAAGGTGCTGGTGATAGGGAGCGGCGCGATAAAGATAGCGGAGGCGGCCGAGTTCGACTACAGTGGCAGCCAGGCATTGAAGGCCCTGCGGGAGGAGGGTATCGAGACTGTACTGGTGAACCCTAACGTCGCCACGATACAGACAAGCTACAAGATGGCAGACCACGTCTACCTGGGCCCCCTCCAGCCCTGGTTCCTCGAGAGGGTCATTGAGAGGGAGAGGCCCGACGCCATCCTCCTCGGCTTCGGGGGCCAGACGGCCCTCAGCCTCGGGGTCGAGCTCCACAGGCGCGGGGTCCTCGACCGCTACGGGGTAAGGGTCCTCGGCACCCCCGTGGAGGGGATAGAGAAGGCTCTCAGCAGGGGGTTGTTCCGTAAGACGATGATAGAGGCTGGCCTCCCGGTCCCCCCGAGCGTCCCGGCGACAAGCGTCGAGGAGGCCCTTGAGGCGGCTGAGGGGATAGGCTACCCGGTGATAGTGAGGGTTAGCTTCAACCTGGGCGGCGGGGGTAGCTTCATCGCCTGGAGCAGGCGGGAGCTGGAGGAGTGGCTGCTCCGCGCCTTCGCCCAGAGCGGCAGCGGTGAGGTCCTGGTCGAGAGGTACCTCC
>CAZIWH010000078.1:0-6982 GCA_964542985.1 uncultured Hyperthermus sp. | reverse complement strand
ATCCCCCTGCAGCCATACCAGGACAGCCCAGGAAAGCTCATGGACCTCATGAAGCTCTTGATAAGGGAGACGGGCTACAGGGGATAAGAGCCCAGGCAGTCCTCCGGGCCCCCGTAGGGGATGTGATGAACGCGCCGGAAGCGAACCCCGGACCGAGGCGCCCCACGAGAGGAAAAGAGGGGCGCTGATGGCGTAAGCCGGGTTGGCTGAGCCCTCTCCACCGGGTTCTGGAGGGGTCGCGGTGAGCGGCGTTCACGTGGCACGGTTGAAGAGGAGGGCAAGGGCGTTCCTAGCCGAGGCTGAGGAAGCCTCAGACCCTGATCTCGCTATGTTCTTCTTGGAGCAGGCGGCCCAGCTTTACATCAAGTCCGTGTACTATGAACTCTTCGGCGCGCCGCTCCGGGGGCACGGGCTACGCGAGCTCCTGGGCATCCTCTCGAAGGCGCTGAGCGACGCTGGCTATGATGCCGAAGCCGATACCGTAATGGAGTATGTGGCGAAGCGCCGGAGGATTCTAGCAGTGCTGGAGCTTGCCTACACGGCGGCCAGGTATGGTGACACCGACTACGACTGGAATAACGTCCGCGCCGCCCTAGAGGCAGTTAAGGAGCTGATAGGGCTTCTAGACAGGGTGGCTGGGCGTGTTAAGCTGGGTTAGGTACCACTTTCAGCACCTGCGGCGCTGGCAGAGCTATGCGAGAAAGATCGCACGTGCAGCCGCCGAGCTGGTCCCCGGCTCCAGGGTCTACGTAGTGGGCGGAATCGCTGAGGGCAGGGCCACGGTACTCAGCGACATAGACGTGGTGATTGTGGTGCCAAAGCCCAGACTGGAAGGCAAGGAGAGGCTACGGCTCGCGGTCGATATACTCGAGAGAGCTATAGACGCTCACGGCCTCCCCTGGGACGCGCCGGTCGAGATACACGTAGCCGGCAGCGAGGAGGCACACCGCTACCTGAAGGGCAGAAGAGTGGAGGTCAAGCCTTAGTAGCCTAGGGGCCCCCGCTTAGGCTGGGGGCTCTAGGCCGGCCAGCATCCTCAGCTTCCTCACCACAAGCTCGTACACGGGCTCGCCCTCCCTGAGAAGCTTGTAGCTCAGCGGCGGATTCCACCCAGGCACTATGCGGCGAATCTCCTCCAGTGTAACCCTCCTCGGGTAGAGCTTGGGCTCCACAACCTCAAGCGCCATGGCCCTCTCGGCGCCCCGGATGTAGCGCCACGCATCTTCACCCACACCGCTATTCTTCTCGGACATCACGCCTCTCCACACCTGCTCCGCGGTCCCCCTGATGACGCGGCCGACGCGAAACTCCCCTATAATAGCCCGGACGTTGCCTGAAGCATAGACGACCATCACCGCGCCCTCCGGAATGCTCCCCGCTACGCCACGGCGGAGCTCAAACCTCTTCGTCCCGCGGAAGATCTGAAACGCGTAGACAGGCCGGATAGATATCAGGTAGATAGGCTCGCCTTCTACACTGGTTGCCGGAGGAGCCTCCACGGCCCTCCTACGCTGCCTCGCCAACACCGCACCCCTCCGTAGCCTATTCCCTACCCGGCCAAAAGGCATGCACGGCCTAACCTGTAGTCTACAGCCTGCGACGGACAACAACCTATGAAGGAAAGAAGGAGGCAATCCCGCCTAACAATGACTACTTTATAGACAAAAAGGCCTCAATGGCCAGCTAGGGTATGGAGCCTAGAAGCGCTACCTCTTAAGCGAAGGCAGTTCCTCAATGGCTATCTCTAGGGTCTCTCCGTCCTCCATTAGCTTGGCGCGAACCTTTAGTCTCGCGTCCTTCTTCTTCTCTCGGAGGATCCTTCTAACGATTGCTGCGGCTAGCATTGCCTCAGGGCTAAGCGGGAACTCGCGGTACCCCCTCTTCAATAGCACACCGTATATAGGCTTGAATAAGCTATCTTTGATTATTATCCTTATCCTCCTCAAGTATGCGCCGTGTTTCTCAACCGGGGGCTCTTCTTTGACGACGACGTTCCTTGCAATGCCGCTTTCCTCTAGCCCCCGCTTTATGAGTTCTATAAGGTTCTCGTTAGTGTATTTGGCCTCCCCCAGTATCCCGTCAACCATGTCTGCCAGTGTATCGCCTACCTCATTTAGCAGCAGCTGGCCCATACCGGTAAAGCTCTTACCCAGCGTCTTACCTATTGCGAGCGAGTAGCCTAGGACGATTGCGTTTATGCTCATTATTAGCCTATCCGTTTTACGCCACCCGTTATCAAGGACTCTGCTACGCTCTATTATATAGTCCACGTCATGTCCCCTCCCTGCCGGCATGGGTCCATCACCACTACATAAATATAAAACTGCTTTTTCCCATAAACCTATCCATGGTCCGTGTTAGATGAAACCGGCTTTTGTTTTCTTTACGTGGCACACGGTTTACTCTTGTACCAGTCATCTAACTGCACTATGCTATCCCTTTTATTAATGTTTTTTGACTATTTATTTGAATGTATTTCAACTATATCGCCGTCTTCCAGGACGTGGTCTAGGCCTACGCGCTCGCCCGGGTATTTGGCTGAGGGGCCCCAGACCTTGGCGTACACGAAGTACTCTACCATGTCGCTGTGTATGTGCTCCGCTAGGTCCCTCACGGTGGCGCCCCTGGGGAGGACGACGGGGGTCTTGCTTGGCTCGGCGTTGGGCTTCTTCGTGTAAACTCTTATTATGTTGAGGCGGCGGAAGAGTAGCTCCCCTAGCCGGTCTAGGTTGAGGCCGGTGCGGGCGGAGACGGGTAGGAGCCAGACGCTCTTCTCCCTCCTCTCAGAGAGGTAGCGGTAGAGGCGGAGGTACCTCTCCCGGGTCCCGGGTAGGTCGGCCTTATTTGCCAGAACTATGGCTGGCCTGTAGACGCTGCTCCGCAGCACGGCCATCTCCACGTCCTCGAGGCTCACCTCGCCCTCCACGTAGACTCTGGCCCTGTAGATCCTGTACCTGGTAAGTATCTTCTCCACGTCCTTCACCGTGCCGTCCACTATCCTCCCAGTGCCCAGCACCTGAACCCCGTGCTCCCCGCCCTTCACTATCCGGACCGTGCCCCGAGGCCGCTCTATGAACACGCCGTGCTCCGCCAGTAGATCCCTCACCCTGGTGTACTGCTCGAGGGGGTCGTCCTCGAGGCTAACCACGACTATCACGGCGTCCGCGTTCCTGGCTATGCCGGCGACCCGGGGAATGAACTGTGGCGCCGATTCGCTGAGCGGAGGCGTGTCCACGAGCTGGAAGTAGATGTCCTTGAACGGCAGCATGCCTGGCACGGGGAGCCTGGTGGAGAACGGGTAATCCGCCACAAGGGTGCGGGCGCCCGTCAGCCTCTTGACGAGCATGCTCTTCCCGGCGTTCGGCGGCCCCACGACCGCGACCTGCGCCGCCCCCTCCTTCTCCACGAATATCCTCGGCCCGCCGCCGCCCTTCCGCTTCCTCCTCCTCTCCTCCAGCTCCTCCCGGAGCTCCGCCAGCCGCCTCTTAGCCCACAGCAGGAGGTTCTCCGCGCCCTTATGCTTAGGCGCGACTGAGAGAAACTCTTCCAGTGCCCGTATCTTCTCCTCAAGCGTCCGCGCCTCAGAGTACTTCGCAAGCTTCGCCTGCGCCTCCGGCGTCAGGTTAGCCGGCAACCCCTGCAGCCCCCTCCCATAGTCGCTTAGAACAACAGTGCCCGGGGAAACCCTTCCAAGGAGCCGGCATAGAGGCGGCACGCAGCCTATCAACCCAGCGCCCCCAGGAGCCGGAGAACCGCCGGAACACACAATGGGCCACAGACCCGTAGGGGGCCTACACCACGCCGGGAGAGGCGGCCAGGGACATACTAATCCTGCTGGAGAAGCTGGTCGAGGAGCATGTGAAACCAAGGCTAAGGGAGGCCGGCAAGTGGGAGGCCAGGCACGAGAGAGCGCTCAGCGAATTATCCGGAAACCTGGGGCATAGGTAGTGTGTACGCCGGGGCTACCGGCCTCTCCTGGGGCCGCGTTTTTATCGCCCCGGGGAGCCGTGTGGGCCCGTGGTGGGGTGGAGGGTTATTGTTCGGGTAGCGTTCCTGGGCCCGGAGCACAGCTTCACCCACGAGGCGGCCCGCCGGTTCTTCGGCGACGCCGAGTACCTGGCCATGCAGGGTATCGGGGCGGTGTTCCGCGCCGTCGAGCGCTTCGAGGCCGACTACGGCGTGGTGCCTGTGGAGAACAGCGTGGAGGGCCCCGTCGGGGCGACGCTGGACGAGCTGGCGAGGACGATGCTCCACATATACGCGGCCGTTGAGATGAGGATAGTCCTAGTGCTTGCGGGCAGCGGCGCCAAGCGGGTCTACGGCCACCCCCATGCCCTCGGGGAGGCCCGGACGGCGCTGCACAGGCTCCTCCCCGGCGCAGAGCTGGTGGCGACGGTGAGCACGAGCGAAGCCTCGGAGAGAGCCGCCCGGGAGGGAGGCTACTGCGTCTGCAGCCGCGCCGCCGCAGAGGCCCACGGCCTACCAGTCGTCGCGGAGGGCGTAGAGAGGGGCCTCAACTACACCAGGTTCCTCGTCCTCTCGTGGCGCGACCAGCCCGAGCACGGAGAGAGGACGAGCATCATAGCCGCGATGCCTGACAGGCCCGGCGCCCTCTACAGGTGGCTAGAGCCCTTCGCCAAGCGCGGCATAGACCTCAAAATGATATACTCGAGACCCGTCCCGAGCAGGCCATGGCACTACAACTTCTACATAGACCTAGCCGGGAGCAGACTAGACCCACGGATAGCCGAGGCCCTCGAGGAGGCGGCGGAGAGAAGCCTCTTCCTTCACGTGCTTGGAAGCTACCCCGTGAAGAGGCTAGAGTAGCTCCTCGGCGCGCATGACGACGCTGCAGTCTATCCGTATCGGGTACACAAGGATATCCGCCTTTCCTGCATAGCTTTCACGCGAAACCCTCCTAGGGGCTATGAGCGCGTGGAGGCCAGATTCCTCGAACGCGCCCGCAACCAGCCCTAAGAGGGGCGCGGCACATAGAATGTCGCAGCTCCTCCCCGGCTTGAATGTGGTGTCAACCCTACCCGGCCCAGCGGTAACCTTCACCGGCATCAGCCGGAACCTCGGCTCCCCTTCACTGGCCATGTTGAGTTCTGCGGTTCTCCTCAGGACGTCCAGCGGGCCCGCCTCAGGGCAGCAGCGGGCCTTGATGCGGGAGATGAAGCGCCGAGACATGGTGCGGAAAAGCCCCGCCACGGCGGCGAACCCGCTCCTCCCAAGCAGCTTCTCCGTGAACCCCGGTATGGCTTCAAGGGTTAACATAGACGCGTACTCGTTACACATGCTAAGCAACTCCAGGCCCTCGTCGACAGCCACGCCCAAAGCCTCCCCGCCTCCAATCGCCAAGGGCAGCAACTGACAGTAACAATCGCTATCAACAGTTGTAGATACATATATAACTTGTAGTACAGTCAGCGGATCTCCTCCACACATAGACAGAAAAAGGGAGTGGGATGGAGACGCCACGGCCCCCGGCTGCGCCGCAACCGGGGCCCAGGTTCTCACCCCCAGTCCCTGCCCTCAACGCTATACACCACTAGTGTTGGGCGGAGACCCGGCGGCAACACGCTATCGCTTATGTAGCGCTGGGTGTACTTCTTCACGTCTATTTCCAGCAGGTGGCCTGTGTGGCCACTCACGAGGTACATCTTGAATATCACCTTGGCTGCGTGGGCGTCGGCGTAGGTTAGGCTGACGAGAATACTAGCAGCGTCAACCACGAGGGTGTAGGGCGACGGTATGTACTCCGTGGCTGCTGCCCAGAGGGCGGCATTGGCGCAGTAGGCGATGAAGGCGGCCAGAGTATTACTGTAGCTGCTTGGTATGTTAAAGCTATCAAGAGGGATATCGCTGCTGAAATCATCGTATAAATACGTATGGTTAACGTTAACCTCCTCCGGGGTTATGTAGCCGCTGCTCAGCGTCGGCTGGCTGAGCATGTAGTTCAGCGCTTCCTTAACACCAGCTACGTTTACATCCCCGGGCTCCATTCTATCATAGTTGAAGCGGTAATAGTGTATTGGCAGGGGGTTGACGACGGGCACGAACATCCAGTAGTCTCTGCCGTTGAAGCTGGTGCTGCGGACGTCCAGGAGTATCAGGGCTCCGTCGTGTAGGTAGACGTCGTCCATCGGGGCATAGATGACTCTATCGTCTAGTTTGTTTGTGAGACGAGCGACTAGTGGCGCAGCGTTTAGACGAAGGCTGGCCTTAGAAACTGGTAGCACTATTACACCTAGGAGCGAGACACCAGCCTGGATGGAATCGTACTTGGCTGCAGCCATGGTGGCCTCTACTAGGGGGTAACTGTTGCCGCTGCACGTGGGGCATGTGGCCTTGATCTCGATGAGCGGCGCGCGGTCGAAGTGGCGTATCACTGTTCCGGGCGGGTAGGCGTCTCTCCAGCCGAGGAGTGGCACCATGTAGTCCTCCAGGGCGTTGACGAGGTCGTTCATTGTTACGATGCCGTAAACTGTTGTCTTGTCGTGGCTCGTCTTCCAGCCGCGGACGAGATGGTACCACTGCGCTGCGAGGAATATCGCGTAGCCCAGCGGGGCTCTGTCCTTGGGTATCAGCAGGGCCTGGCTGTAGAGCGTGGCGAACATCCACCACAGACGCCTACCCGCCCCAGGCGGTTCTACTCTGTTAAGCCATGCCTGGGGCGGGCTGTTGCGTGCATCGTAGAGGGCCTTATTGATGATTATCGTCAGCGTGCCTGGCGGAAGCGAAGGGGCGTCCGGCAGCGCTGGAGGATGATGCGGCTTCCCGGTTCTCAGCGCCTCCTCCACTACGGGCTCTGTCAGCTTGTGCAGTACTCTGCCTACCGGGATGCATGGTGTGAACAGCTCCCGGGGCATGGTAACCGTGCCTGCTCGGAGCAGCAGGTCTGGCTCCTGTATGGCGGCTTTCCACGCCTTTTCGTTGGCGCCCATCAATCTGTATGTGTAGTGTAGCGTGTCTATTGTGG
>CAZIWH010000077.1:0-7051 GCA_964542985.1 uncultured Hyperthermus sp. | reverse complement strand
TCGGCAACTATAAGGTGATTAAAGGAAACAACCACAAAGAACTACAACAAGCTGAGCCTCGGCGAGGGCAAGCACCACATCAAGATCATAGTAGGTGAAACAACCACAAAGAACTACAACGCGGCCAGGGGACAATGAACGCATATACTGCGCAGCTCATCGTTGAAACAACCACAAAGAACTACAACTACGTCATAATGGCTAGTGAACCCTCTCCAATAAGTACCCTCCAGGAAACAACCACAAAGAACTACAACACCGTACGCTCCCCCCGCAGCCACAGTGGTGCGGGGGAGGCGGAAACAACAACAAAGAACTACAACACTATGACTATGTGCTCGCCGCTGGGCAGGCTGCTTAGGGTCACGAAACAACCACAAAGAGCTACAACTTCGAGGGCTACGAGTGGAGCGAGGCCGCGGCGGCGCTGCTCCTGGGTAAAGGGCTACACCGCTGCTGTACGGCCGAGGGGCTCGAGAAGCTGGTCCTCCCACTAGGCTGGCCCGTGGATCCAGTGACGCCCTCGAGGATAACCCTGGTGCTGCCGCCCGAGGCCTGCAAGGGGCTAAGGGATAGCCTATGGAGGGGCTATAGGGAGGCCTGGAGCATTATAGTGGAGAGGCTCAGGGAGTACCTCGATGGCTTCTATAGGTTTGTCGACAAGGTGCTCAGTGACGAGCTTCTCAGGCAAGTAACCCGGGAGAGAATGGGCAGGAACCTGGCAGCGCTCATCGTTCTGGCGAGGAGCTGGGACAGCGTAAAAGGCGGCTTAAAGGAGCTTGAGCCCCTGCTCCCACTCCGCGTAGCCATTGTGAACGTCGGGGACGAGTACAAGAACTATCATGGCAGCTTCCTGCACAGCGTAAGGAGCAGAGCGATAAAACTAATAGACAATAGGAAGGAGCTAGGCGGCGAGGACAAGAACATCCTAAAGAACGCCGTTAAGCGGGTCAGCGACGAGCTATTCTACCACTACTTGATGCGAGTGGCAATGCCCTGCATAGAGAGCCTGGCTAGCGGCTTCAAGCTCTCAAGGAGAAGCGGGACAGGCTACGCACGTTACGCGCAGCGCGTCTAGGTCGGCAGCAGTGGAGGAGTTATTGGGCATTACTCTCTGTATCGGGTGTGTCCCTCATGGAGCTGTATGTGGAGTTTAAACGCTCCAGAACGGTGCAGGGTGAACGGGTGGATGCTCTGCGTGGCGTTGTCGGGTGCTACTGGGGTTGTATGGTTTAGGCTTGTGGGTGGTTGGTGTTTGGCTGTAGGGGTGTTACTTTCTCCTACTGTTTTGTGGGCGCGTGTGCTATGCCTCCTGGGTTTAGTCGTGGCGGGTTGTGTGGCCCGGTTCCCTCCCGGCTCCCCAGCCTCACTGGTAGTGATGCCCGGCGGCTTGAGGAGTATTTGCCGCCGCTGCCGAGCCGCCGGGGGGTGTTGGAGCAGGTCTCCGAGGCTCTTAAGGAGATGGAGGCTAGCCCGGAGCCTGTGCTCCTCCTCCTTGTCGCTGAGTGGGGTGAGGGGAAGACCAGCGTCTACAACGCCAGGATAAGGCCGTGGCTTGAGAAGAACGGGTGGAGGGGCCTGGAGGCCCGGGCCGCCACCGTACTGGCTCATCTGCGTAGCCTCCGTGGCCGGGCTGAGAAGAGCCCGGCTCTCCGCCTCCTCGCGGCTGTGCTCGCGGCGGGGCTCGAGCAGGAGGGCCGGCTGGGCGAGTATGGGGCCCCGGAGCAGGCGGAGAGCCTCCAGGCCTATGTGAGGCGCGTCCTCGGGGGGCTTGGTGGCGGGAGGCTCCTCGTATTCATAGATGAGCTTGAGGACATCGTTGCCGGCGTGGGCGAGGAGGAGCTGGGGGAGCTTGTCGCCGGCCTGCTGGGCCTCGTGAACGGCGACGTGGAGGCGGCGAGGGGCGGGAGGCTCCACCTGGTGGCGAGCCTGACGCCGCCGGCGTATAGCCGGTTGATGGGGCTTAGGGACTTCGCGACAGTGGCGAGCAGGCTCCGGAGGAGGATAAGGGTTGTGTGGATAAGGCCGCTGCCCCGGAGGGAGGCGCTCGCATTCCTCGAGAGCCTCGCCAGGTACAGCCTCGGCACGGGACTCGACGGGCTCCTCGAGGACCATGGGCTCGGCAACGCCGTGGTGTCTGGAAGCCTGGGCAACATGGGTGCCCTAGTGTCGGCGTTCAGGTACCTCGTCTCCTGGGCCCGTGGTAGGGGCGGCTGCGGCGACGCCGTGAAGAGGCTCACGACGGGGGAGCTGCTGGAGGCCCTCCAGGGGCTCACGCTGAGCGTCGGGGGCACGGAGCTGCCCGCGTTGAACATGGAGGCTTATGGGAGGCTCCGGGAGGGCTGGCTGGCCCGGGCTAGGCTGAGCGGCCTAGACGCGGGGCTCGCAGAGAGGCTGCTGGACGAGCTGGTGGCGAGGGGCGCGGCGGGCGTGGAGGAGCTCGAGGCCGCAACCTCTGCGGCTAAGCCTGTGATAGACGCGGCTGTGGGGGAGATGAACGTCTACGCTGAGAGGGGGTGGCTGCGCCGCGAGCTGGGCGTCCGGAGGCTGGTATACAGGGTCCGCCTCGTCCCCGCCGTGGAGGATGCGTTCAAGCTCCTCCGCGCCGTGGAGCCGGAGGCGGAGAAGATCCTCCCCCAGCTCGTGGGCGACGAGAGGACGGGGAGCCCGCTGGAGCAGCTGCTCGACAGCCTCGTCTACAGCGACCCCAGGGGCAGGCAGGTGGTAGCCATCCCCGGTGGCTGGGAGGAGGCCGTGGACCTGGTCGGGGACGCGTCGCCGGTGGAGCTGGGCCGGGGGGAGGCGGAGAGGCTGGCTCAGCTCCTCTGGCGGGGCGTGTTCCAGAAGCTCGCGGCCAGCGAGCAGGGCGTGGACGGCTACCTCCTCTCCCCGAGGGTGCAGCGCCTCGTCTACGTCTCCCCGGAGCTCGGCTACCTGGACTTCATAGCGGGGCGGGCTGAGAGGCTCCAGGTGCTCCGCCGCGTCTACACGGCCGGGGGCCCCGGCCACCTCCTCGCCGGCGCCGTGGCGGTGCTCAGCCAGGAGGGGCTCGTGGAGCAGGCCGCCGGCCCACAGGGCGAGGCCGCGGCCAGGATAGTCGCGAGGCTGCCCGGCGGAGGCCTCGCAAGGATCCTCGCCGTCGCCGTGGCGGGGCAGGTGACCCAGGAGGCCGCCAGGATGATAGAGTCCCAGGTCTCCACGGCGCTGCTCAGCGGCTGGAGGCCCCACGCCGTCCTCGTCCTCCACCACGGAGGCGTAGAGCCCTCCGCCGCAAGGATCCTAGAGAACCTCGAGGCAAAGCTCTTCACCAAGATAGTCTACACGGGGCTCCAGAGCCTCGTGAGCAGGGTGAGGCTCCAGGCGCTGGGCGTCAAGCTCCTAGAGGCGGCCGGCGGCCTCGAGAAGGCCCTAAGCCTCGCCGCCAGGCTCCCCGGGGACAGGCGGCTGGCCGAGGATCTGGGCCTCGACCCGCTCCGGCTCCAGCAGGTGCTCCGCGAGCTCGGCGACGAGCTCACCCCGAGGGAGAGGCTGCAGCGCGGCCTCGAGGAGGGCGTTGACGGCGCGCCGCTGGTGATCCGCGACCCCCGGCTCTGGTACGACGTGGAGAAGCCCACAGAACTCGCTGGGGCGCTCCGCTACTTCCTCGTAGTCCCCTCCACCAAGGCCACACCCCAGGAGGCGCTCAGGGCGGCCTACGAGTACGTGCTCCGCTACCACCTCTACAGGGGCGCCGGCGGCGAGGCCAGGGGCATAATGAGCCCCGACATAGAGCAGGGAGAGGTGGGGACGCTGGAGAAGTACATGATGCTGCTCGCCGCCAACGGGTTCCTCGAGAAGACCAACGGGAGCGTCCGGGTAGACACCCTGGCCCCGATGGAGCGGAGCGTGCTCCGCGCCCTCGAGCAGCTAGGCGCCAGGACGGAGGAGGTTCCTGCAGCCAGGATATGGGACGCCTTGGTGGTCGAGGCCAGGAACCCGGGCACCCGGAGAATGCTCCTCCAGAGCCTAGCCTACAGGGGCCTCGTAGAGGTCCACGCCAGGAGGGTGGACCCGGAGAGGAGCAGGGTGAGGCTCCGCGACACGGAGACGGACGCGGCCTCCCTGATAGCCGAGGCGGAGGAGCTGCTCGCGAGACTGGAGGCTGATAAGGCGCTGCAGCGCTGGGGCCTCATAGTCTCCGCCAAGGCCCGGGGCATCCGCGCCGGAAGCCTCGAAGCCCTCGCCTCCAAGATGAGGCAGCTGCTCGGCGTCGCCAGGGAGGCGCTACGCGCCGGGGACGTGGCGATGAGCCTCCGCCTAGCCAAGACGGCCAGAGACGTGCTCAGCTACGCCCTCGAAGAGCTAGCCCCTCTGGCCCGGGATGCCTCCAGGCAGGCGGGGGAGCTGAGGAGAACCATAGCCGCGGCCGCCGAGAGGATAAGGAGCCTCGCCGAGGAGGCCTCCACGATGCTCAGCCAGCTCACCGGCGTGGAGGCTAAGCTGGAGCCGCCGGGGCTCCACGTGCTAGAGGAGGCCCTCAGGAGACTAGACGAGGTAGAGGAGATGGATATAACCGAGCAGCAGCTAGACGAGGAGACGAGGAGGCTCTGGGCTGAGGCAAGGAGGAGGAACCCCAGGAGGCCCGGCGAGGCCACCCCGTTCTACATCCAGGGCACTGGGCCGCTCCTAAGGTTCAACTACAGGCTATACCTCGCCGCCAGGGCGCTAGAGGAGCTGGGCGTCGCCAGGCTCGAGCCTGGCAAGGGCATAGTCTTGAGCGGCGAGGCCGCCAGGGCCCTGGAGAGGCTCGAGAGGCTGGTCACCGGGCTACAGAGCCTCCTAGAGGACACCGCGGAGCTCCGCCGCCGCCTCGGGAGGCTCACAGAGAGGCTCCAGAGGCTCGGAGCACCGGCTCCCGCTGCCCCCGCCGCGCTGGCCTCCACCCAGCCCCCCGCGAGTGAGGCGATGAGCCTCGAGGAGGCTGAGGAGCTGTACCACAGGCTCCGTCTAGGCCTCGAGGACGCGTGGAGGCCTCTCCGCCGCCTAGAGGAACTGGCGGAGAAGCTCCTCGACCAGGAGGCCAGGCTAGAGGAGCTGTTGGGCGCGGAGACCGAGGCCTGGCTCCACGCCCTAGAGGAGGCAGCCGAGAAGGCAAGGGAGGCCGGCATGACGCGGCAGGCCGTGCTGCTCGAGGAGGAGCGCCGCGACCTAGAGATGGCCGCCAGGCAGGCCAAGGAGCACCGCGCCAGGGCCAGGGAGAGGCTCGCAGCCTCAACCCCGGAGCCGCAGGCGCTGATAGAGGCCATGGAGGAGGCCAGGAGCCTTCTCGAGTCCGCCGAGCTCATACTCCGCGACAGCCTGGAGCAGGCTAAGAGGAGGCACAGGGAGGCCCTCGAGGAGGCCGAGAGGCTCCGCCACAGCCTAGCCTCGGAGGCGGCGGCGCTCCTCGAGGCGCTGCGCCGCGCCGGCGTAGAAACACCGCAGCCGCCCAGCGGAGTAGAAGGCTTCGAGGCCGTGAAGACGCTGCGGGGCCTCCTAGAGGAGCTGCGCCGCCTAGCCAGGGAAGCCGGCGTCCTAGTCGGCGAGGAGCTGGAAGCCTACACCCTGATAGCCCAGGAGAGGAGGAGACGCGGCGAACTCCTCTTCAGGGAGGCCGTACACCTGGTAGCCAATACCCTCCACATAAGCCACGAGGAAGCCAAGAAGCTGCTGCTGAGGCTGATAGAGAAGGGCGTCCTGGAGCCCAGGATCTAGCCTCCACGCCACGGCGGGTAGAGGGGCCTCCCGCACACATCCTCCACCCTTATCCTCCCCTCCTCAAGCCCCCTCGCAAGCTCCTCGAGATAATCAATCCAAGGCCTCACCTGCACATAGCTCATAACCGGTATGACAGAGACGAGCAGCATAAACAACAATACAAACACGTCCACAAACCCGGGAGCCCCCGAGAAAAACACAGCGAGAAACGTCATCATAAACACAACCATAGCCAACGAGAACCCAGCCTGGATGAACACGCTTCTACGGAGAGAGGTGACCATGGCCCTCAACGCCTCAACAGCGGCACCACGGTCACAGGGAAGAGTAACAACCAAGCCACCAGGCCAAACCCAGCCCAAAACAACACCCCAGCTAAACAATCAGCATCGGAGACAAAAACCCAGCCACTAACGCCACGCCTAGTGAGCCTTGAGGACGAGCTGTGAGCCGCTCTCCTGCTCCTCTTCAGCCGCTTCATCGCATCAAAACGCTTCCTTGGAGACGGTTATAGTCCTGGCCGCAGCCCGTGTTACCTGCCCCGGCGCAGAGAGGCACTGATGACCCCGCATAAGTTTAGGGGTCAAACCGCGATGAAGATAGGAGCTGCCTCTGGCCTCCTTGTTAAAGCCCTCCCTGGCGAGGAGCGTGGCGGGCCGGGTGGCCTGGTGTGGGGTTCTATGTCCGGGCTTGCACGGTGTTCTCGGCTGCGCACCGTATTGAGGGGCACCCACGGTGCGGGAGGATACATGGCCACAACTACCGTGTCTGCGTGTGGCTCCGCGAGGCGAGGCCCATGGAGATAGACCTGGATGAGCTGGAGGCGTGGCTGCGGCGCAACGTGTTCGAGCGGTTCGACCACCAGTACCTCAACGAGGCGCTCGCGGGCGGCGGGGACGAGCTTCCATCCGTTACCAGCGAGGAGCTTGCCCGCCTGGTGGCCGAGGAGCTGTCGAAGAGGTACCCGGGGAGGGTGCTCAGGGTGGAGGTGTGCGAGACCAGTGACCTCTGCGCAGGCTACGAGCCAGCCGCGGCTCCGCGTCTCTGAGGTCTTTGTGAGCCTCCAGGGGGAGGGGCCGCTCTGCTGCCGCCGCGCCGTCTTCCTGCGGCTACAGGGCTGCAACCTTCGCTGCCCCTGGTGCGACACCAGCTACAGCCTGGACCCGCGCGGCGGCGAGGCCAGGAGCATAGGGGAGCTGGTGGAGGAGATACTATCCAAGGGGCCCCGGCTCCTGGTGGTCACGGGCGGGGAGCCGCTGCTCCAGCGCCGCAGCCTAAACACGCTCCTCGAGGAACTCTGGGCCAGGGAGCCCGG
>CAZIWH010000076.1:0-7098 GCA_964542985.1 uncultured Hyperthermus sp. | reverse complement strand
CCACATATGGGGGGCGCGGCTGAACGCCAGGGCTGCGCTCGTCGAAGGAAGAATACTCTTCATAGTGGGCGACGCCAGGATGCTGAGTCGCTACGTCGAGGAGGTGGATGTGCTGGTGACGAACCCTCCGTACGGGATAAGGCTTGGCAGCCCAAGGCAGGTGAGGAGAGTCTACAGGAGCTTCCTTGAGGAGGCCACAAGGGTTGTGAGGAAAGCTATAGTGCTGATAACCCCGGAGCACGAGTACGCCAAGAGGGTTCTCCTCGACGCAGGCTGGAGGATAAGCCATGAGAGGACGGTGGCGCACGGCAACCTCTACCCGAGAATCATCGTCGCCACCCCCTAGGCCAAGGCTCGGTCCGAGGGCCGCCCTCCTCCTAGCCCTCCTAGGTATCTCCTCCGCCGCGCCGCTGGCCAAACAGGCCGGGGTGAGTGGCACAACCGCCGCGTGGTGGAGGCTGGTAGTGGGCTCCGCCGTGCTGCTCGTGGCCGCCGCAGCCACCGGGGGCCGGCCCAGGCTCTGCCCCCACTGCCTCGCAGCCGCAGCTATGCTTTCCCTCCACCTAAGCCTATGGCTCGAGAGTCTCCGATATGCCTCTGTGGCAGCCTCGACGGGTATAGTGGTGTTCTACCCGGCACTAGCCGGCCTCGCCGAAGCCGCCAAAGGCGCGCCAGGTACAGGACGCCGCCTCGCCGCCGCCCTGCTGGCCGCCAGTGGTGTGGTGCTCCTCTCCACGCCCTGGGCCGGGGCTACGCTGTTGGGAGCCTTGCTCGCATTCCTCGCCGCAGTGGCTGCTGCCGCGTACATGCTTATCGGGAGGAGGCTCCGCGCCGCCGGGATGAGCGCGGCCGAGTACGCTGCCAGCGTCTACACCACTGCTGCACTGATCCAGAGCGCCATGCTGCTCGCAGCAGGGACGAACCCGCTCAATATACCGAGGCGCAGCATCCTATACCTATTGGGCCTCGGCCTCGGCCCCATGGCGCTCGGGCACACGATGCTCAACTACGCGCTTGGCTATTACCCCGCCTCCACGGTGGGCAGCGTAGCCCTCCTGGAGCCCTATGGCGCAATGCTGCTAGAATGGCTGCTGAGCGGCACCCCTCCCCCTATCGGGGCGCTACCCGGCGTCGCCCTCAGCGTCGCGGGCGCCTGGCTCAGTCTCCGCAGCCGCTAGCGACCGCAGCTCCAGGCAGAGCCCCTGAAGGAGAGACATAACGCTGGAGCCGCAGGGGCCGAGAAGCTCCGGGCCTCCCGCCTCTAGGCCAAGGCTACGCGCTAGGGGCTCAGGGTAGGCGAAGCGGAGTTCCTTGAAGAAGCCATGTCTCCTGGCCGCCTCCGCGGGGTCGCCCCTTACGGCTACTATGTGCTCGAGCCTGCTGGGGCCCCGTGTGACACCAAGCACCCAAAGGCCCTGGCCACAGCTAACTGCCAGCAATAGCCTGGCTTCCCTCTTCACAGCGCTCGCCCTTCTCCAGAGCCTCCTTGAGCTGCCTCTCGAGGCGCTGCGCGTCCTCTATTATTTCCTTCAGTGTCTCCTCGACGACGTCTAGGGGGTCGCGGCTCCCGTCCGTGGTTATAATGACCACGGGCTTGCCTATCAGGGGGTGCGACACTATGTAGGACGCGTAGACCACGTAGGGCTTCTTTATAGCATACTTGGCCACCAGGTTGGCCATCGTATGGTCCTTCTCCTGGAACTCTATCTCGACGCTATTACCCTCCCTCCTCAGCAGCTTCATGACCGGCATAGTGCTCACCGCCTTCCAGGCTAGGCCAGCCAGCCTCCCGGGCCGCCTTAAGCATCACTGCCAGCCTCCTAAGCCCCTGCCGCCACTCCATCCGCAGCCTAACCTTCCCCTCCTCGTCCTGCTCGAGGACACGGCTCCGCAGCCCATACTCTATCACCACATCGGCTGGCACGCCGAGCCCTGCCGAGAGCGCGGCGACAAGCCTCTTGGCCGCCGAGCCTCTGACGCTGAACCTTGTCTCATCCATAACCTCAGCTATCTTACGCGCTGTCTCCACGACCTTCTCTGGGGGAGCTGTTGTATAGAGAACAGCCCCATCCTCGTTCAGGGTAGCTTCGTAGCCCAGCAACCGCAGGGCCTCCACAAGCGCCTCGGGCGGAAAGGTTCTCCCAACCTCCCTCACTATGGCTTCTATCGCGGCCTCGCCGCCGGAGAGGAGGCGGTACAACTCCCATAGCTGGGTGACGGCCTCCTTGATGCTTGCCCACGCCTCCCTGATCTGCGCCTCAGTACCCACAAGGGCTATGGAGGCACGGCCCCCCTCTATCCTTATCTCCGCGAACCCCGTCCTCACAGCTGAGGCGAGCCTCTCGTAAACCTTCTCCACGGGGAGAGGCGGCACGTTAACCGTGTAGACCCGGCGATGCACAACCCTCAACGGCTCCTCCCCTTCCTGCGTGCAACGAGCATGTAGTGGGGCGATATCTTCCTCTTCTCCACACTACCGCAGCGGAAGCAGGTGAGCACGGGCTTCCCGGGCTCGCGGTAGAGGGGAGCGCCGCAGATGGAGCAGTAAGCGAGTATCACACCGTCCTGCGGCTTCTTGGTCGAGATTACGTATGGCGCACCGTCGGACAGCACTGTTGCCCGGACTATGTCGCCGGGGCGGACTACCTCGTACATGTCCTTGACGATCGTGTCGCTGGCCTGGGAGATGTGTAGCACCGCGCTGAATGTTCCCGTATAGGGGATCATGCGTTCATCGGCGAATATCTTTACGAACGCCAGGTCGTCTCTAGGTATGCCAAGGACATAGGCGTAGACAACCCCGCCCCTTCTCGGTAGCCTCGGCTTGCTGGTGAACGGTTTCACCCTTATCCTTCTGGAAACCATGTCCAACTCAACTACACCGATCCTCGCAGCCCTCACGATACCCTCGTCATCCACGTAGACGCCCTCGCCGGGGATGAACTCCTCTATAGTGCACAGCGGGTCCCCGGGGTAGACGCGTCTACCGGAAAGCTCGCTGACGGGCGGCAGCGCCTCAGCCACAGTCCACACCCCTCTTCCGCGCAACCACGATGATAACCCTGGTATAATGTATCCTTTTCACGTCCCGCGGGTACATCTGCTTGAGCGGGAACCCGGCCACGCCTACCTCCATGTAGCTGTAGCCGAGGCTCCCGTAGAGCCTACGCAGGAACCCCGTGCCCCTGCGGGGGGCCAAGTGGAGGCTCACAATAGTGCAGGCACCCAGCCCCGCAGCAGCCTCTACGAACATCCTATCCGCACCCCTCCTCACAACACCGAACGGCGGGTTCTGGATCACACAGAGTCCATGTACACCGGCGCGGAGCGGGAGACGGGAGACATCGGCCGCCACGAAGTCAACGAGCAGCCACCCATAGAGGCTGCTCCCACGCGCCGCCACGAGGAGTCTAGAGTCAACATCCACGCCCACAACATAGGCGCCGTGGAGCAGAGAGGCTGCATAGCCTAGCATCCCGGTGCCCGCGCCCAGGTCCACCAGGAGCCTACAACCGCGCAGCAGCGAAGCCATCTCCAACGCGAGCTCCGGCGGCGTGCGGTACTGCTCCAGCTCCCTCCTCGCCTCCCCAGGCCTCAGCCCCGGCACCTCCCTCTCCAGCAGCCCCGCCAGCCTCCTCAGCCCCGCCACGCCCCGCTCAACCTCACACATTCACAAACCCCTCCCAAGGATGAGGAGGGATTCAAACAACCATGACTAGTTGGTACATAACGACAATGATGCTCTAAAATTTGGAGTAGGTGCAGGCTCCGGGGCTGCACAATAGCTTCCGCTAGCGGTTCTGCGCTGCAGAGCCCATAGTAACCTGATAACTCCCTGAAGCCCCCTAGGTCTCGGAACATCATGCGGGTGACGAAATCGTGGAGGCGTGTATAGAGGCTAGGGACGTTGTCAAAGTATATCCTGGCGGTAAAGCCGCCGTACACGGCGTCAGTCTGAGGGTTGGATGCGGGGAGCTTGTAGCGCTCCTAGGACCCAATGGGAGTGGAAAGAGCACACTACTAGCGATGGTATCGGGAGTCGTCAAACCGAACCGGGGTAACGTCCGTATCCTGGATCATGATCTCTGGGGGCATGACGGCATTACCACGCGCAGACTTGTAGGCTATGTGGCTCAACACGATGGCTTCTATCCGCAGCTTACGGGCTGGGAAAATCTGGCTCTCTACGCCTCTATGAGGGGTGTCAGTGTTGACCGGGGGCTAGTGAAGGAGTTGGCCGACGAGCTGGGCTTGGACATGAGAGATCTCAGTAGAAGGGTTGGAAGCTACAGCGGCGGGATGAAGAGGAAGCTCAGTATTATAGCTGCGCTGCTTCATGGACCCCGTGTCTTAGTGCTGGACGAGCCTGACAGCGGACTAGACCCTGGCTCCCGTAGGAGGCTGCTCCATCTCTTGAGGAGCGTCGCTGCGAAAGGCGTAGGGGTACTCTATGCCACCCATATTGGCTCTAGCGGCGAAGAGGCTGACCGCGTTATATTCATGCACTCCGGCAGGGTCGTGGATGAGGACTCACCTAGCCGCCTCGTGGAGAGATACGCCTCTTCTATCATAATTGAGGTTTCCGTTAAGAGCATAGAGGATCTTGTCCAGCAACTAAAAGATGTCCCTGGGACTGTCTATGCTAGAGTTGCTGATGGAAAGATCCGGATTGGGCTTCGAGGCAACGGTGAAGCCGTTGCCTCTATCGCGAGGCTAGCCTCCCGCTACGGGCTCGAGTGGATGGAGATCCGGAGGCCGGATCTTGAGGATGCTTTCCTTGCTGCCACCGGAGCTGCTCTAGGCACCGGAGAGAGGTGAAGCCCATGGGCTTCGTGCTAGGCTACGTGGTATCACAGATCAGGCTTCTGCGTCGGGAGCGCTCCAGCATGTTCTGGGTCATAGTGTTCCCCTTTATGATGGTTCTTATCTCCTCTAGCCTCTGGAGCAGGCCGATGACTCCGAAGATAGACCTTGCAGTACTAAACCTTGATGGTAATACCACCGTTGTCAAGAGCCTCCTCCAAGGACTAAGGGAAGCGCCCGTCATAGACAAGGTTGTCTACGCTAGGAACACTACCGATCTCCGAGACAAACTTACTGGGAGAGTAGGCCTCATTGTGCCGAAGGGGTTCACAGCTAACGTCACCAGCGGGCATAGGGGCGTGCTCATCGTCGTCTACCCGGAGACCGGAGAGTCCTGGGTTAACACCAGCGTGTCCATACTGCTGGGTGTCCTAGACAGGTTCAAGGACTATATTAGGCACCAGGTTAGCGCGGCTGCACTCTCCTATGTGCCGGAGATGTACCGCGGCTACCTCGAAACTCTCGTTGACCCGGTTGAGGTAAGAGTTGAGCCTATGAAGTTGAAGCGTGTGCTTACTGCCTCTATTGTCCGCGGCTGGATGGTAGTATCTATGGTTATCGTTGAGTCTCTCTTCGTAGGCCTCAGCGTCGGCGCCACAAGCTTCCACGAGGAGAGGAGGGTGGGCCTGCTGCGCTACATACTCTCCTCTCCGGTCCGGGGGTGGCAGCTGCTCGCCGCTAGACTGCTGACCGCGGTAGTCTACGTAGCCATAGCCGCAGCCGTCGCCGCCATCGCAGGGTTCATAGTCGGGGCCAGCTACACGGTGACCCTCCCAGGGCTGCTAGTCGCAGCCGCAATGGTTATACTTGCCACCATCCTAACAACGTCCATGGGGTTCATAGTCTCCGGCCTAGTTAGGAGAGAGGACGCCGCCCAAGCCGTGGCGACCGCCATAGCGTTTCCGTTGATGTTCCTCGGAGGGATCTGGATCCCGGCATGGATGCTCCCACCGACCCTACATAAGCTTGCCCTGGTGTTCCCGGTTAGCCGCATGGCCGACGCCGTTAGGGCCGTGCTAATCTATGGCAAGCCACCACTGGAGGCTATCATAGAGTATACGCCGCCCCAGGTAGTGGCCGCCTCGGTGCTGATGATGGTGATAGGTGTAGCGGTGTACCGTAGGATGCTTGAGCAGATAATCGAGACAGCCTAGTCTCCTGCCTCCAGGAGGTGCTCCATCATGGATGAAGAGGCTCTGAGGCTCCTAGAGAGGCTCGAGGAGAGGCTCTATGCGGCCTGGATACTCTATGCTATAATCTCTTTTACCTACTGGATACCCGTGGCGCAGGGCTTCCTAGTACTGATCTCAACAACGTGGTACCGTGGACTCCCGGAGAAAGCCCAGAACATTATAAGCGTGGTTTATTGGCTGGGGCTAGGCGTAGCAAGCTTCTATGTAGCAGCTGTGCCGCACTGGAGGCGCTACATTAAGAGGCTGGCTGCCAAGACTAGGAAGCCTAGATACACCGTGCTAGCCACGGCATCGTGGCCCCTGGGGGCACTGGCGGGTTACCTAGCTGTATGGGCTACGGGCACAGAGAGGACGGCACCCGTCTGGCTACTAACCTTCGTAGGAGTAGGAACCCTTGGCCAGGCCATAGTGGAGCGCGTCGTGTTCCGCAGGATACCTGCAAGCTTCCCCGCAGTATTGGCCTCCTTCGCCGGACTCGCAGCGCTACCATGGGTGCCCCTCGATCCCTACGTGGAGACGGTATACACGCTGGCCGTGCTCTCCCTGGGCTACTCTCTCACAGTGCTGTGCTACGCCGCTAGGAGCCTGGCAGCGGCCACCACTTAGCAGCGAAGAGTAGTAGGGGGTTGCCGGTGGACGCGGCCGAGGCGCTAGAGAGGCTGCGCAGAAGCCCGCTGAGGGCCCCAGTCAGGCTAGCCGTGATGCTGCTTCTAGCCGCGAGGCCAAAGGTGGAGTTCGAGGAGCTCCGTAGAGCCCTTGGGATTACACCAGGGAACCTCTGGAGCCACATCGAGAAGCTCCGTGAAGCCGGTCTAGTCAAGCTATACTACCGCCCCTTACTCCGCGGTGGCCCGAGGCTCATGCTTGAGGCGACCGACAACGGCGTCCAGGAGCTTCTGAACTATCTCGAGGCACTGCGGGCCCTTGAAGAGGCCGCTGGTGCTTGCAAACCGCGGCTGCCCAGATGCAGCGAGAGCCCATGACGCCAGATGAGAACCTAGATATACCCGGGCGGCGCCGCCGTTGAGCCTCTACACGGGTC
>CAZIWH010000075.1:0-7475 GCA_964542985.1 uncultured Hyperthermus sp. | reverse complement strand
ACTGCTCCCAGCCTTATGGCTGCTGCCGCGTCGTCTCCGCTTGTTATCCCGGCCCCAGCGAGGACTGGTATTGAGGGATTAACCGCGTGTGCAAGCTTTATGGTCTCTGTTATTACTTCGGGTTTCGCCTTGGATACTGGTGTGCCTGTGCCTATGAGCTCGGGGGGCTCGACTGCTATCATTGTCGGGGCTAGGGCTGCTGCCGCTGCTGCGGCTGTCGGGGTGTCTGCGCAGACTAGTGTCTCGAGGCCTAGGGCTGTTGCGCGGCGTATTGCCTTGTCTATGTCGCTCAGTCTGAGGCGGTGCTCGCTGTGGTTGAGGAGTGTGCCCCGGGCTCCTGCTTCCCGGAGCGCTTCTGCCGGGAGGTACCCTGTGTGTGCCCCAGGCTCGACGGGATCCATGTGCTGCGCGTAAACTGTGACTATATCCACCGTATCTGCTACCCTTGCTATCTCCGTGGCCGGGACGGCTATTATCACGCGTACTTGGCCACGATACTCTTCTGCAACCTTCTCGGCCGCGAGAGCTATCGCGATGCCCTTCTCGCCAAAGGCCGTTGGATAGGCCTTATAATTTACAGCAAGAACCGGGAGCTGCTTCGCATGGTCTCCGGCTATGTGTGGCTTAGCACTGTAGCGCGCATGCAAGCCTGAGATGAGAACCGTGCCCAAGGCTCGAGCCTCCCTAGGTGTATCCAGGAGCCAGAGGAAGGTAATGTGTTGAGTGGGTCTCTTTTCTTGCCCAGCGACTTGGCGAACACAAAAATGGAGCGAGAAAAGGAAGGGTTAATCGTGAGCCTCTTCGCCGCTGAGCATCTCTGTGTGCTTTATCTTGGGCTTGATGTACTTCTCGTAGTCCTTGGCCTCCACGAACCTGTCCTTGAGCTTCTCCAATACTTGTGGCAGCGTGGTGTACTCCATCTCCTCGGGGTCTAGGCGGTGCGGCATGAAGGGGCCGTGGCGGCGCATATAGTCGGCTATCTGCTGCGCGAGCCTCCTGGTCTCGTCGAAGGCTGGGTCATCGAATAGGTCCACCGGGCCTATCAGCCTGCCCTTGGTTATGTTGAAGCCTAGGCCTATTATCCTGGGTGGGCCATCAAACCTGGTGCACTTGGCGTCGCGCTGGCTTACGGGCATTAGTGGGCCCCAGTGGCTGCCCCTCATCCACCCGGCTACTAGGTGGGGGAAGCTGAAGGGCTCTAGTATCTCGCCGAGGGCGGGGAACCCGCTCTGCGCCCTCACTATGGCGACGGGGTCGTCCTTGCCCACATAGCGGCCGGCTATGAGGTTGAGACGCTCGCTGCTGACCACTGCCGCTATCTCACCGTCATTCTTCCTATAGATCCTCTTTATCACGTAGCGGCCGGGAGTGCCGATTAGCGCTAGGAGGTCATACATCTCCTCAGGGGTGCTGAGTAGCACGTACTTGCCCTCGTAGAGGTCTAGGACCTCGAACTTGAAGCCGTCATGCATCCTCGGGTCTATTACGAGGCCGGCGGTGTTGAAGGGATCAGCGAATATTCTGAAGAGCGGTAGGTTGAAGGCGCCGGGCTCGGTCTTGTCGGCCATAAATATTGCTACTGGCTCGCTCCTCCTCTCAACGAACTCCATCTCGGCGACGCCGGGGCCTAGGCCACGGACATTGCCGCTAAACGCATCGCTGAGCAGATCCTGGCCCGCAGCATAGAGGCCGAGCTCCTTAGCGACGTCAGCAGCCTTCTTGAAGGCGTCCCAGGCGAGACCATGTATCTCAGGGCTGTCCACACCCTTCCTGTGAGTCATTATTAACTCTAGGTCGTCGCCCACGTGGGTCACATAGTAGTCGATTATAATGCCCTTCCTCTTGGCGTCAGCTAGCACGCGCGCAGCCGCAGCCATGGTGTCCGGATGCACCTTGTGGTGGCCTGCGATGCTGCCTATGTCAGCCTTTATCACGCTAAGAGTTATGGTGCGAGGCTCCTCAGCCATATCAGCTCACCCTTTCAGCTAGAAGAGCCACTGATACTGTATCACAAGCGCTTCATATTAACCCTTCCTCCCAGCTACCTGTAGGGAAACACAAAGAAAGAACACCCCTAGCACAGAAGAGGAGCTTCGTCTCCACAGGAGCAGAGGCAGCCCCAATCCATCCACGCGTTTCCGGCCCCTACAGAGAGGAGCCAGCCAAAGCTCCAATAGAGACGGAAGAAAGCCAGCGAAGGAGAGGCCGAAGCAGCAGAAATGCTCGCGCTCTAAGCTTCTAACTACGAGATAAGGAGCTACTAACACTATACTAGCTGCTTGGAAACGAATGCTCCTGGATGGTTATACGGTTGATGCCTTAGAGTCCTTGGCTGCCGCATCCTCCTGTGCTGCGCTTCACGATGCTCGGCGCGTATCAGGTAGCACTTGTACTCTCGGCGTCTAACAGGTTACCCGGGAACGGGCAGTCGGCGCTAGATGAGGTTACACTGATGTCAGTTGATAGGTGCTGGTTCTCATGGTGATACAGGCGAAGAGGCTTACTCTCGCCGGGGCTTGGCCGCCTCTCTTGAAGACAGTCTCGGAAGTCAGAGGAATGGGAGGCCTAAGCGGGTGTAAACGTGCCCTCGTCCTCTCCCGGGCTAGTCTGTGCTTCTAAGCTGGCACTGGTTGCACGGAAGCGGGCTAGAATGCATGTCCCAGGGGCCGCGCAGGAACTCCCTATATGAATTTCGAGATTAAGAAATGGATTAGTGCATGGGTTGAGGAGGATGGCTTCAGGGGGAGTGGGGTCTCGGGCCATGGATTATGGTTTGGGCTATAGGTGGCCGCCATTTTCTGCTAGGTGAAGGGCTTGTTCAAGGCTTATTGGTGGCTGGGGGTCTGCTCCTAGGGATTTTGCTAGTTCGTGGAGCGTGTAGAGTAGTGCGGGTATAGGGCCCCATACCCGTTTGCCTGCTAGGCGGTGGCGGAGCTTCTCATAGCGTGCTTTAAGGAACCTGGCTAGGCTCTTGGCTAGCTGTATGGGTTTCGTCGCTACTGTTATCCCAGCCTTGTAGGCCTTCTTTGCTGCTCCGCGTGTGAGGCCGCGGGGGGCGTAGAGCATGTAGACTGTGTCGGCCTGGGTGTAGAGGCTGTTGCGTAGCTTCTCGACCGCCTCTCGTAGCCTCTGTAGCCTCTTGGTGAGCTGGCTTGGTGAGAGGGGGCGGCTGGTCTGCGTCGAGGTGTAGAGGGCTACGACTAGGGGGTTCCCTAGTGGCATGTCCACCACGGCTACTGTTACCGTGTAGTCCCTGGTCTGATCTATATGGAGAACCCGGTGCTTCCCGTTGAGGAGGCGTGTTAGCCTCGCTGCTTGGCGGGCGCCGCGGGCGAGGGGGAGGAGGAGCGTGTTCACCACCCCTAGCCTTTGCTCCCTCCGCTCTAGGGGTGTGGTGTTCCTCACCCGCGGCACCCGGGTTGAATAGGCCGGGAGGAGGTGTGATGGTGAACAGTCTGGCGGGGCTCACTGCCTGTCAGGCTAGTGGGTGGTGTTGGCGGCTGGTCTCCCCCCTTTGTTTACCTGTCAGGTCTGTCTTGGTCTCCTGTCAGGCCTTCTTCTCCTCCTTCTCTTCGCCGGGCCGCGGGATGTAGTAGTATTTGCCCAGCCTCTTCTGCATCCTGTCGAGGAAGCTCTCCTCCTTGTTTATGCGTGGCCTCCCCGTCTCCGGGTCCTTCCTTATCGTTATCCCTAGCTCCTTGAGGAACAAGTTCATGCCCTCCACGAGGGGCAGTGGCTTGGTCGCGTCGCCGTGTAGTCCAGGAGTGCCACGGAACACCATGATTCTGTTCGCTATGTAGTCTTGAACCGCTATGTCGTGCTCAACTACGAGCGCCGCTGCGCCGCGGGCCTCGGTGAGCCTCTTTATCGCCTTGGCTACTGTAAGCCTCTCCTCTATATCCAGGTAGGCTGAGGGCTCGTCCAGCAGGTAGAGGTCGGCCTCCCTAGCCAGCGTGGCAGCCACGGCGACTTTTTGTAGCTCGCCGCCGCTGAGCTCTAAGACCCTGCGGTCCAGGAGCTTGTCGAGCCTCATGCGGCGGACCAGCTCTACGTTGAGCCAGGAGCCCGGCGTGAGGGCCGAGCGGTTGGCCTCAATCAGCACGTCTTCCACTGTCTTGTCTTCTCCTAGGAGGCTTGGGGAGACGTACTGGGGTTTGTAGCTGACCGTGAGCTTCTCTGAGGGCTTCTCGACCGATCCCTTCAGGGGCTTCAGCTCCCCGGCCAGTATGCGTACGAAAGTCGTCTTACCGGTGCCGTTCGCGCCGAGGACGCCTATAACCTCGCCTTCCCTTATCTCTCCAGGCTCGACGCGGAGGCTGAAGCCGTCCAGCCTGGCCTCTATGCCAGTCCAGCGCAGGTATGTACGGGCCTCGGCAGAGGTGGTGACGGGGGTTAAGTTTATCGTGTACTTTATTGGCTCGCTGCGTATCCTCGTGTTCTCGGCCGGCAGGAAGCCCTTGAGGAAGTTGTTTATCCCCGTCCTGACCCCGTAGGGCTTTGAGGCTATGCCGTAGACGCCGGCCTCGCCGTACATTATTACTACGTGGTCGGAGAGGTAGTCGAGCATTGCTATGTCGTGCTCCACTACGGCCACGTATGCGTCCTTGGGAACGTAGCGGCGTATGGCCCTGGCTACGCGGACCCTCTCCCTTATGTCTAGGTAGCTGCTGGGCTCGTCGAAGAGATACACGTTGGCGTCTCGGCTCAGCACCGCCGCCACTAGGAAGCGCTGTAGCTCGCCGCCGCTCAGCTGGCTTATCTTCCTGTCAAGGAGTTTTGTTAGACCAAGATCCCTGGCCAGCTCGCGCCATATGCCGCGTTCGTCGGCCTTCCGGAGAAGCTCTTCCACCCGGCCCCTCACGCGCTTGGGGACAAGATCAACGTATTGTATCTTGTGAGCGGCCTTTATCTTGCCCTCAGCTACCATCTTAAGATAGTTCTGTATTTCTGTTCCACGGAACCTCCTTATGATCTCGTCCCAGGTGGGCTCGGGGCCTTCAACGCGGCCAAGGTTGGGCTTCAGCTCCCCGGCTAGTATGCGTAGTGCGGTGGACTTGCCGGCACCATTCTTGCCTATGATGCCGAGTATCCTTCCCACTCTGGGGATTGGGAGGCCATAGAGCTTGAACCCGTTGGGGCCGTAACGGTGGATTAGCATTTTCTCGAGCTCGTCGGGTAGGTTAACGATAGAGATTGCTTTGAATGGGCACTTCTTGACGCAGATTCCGCAGCCTATACACGTCTCCTCATGTATTAACGGCTTTCTGCGCCCTGGCGGAATCTCTATCGCCTTGCCTCCGGTTAGGTTGACGGGGCAGAATCTAATGCACTCCTTACTACACTTGTTTGGCTTACACGTCTCATAGTCTATGACAGCGATCCGCACCACTCCTAATCCCCGTGTACTAGGGTGCGGCTCCGCAAAGGGAGGGGAGAATAAGGCAGCCCTCCGGCACTTGTTGAGCCGCCTGGCGGCTGTGAAGAGTGGTGACGGCTTCGAGGCCCCTCCGTCTCGGGCCGGTGAGCGTGAGGCAAGGTAAGCTGAGCCGCCATTAGGAATCGAAGGATTTTGCGGCTAGGGTTAGTGTCGTAGTTTGATGTGCGGAAGAGGGAGGACTCGGGGTGCTAAAACAGTGGGAGGGTTCGGTTACCACTCTTCTTCCTCCCACTCTTCTTCCTCTTCCTCCTCTTCCCACCACTCTTCTTCTTCCTCTTCTTCTTCCCACCATTCCTCCTCCTCGTCTAGGAGGAGCCAACGCATAGCCTATCGGCCTCCATTCCGATATCCTTGTGCTCCAGGGGCTGCCCCTCGGGCTTCCGGGGGCCAGCTTCTTGCGGCTGCTATGACTACTCTATATCTCTTTGGTGTCTTTCCTGGGTTCCTAGTGCTCTCTCGTAGATACTCTTCACTACCTGGGTTGGTTTGTAGAGCCTTGCTTCTAAAGGGTGTAACGCGGCTGATGTTACGGCTAATCTTGTGCTCTTGGGAAGGCTGCATGGAGGCCAGGGGAGCCGGAGGGGGTTCTTAGACGCGACTATTATCACGACTTTCTCGCCGGGCCTAGCGGCGTGGAGTATGGCTTCTCTTATGTTACGTGTTCCCAGTAGTGCTAGGAGTGTGTTGAGGTCTTTTCGTCTGGCGAGCCGTAGGCCGCGTTTATAGGCTGTGTAGGCTGCTATGTGTGCCGAGATAAGCGCCTCAAGCCCTTTTTCGTGTACAAGCTTCTCGGGGATTATGGAGGCATAGATAGTGTGGTCTTTATTCAGTTCTTCGACGGTGTTGAGTACGGCATCATCTAGTACGGTGCATGCTACAACTACGTGTGCCAGGGGTAGGGGTAGTTTATGTTCTTGCGCGTATTCTTGTCTCGTATATTCGGCGGACAAACCCCAGGTCCTCCCCCGTGATTTCTGCTATCTTTTCGAGGCTTAGCTTCTTCTTTGCTACAAGCTCCTCTATAGTCTCGGCCTTGTCCCAGGGGAAGATTATCCAGGCGTCGGTCTCCTCCGCGTAGAAGTCTGGACGGTGCATTGACCATGGCTTAAGGTAGAGTGAGGCTGTCAGTATCTTCTTTGGCCCATAATGCGAGAGGAAGTTTACTGCGACGTTGAAGGTCTTGCCCGTGTCTGCTACGTCGTCTACGACTAGAATATTCTTGTCGCGTACGTCTATTATCAGTGGTTGCGTGACAACGGGGTGTTCAGCAGTCTCTCCTATTCCCTTGTAGAATTTTATTTCGAGAGCGCCCATGGCGGGGACTCCAAGGTAGTCAGAGAGGAGCCTTGCGGGTATCCAGCCGCCTCGTAGTATGCCTACTATCACGTCAACCTTTACGCCGGCCGCGAGAATGCTCTCCGCTATCTTGGCACAGGCTGTTTCAACCTCGCGCCATGTTATGGGCTTAAATTTCACCGGCTCGGGGTGGGGCTGGTTAACCAAGGTTAGTCTCAGCCCCCAGGAGGGATGGGGAGAGGTATAGCGGTCTTGGAGCGTCGCGCGGGAGGTGCCAATATGGTAGTTGAAGGGGTTTCCGTCAGATAGTTAGGCCTGGGGCTGCTGGCTTTGTTGCTCCTGCTGTGGTTGGGTTTGCCGTGCCTGCTTGGCCATTGCAGCGCGTATTTCCTCGGCGTGTTGCTGCTCCAGGAGGTACTGTAGCCTGCCTGTACGCTTGTAGAGGCGCACGAGCCTTGTTACGTAGCCTGCTATCTGGTTGCGGAGCTTCTTGGAGGGCGTGTCGAGCAATTGGGCTACGACTCTCTTATTGTGCTCGAAGTCCTCTGTAAACAAGTCGGGGTAGGCGGCTATCAGTTTACGTGCGGTACGTTTCACTACACCTATGCGTACGTTCCCCATACCTGCTCCCCGCGGCGTGGCCCCGGGGCGGCGATGGTTAAATAACTATAGGGGTACCCGTGCACTGGAATCTAGGTAAGGCTTATATAGAAGTGCTTCTGAAGCGGGTAGACTTGGACAA
>CAZIWH010000074.1:0-7499 GCA_964542985.1 uncultured Hyperthermus sp. | reverse complement strand
TCCAGTGCACCCCGAGGCCCCGTGCAGCATAGTCAGCCGCCAGGGCTATCAGCTCGGCCCTCCGGGCTGGATTCCTCACGTGCTCGCTGACCGTGACCCGTGGCTTCTCCGCCTCATAGAGGATCGCGTAATCGCCGAGCACCCTTGCCCCGGGTGAGAGCCTGGGTGTCTCTCCAGGCTTCACGCCAGGCCTCACGACGCCAGCGACCAGGTACTCGCCCTCCCCGGGGCACCGGTCCGCGGCGACCTCGGCTTCGGCGCCAGCGACCTCTGCGCGGCAGCCGCCGAGGCTCCTCGCAACCACGGTAGCGTGCAGGGGGAGCCGGGACACCCAGTAGAAGCCGTAGGGGAGCCTCCTCCGCAGAGCCTCTAGAATCCTCTCCGTGGCCCACGTGTAGCCGATCACGACCAGCTCCGACGGCTCCCTGTCACCGGCCTTCAAGGTCGCGTCGGGCGGCACGTCAAGCTGCGGCAGCCCAAACCTGTCAGCAATGACCGCCGAGGCCTGGACGACCTGCCAGCCCTCCTCGAGCGCCAGCTGCGTCAACGCCGTCGCGTATATGCCGCGTATTCTCACCCTCAGCGGCCTGGAAGCCACGGCTGCCAACCCCCTTCCCAGGGCCGCCGCTGCGGCATTAATTGGGCGAAGCCCTCCCTGCTCCGGAGGGGCAGGCTGTGGGCAGGCTGGGCCTTGAGGGGCTCCGTGTCCTCGTGACAGCTTCTACCCGGGGCCTGGGCCGCGGGGTAGCTGAGGTGCTCCTAGAGGAGGGGGCCCGCGTCGTCATAAATGGCTCCAGGAGGGAGACGGTGGAGAAGGCTGTGGCCGAGCTGAGAGCCCTGGGAGAAGTCTATGGGGTTCCCGCCGACCTTAACAGCCTGGAGAATGTAGAGAGGCTTGTCGCCGAGGCAGAGAGGCTGCTCGGAGGCCTAGACGCCGGCGTCTACGTGCCCCCGCCTCCGCCGCCCGGCAGGGTCCTCGAGGTGCCCGAGGAGGAGTGGCTCAAGTGGAGCCATGGCCTAGCCCTCTCCCCCGTCTGGTTTGCCCGCCTCCTAGCCCCAAGGCTACGGGGTGGCCCCCGGGGCGGACTGGTCTATGTGACTAGCATAGCGGTGAGGGAGCCGATACCCGACATAGCGCTGAGCAACGTGCTCCGGATAAGCATCCACGGCCTAGTCCGCACCCTCGCCAAAGAGCTAGGCCCCCGCGGGGTAAGGGTCAACGCCGTGCTCCCAGGCTACTTCCTAACCGACAGGGTGAGGAGCCTAGCCGAGAAACGGGCCCGGGAGACCGGCAAACCCATGGAGGAGGTCATAAAGGAGATGGGTAGCCAGGTGCCGCTCGGCAGGATAGGCGACCCCAGAGAGCTCGGCTGGGTAGTCGCGTTCCTCCTAAGCCCCCTAGCCAGCTACGTCAGCGGAGCCTCGGTACCCGTGGACGGGGGTAGGCTGAACAGCGTCTTCTAGCTCGCTCTCGCAGAGTGTAGGCCTCAAGGCTTTCCGGATGCACTGCAGGCGCTCACTGTGAGCCCTCCAAGGAGCCTCTCGGGGGAGAAGCATGGATAGGGCTGGTGGGGCCGCCGGGATTTGAACCCGGGACCACGGGGGTCCCTGCCGCCCCGCGTCTAGCCGCCTGGGCGGTCCCAAGCCCCGCATCCTGCCAAGCTAGACGACGGCCCCGTGCAGGGTCTCCATGACCTCTAGGCCCTACCCTCCGGGCCGGTTTATCGGGGTTACGCTCCTAGCGCCTCTATGCGGGACGAAAAAGTGTGTTTTACTCTATCTTGGGGAGGTAGCTTAGGTCTATCTCCTCGGGCTCGGCGTCCTTGAGCTTGCCATCTAGGTAGTCCTCGTAGCCCTTGAGGTCTAGTAGGCCGTGGCCGCTCAGATTGAAGAGTATCACCTTCTTCTCGCCCCGCTTCTTGGCCTCTAGGGCGGCGTCTATCGCGGCCTTGACTGCGTGGGCGCTCTCGGGGGCCGGTATGATGCCCTCGGTGCGGGCGAAGAACACCGCCGCCTCGAAGACTTCGGTCTGCTTGTAGGCTATGGGTTTTATGATACCGTGCTTCACGAGGATGCTCATAGTGGGGGCCACGCCGTGGTAGCGTAGGCCGCCGGCGTGTATCGGCGGCGGGACGTAGCGGTGGCCTATGGTGTGCATCTTAAGGAGTGGTGTGAGCCCGGCTGTGTCGCCGAAGTCGTAGCGATACTCGCCCCGGGTCATACTAGGAGCCGCGCGGGGCTCCACCGCTATGAACTCGGTCTCTGTTTTGCCGCGGAGCCTGTCGTAGACGAAGGGATAGGAGAGGCCGGCGTAGTTGCTCCCCCCGCCCACGGCGCCTATCACTACGTCGGGGTACTCGCCCAGCTCCTCCATCTGCTTCTTCGCCTCCAGGCCTATCACGGTCTGGTGGAGCAGCACGTGGTTCAGCACGCTGCCGAGGCTGTATTTCGTGTCAGGGTGCTTCAGCGCATCCTCTATCGCCTCGCTTATCGCTATCCCGAGACTGCCAGGGTTGTCAGGGTCTTGTTCCAGTATCCTGCGGCCCGCCTCGGTGTAGGGGCTGGGGCTCGGGATGACCTCGGCGCCGTAGGTCTGCATCACTATACGTCGGTACGGCTTCTGCATGTAGCTTACCTTCACCATGTAGACCCTTACCTTGAGCCCGAACACGGCGCCGGCGAGCGCGAGTGCACTACCCCACTGGCCTGCCCCGGTCTCGGTGGTGAGCCTCCTGGTGCCCTCCAGCTTATTGTAGTAGGCTTGCGCGAGCGCCGTGTTTATCTTATGGCTTCCCGTGGGTAAGACGCCCTCGTACTTGTAGTATATCTTGGCTGGGGTGTCGAGAGCTTCCTCCAGCCTCCTCGCCCGGAACAGGGGCGTGGGCCTGCCCATCTCGAGGTAGATGCGGCGCACCTCCTCGGGTATCGGTATCCACCGCTCGGTGCTCATCTCCTGCTCTATCAGAGCCCTGGGAAATATTGGCTCAAGATCCTTCGGCGTAACGATGCTCCCGTCCGGCTTCCTAGGCTGGGGCAGCGGCTCCGGAAGGTCGGGGAGAATGTTGTACCATTTGTCGGGCAGGATGTCCTCCCTCTGCGAGGCACGGATGCCATAGACACCATGCAAGGTACTGCACCCTGCGCTGAGTCCCGCAGTTAGTCCACCAGCCGCCGGTGGCCCCACGGAGCCCCAATATTAGTCTAGGCCCCTGCCCCGATCCCGGGGAGCAGGGAGCATGACTACGCTCCTCGTCACGGGGTTCACGGTTTTCAACGGCTACCAGGTCAACCCTAGCGGGGAGACGGCCCTAAGCCTCCACGGTACGAGCATAGCGGGCCACCGCGTTGTAGCCGTGGTGCTCCCCGTATCCCTCGCCAGGATGCGTAGGAGGCTCGAGAGCCTGCTGGAGAAGCTCAAGCCCGACGCCGTGCTCGGATTGGGTCTCTCACCCAGGGCCCGCGCAGTTACACTCGAGCTGGCGGCTGCTAGCCTAGTCGACTACCCAGGCTTCCCCGACGAGGACGGCTATAGGGCAGACCTGGAACTCATAGACAGGGAGCTAAGGGTGCTGCCCACCCGCATACCTCTCCACGCTGTCAAGGCATGCAGGGCGCGCGGCCACCCGGTGGCTGCGGGCCTCACTGCCGGCAGTTACCTTTGCAACGCGGCCGCCTACATAATCCACCGCTACGCCTGGAACAGAGGTGTGCCAGGCGGCTTCCTCCACCTACCGCCATCAACCACGTTGGCCATGAGGATAGGGCTACGCTGGGGTATGCCCCAGGACGAGATAAACAGAGCGGTGCGCTGCATACTCGGGGAGGCACTGGGCGGGAGGAATGGGTGAGTGGTGCCGCCGCCGGGATTCGAACCCGGGACCGCCGGATCCCTCAGGAACCCCCGAGGCCGACTCCGGCTGTGGACCGGTGGGCTCCGTATGAGTCCGGCGCTCTGACCAGGCTGAGCTACGGCGGCACCATGTAAGAGGCTCCCTGGGTTCCCGGCGGCGGTTCTGCCGTGATTCAACTAGGTACCCGGCCCCGGGGTGGGGGTTATGATTGTTTCCTCGCCGGGGCCCCATTGCCGCGCCAGGAGCCTCTCTATGCGTGCTGTCAGCCTCGTGGGCACAGGGAGGGACTCCCTGGGTGCAAGTCCCAGCTCCTGCGCAGCCGCCGCCCGAGCGGCGGCTATCACCGCTGCCCCACATGCCCCGTCCAGGCCGCGGCACAGCTCCTCGACGAGCCTCTTGAGGGAAGCAGCAACCTTGGCCGGGAGGTGTGGAGCCCTGCCCATGGCTATCATCCTCTGCAGCTCGGGGCTGAAGATGCCCCTTTCCGTTAGCCTCCAGCGGAGCTTCCTGCCCTCCGCCCAGCCCAGACTCGTCGCCAGGTAGTAGAGGGCGTGGACCACCATCATCCTAGGCGGCTGCACTCCTGGTTCCCCAGAGCCCTTATACCCCGTGGCCTTCTTGATAACGTGTAGCCCCGTGGGCGCGGTGGCTCCTCCTATGCTTCAAGTAGTACCCGGGTAGCACGATGATACCGAAACAAATAATATCCTCCTCTAAGCGGCGGGGAAGTCTCATGGAGGGATGGGCTGGAGGCCCACAGCCCCTCCCAGGGGGGCTGGGGAGCCGGGTCGTCTAGCGGTCAAGGATGCGGGGCTCTGGCCCCCGTGACCGGGGTTCGAATCCCCGCCCGGCTACCATCCCTCCCTCCTTCTACGGGTCCGAAGCTTGGTAACACCTGCTCCGGCAGTGAACAGCACGCGTCGTAGAAGACAAGCTTATCCTTGTAGAGCTTTGTGGTCTTGAGGGAGGGGTTGGCTATTCTCTCCACGAGGCCTTCGTCTATGGCTACGGGGTCTAGGGTGGCTCTGGCGGAGCGGGGCCTCATGCAGCCGAGGTAGAGGCGGTGGGGCCACAGGCTACGGGCCTGGCGGAGCAGGTCGGGCAGCTTGGCGGCGGTGGCTGAGTCTATGTCGCCCTCTGGGGGAATGTATACTAGGAGGTTCACCTCGCGGAGCCCCCTGTCCTCCAGCGCTCTTAGCTCCTCGCGTAGAAGCTCCAGGCTGGAGGCGGGGTGCCAGAGGAAGACGTGGGGTACCACGTGGAGGCCGGCGTCGAGCATCACGTCGAGCGCTTCGAGGTAGAGCCGGGGGCCTCTCGGGAGGCGGCGAACCTCATGGGCGAGCCACTTGCTGAGGGTGAACTCGTAGTCAACTACGTCGAAGACCTCCTTTGCCCTCGCGAGTAGTTCTCGGCTAGTGTGGAGGCCTAGGTGCACGTTGTAGACTAGACGGTGCCTCTTCTTGGCTTCGTGGAGGGCGTCGAGGTAGGGCTCCACTGGGAGGGTGCCGTCCCTCCTCCAGCCACCGCTTACGAGCAGCCCGCGGACGCCACGGCGGGCCAACGCGTCGAGGATGCGCGGGAGCCGGGGCCCCGGGGCTGGGAGCATGGAGCGGATGTACTTGGCGCGGCAGTGGCTGCAGTTAAGCTCGCAGTATCCGCCCGTGATGGATAGTACTGTGAAGAGTCTCCTCATCCTGAACGCCTTTACTGGAGCCAATCTCCTGCACCCAGCTCCTCCAGTTGCCTCTTGACTACCTCGAGCTGGGAGGAGAGCATGCGCAGGGAAGGGTAGTTGTAGATGGGGCCGCGTGGACTCTCGTTGTAGAACGGTCTGTTGCAGCCGGGGCAGCCGCTCGTGAGGAAGGCCCTGGCCACCACCCCCGGGGGGAGTGGGGGCCTCCAGAGCGCCCGTGGGGGCGAGGCGGTGAAGTCGAGGTAGTCTTCGGGGTCTAGGCCGTGCTCTAGGAGGAGGCGGGCTAGCTGTAGTGCACGGTACTCCGCGACCCCTATGCCTGGGAGCCTCGGGAGCCCCGGGACGGGTGTGTAGCGGAACAAGGCCACCTTGGCGCCCATCGCGTAGAGCCTCTTCATTGTTCCCAGCATATCGCGCAGTGTCTCGCCTAGCCCCGCGACCAGGTGGACGTGCACTCTTCCCTCACCGAACACCTCCACGGCTTCCCCGATGAACTTCATGTAGATTCTCCAGGGATAAGGTTTCGCAACCCTCGCCGCCACGGATGGCGTTGCGGCGTCAAGGCCGACGCCGAGCCTCTCCACGCCTGTGGCGTGCAGCTCTTCCAGGATTCTGTGGTGAACCGGCGTAATAGCCACGGAGATGGGTAGGCCTGTTTCCGCGAGTAGCCTGGTGATACACAATGTTTCCTCCACGAAGCATGGCTTGAGCACTGTCTGGAAGCACAGCCTCTTGAAAACCCTGGGGCTCTCGCGGAGCTTGTTGAGCACTTCGCCGAGGCTGACGTGGGGCCAGGTTATCCTTGACAGCCTTTCCGGGGAGGAGCCGCGGGCCTGGCTGCAGAAGAGACAGCTGCCGAGACAGCCTCCTGGGCTGTACTGGAGCATGTAGAGCGTTGTGGGCTCCTCGGCGGCCCTAATCTTGGTCATGCCTAGCCTTGCTAAACTCCCTATCGATACCCTGACCTGGGTGCCCCCGCAGTCTCTCCCGTGCAGCTCGCTCCCCCTCCGGCGCTTGACCGGGTTCCGGGGGCCGGAGTATACGTAGAGGCTGCTAGGCCCGCACACGTCTTATACCCTCGTTTAAGGCGGCAGGTGTCTGTGCTGGTGCAGCGCCGTGGTCTCGCCGGGCGAGCCTGCACCCGACTTTGAGGCCCAGACCCATGAGGGCAAACAGTTCAGGCTGAGCAGCCTCCGCGGAAGAATAGTAGTGCTATACTTCTACCCGAGGGCTATGACAAGCGGCTGTACAAGAGAGGCTAGGAGATTCAATGAGATCCTGGAAGAGTTCGAGAAACAGGGGGCGGTGGTCATAGGGGTCTCCACGGATCCGCCGGAGCGGAACAAGAGGTTCGCCGAGAAGCTCGGCCTACGCTTCACCCTCCTAAGCGACCCCGGCGGCGAGATAGCACGGCTCTACGGCGTGCTAAAGAAAGGCACGAAGAGGCCCAGCGCCCAGAGAGTAACCTTCATCATAGACTCTGAGGGCAGGGTGGCGGAGGTGCTCAAGAACATAAGGCCGGCGGAGAAGCATGCAGACATGGCGCTGGAGGCTGTTAAGAGGCTCGCCGGCACAGCCGGGTGAAGAGCCTGGCGGCCTCCTCTCCTACGACACGCCAGTCCATTCCCACAGTCTCAGAGCGCTCCGCCATAGAGGTCAGTGTGCTGCGAACACACTCGGCAGAATCGCAGTCCGCTACTAGCTTCTCGGCCTCCTCCACGGCCTCCTCGGGGTAGACGAAGAAGTCCCCGCTTATCCTCAGCGACACGACATGGCAGCCCTCGATAACCATGTCTAACACGATCGTCTTGAGCCCAGGCCTCCGGATAACGATTCTGCCCCGAGCCAAGGATCCCCCGGCTCTTTGCAGCGGGGGACGGGATTAGAGGGCGTCGCCGGGGGTGGTGGAGTGTGGGCGTGGCGGGCATGAAGGGGCTGAGGATCATACTCGACCT
>CAZIWH010000073.1:0-7627 GCA_964542985.1 uncultured Hyperthermus sp. | reverse complement strand
ATGTTGAACAGCTTATCATCGCCTTTCAGTCCATGCTTCTCTATCGAAACAACCGCAAAGAATTATCGGTAATAGAGTTGAATGGAGTTAAAAGACTGGCCAGTTTTACTAGCTGGTAATGCTAGGAAGGGCAAAAGAATTGTGACATGTTCTGCCGTATTATCTTCTCGGAGGTTTGGGCAGCAATCATGCTCAATACCATAGAGGGCTGTGGCTATTGTCGCCCGGCTGTACGGCGGCTCCAGCTTTAGGGGTCGCGAAGCTGCATGGCCCGCAGGGCGTACAGGAGAGCTTCGATAGAGCGGGTTAGAGGAAGCATATGGCAGTGTGGGTGGGTGCGGGGGCAGAGAGGGTTGCGGAGGCGTGGCTAGGCTCGTGTAGGGCTTGTGGGGCTGTCTTTGCTCTATTTGGTTGATGGCCTGGCTGCGGGCTGTCCCCGTGTAATGCTTTATCGTTCTACATGTAGGCGTTGTTCTGTTCCCTGCAGGCGCTTTTCAGGGTGTTAAGGTTGTGCGCGGTATAGGCTGTGGCTACTGCTAGGGGTATTAGTGTGAGCCAGAGCAGCGCCCATATGGTGTTGGCTAGGCTGTTGTCTATCCAGCCTATAGTATTGGCGAGCATTAGCTGCATGGTGTTGAACGCTAGGCTTAGTAGTAGCATTGTTAGGGCTGCTGCCGTGCCTCTGACGCTGAGGGGGCTGCTGCCTGCTGCCTCTCTGCTGCGCCAGTACAGGAGCAGCACTGCGGCAATGGGGAGTCCTGAAGCGATGTAGGCGGTGGTGCTGTGTAGCCCCGCGGCGGCGTAGAAGGCTAGCGCTGGAAGACCCATGCCCACCGTGATAGCTGTGACGAGGCGCGTCTTGGCTGCGAGCCCAGCGACGGCTGCTGCCCCTAGGGCTGCTGCGAGGAATGCTAGGGATGGGCCGAGCTTTATTCCGGTGTTCACGTATAGTAGGGCTGTGCCCAGCGCTATAGAAGTGTTGATTAACGCTAGGAGGCGCCAGATCCACTGCTTCAGCCTGCTTGGTGACGAGGCACGGGCCTCTAGGAGGATGCTGAGCATGGGGGCAGCGGCTACGAGGGCGAGAAGTAGAAGGAGGGTTAGCTCAAGGGTGGCTGCCAGTAGCCCGCTGGATGCTAGGTAGAAGAGGAGGAGGACGAGGACTAGCGCCCTGCTGGCCAGCCCGGTGCTGCGGCCCACCATGTACAGCACGTTGTCAATGAGGACTACTATAAGTATCATCGGCTTCAAGAGAATCGTGGCGGCTTGATGCTGGCCAGCGGCCCAGAGGACCGCTAGCAGCGGTAGAGCCGTGGCTGCTATGCTTCTCCTCGCCACGTGCCCCCGTTTCTTCAGCGCCTGCGCCGTTAGTGCTAGCAGTCCCCCGGCAGCCGCGATCCCCACGGCGGTGGCGGCGTGGATCGACGCCGCAGGGTACCCCGCCACGGCCAGTAGGTAAGCCAGAGTGGCCGCGGAGACGCCGGACAAGACTATGTAATCCACCGCCTCGTCTATGCCGGCGGCGAGCGCCTTGAGATAAACAGTGTCCCCGAGGAGGCGTAGCCTGCTGAGCGCCTGCAGGCCTGTAAACAGTGCGGCTGAGGCGAGAGTAATGTAGGCCAGCGCCAGGGGGATCCATGCTGGGAAGACTGCTAGGCTGCCCTGGCGGCCTCCCCCGAATAATAGGAGCATGCAGGGCCACTTGCCGGCCGCTTTTAGGCTGCTAACGTTGATGCCTACGAGGCTGCTGGCGGTGTAGCCGAGGATTTTCAGGCAGACGGTCTTGACTCGGAACGTTTTCACGCCGACGCCGAGGACGATGTCTCCACTATAGAGGCCTGGGGCCAGGCCTAGTCTGGCAACGAGGGCCAGCCCCCTGGGCTCCCCTAGGGGCCCGTTGAGGCTTAGCGTGCAGAGCAGCACTACCGGCGCCGACGCGTTGCCGGGCAGCCCCGCATATACGAGCAGCGGGCAGGCGGCTGGAGCGCCGCCCGGCGCTGGGAGGGCGTATAGGGAGACGGACAGCGCTAGGAGCAGGGACGTGTACACCAGTGCCGGCAGCAGGGTGTCCGCCTCCCTCAGCGGCCTCCGGCACCTAGCTACCATGGGCTACGCCACCGGCTACCCAACTGTAAGAGTAATTGCCGCTATTGGTATAGTGTTGGCTCCAAATACTTATATTGTATCATGCTGGTGGAGCCTCCATGGGTGAGCGATGTGGCCAGAGTGGTAGGCCTTCCCAGGCTCCAGGCACTGTACAGGAGGTTCGTGGGCCTAGACCTGGACAAGGGCAGGGCGGCTGAGGTGCTGGAGGTGGCTGAGAAGAAGCTCGCAGACCTGTTCGAGGCCGCCGCGGAGAGGGCCGAGGCCGAGGGCAGAGAGACTATAAGGTGGCTCGACCTCCCGCTAACCAAGGGCCTCAAAGAGACCATTGAGCGCTACGAGAGAGAGCGGGAGAAGCTAAACGACCCGCGGCTGGACCCGGGCCCGATAGCGGAGTACGTGGCGAAACCGGCCCACCACCTGGCACTCGACGAGGAGGTCATGGAGAAGCTGCCGAGCCTCGCCGCCACAGTCCTCCTCCTAATAGGATACGTGGTAAAACACATCGACCCGGAGACGAGGAAGCCTAGTAAACGCGACATAGAGAGGGCCCGCAGGATACTGGATCTCACCCTCTAGCCGCGGACAAAACCCATCCGCGTTTCCCGGCCAAGCCCTGTCTAACGAGAATTAAGTGTCCCCTCTTTCTGGGCGGGCAGCTCCTCGAGGGTTGTGGCCTCTAGGCTTCACCGCGATGTATAATTGTTGTGCATTCCTGCTTCTCCCGGAGGGTTTCTGTGATGCTCGATGCTAGGCTGCTGGTTGTCCTGGCTGCTGCTGTTGCTGTTTTGGCCGCTGTGCTGCTAGTCCATGGTGGGGGCTCCGCTTCCCCTCTCCATGCGTGGGTTAATGTGAGCGGTGTCTACGTTGTGGCTCCCCGTGTTCCCGCTGATGGGCTGCTTGTAGGGCGTGGTGGCTCGGTTAGCTTGAGCGTCGTCGAGGTGCATCGAACCAAGGACGGGTTCCTGGTTCGCCTTGGGCCAGGCCGCTACGTGGCGCCGGGCGTCTACAGGCTCCTAGTCCCTGGCGTCGGCGCGGCAGTGGCTAGGCTCAGCGGGTGGCTGAAGCCTGTCGCCCTATCCCTGGGCTCCCGTGGGCGGGGGCTCTGTGCCTGCGTCTACTACGGGCCGCTCAACAGCACCGTCGTGGGATGGCTCAGCCGCTGTAGGCTGGCTGTGCTCCCGCCGACTGCGCCGAGGAGCGTTGTGGAGAGGCTGCGCGGCGACGGCGTGGTGGTGCTGGGCTATGTTAGTATAGCGACTGTGGGCGGCTGGGAGCCCTGGGCGGGCCTCGTGAACTCCAGCATCGTTGTGGCCGAGAGCCCTGCCTGGGGAGAGAAGATAGTAGACGCCTGCAGCCCCAAGTGGGAGAGCATCCTCCTCGACCACGCCCTGCCCTACATAGTATCCAAGGGGTTCCAGGGCTTCATGTTCGATAACCTCGACGTCGCCGACAAGTATCCCTGGATGAGGAATTGTGTAGCCAGGCTCGTGGAGGAGGCCAGGCAACGCTACCATGAGGCCATAATCATGGTTAACAGGGGATTCACCGTGCTCCCAAAGATAGCACCCTATATTGACTTCCTGCTGTTCGAGAGCTTCCTCACCCACTACGACGCCGGCGCAGGGGCCTACAGGTTCTGGGGCGGCAGGAACCTTGAATGGGAGGAGGCTGTACTCGCCAACGCCACAGGGCTGGCCGAGAAATGGGGCTACGGCATAGTGCTACTCGCCTACGCGCCTCCGAGCGACGAGGCCTTCCAGGCGAGGCTATGCAGCATATACAATAGGCTGGGAATGGGGTGGCCTCTCTACGTAGCCCCCTGGCCGCTGCAGGCGCCAGGGCTCTGCCGTCCCTGCCGTTAGCCTTTCCCCTCCCGGAGCTTCTTCTTCAGCTCCTGGCTTGCTGGGCCCCCACCTCTGGGCCAGCGCCACGGCCAGCAGCGCAGGGAAGGATACGGCCCACATACTCCGGGCCCTATGGAGAGGCCCCGGCCCCCTAATCCCGGCTGAGCCACGATGACGTGATTGCGCGCTACTGCTGGCCTACATGCTCCTTGGCCTTATTATCAGCTTTTTCTCCCACTCTCTAAAAGTTATCTCGAATGCCTCGAAGAAGCCCTTCCTCCCAAGGACTGCTAGCTCTATGGGCGTGTATGGCACAAATACTATAGGGATCTGCGTCCCGAACCCCTCTACTACGGCCTCCACATCCGGGACTAGCCTCCCCTTGATATACCCTCCTACCCCAGTTAGGTAAAGCGCTTCTCCCTTATCTAGGTCAAGCCCTATGGCCTCAGCAACATCCTCTGGGAAGAGGCTTATAACAGCACCACTGTCCACGAGAGCGTATAGGGTAAGCTCCTGCCGGGCCCGAAGGGTTACAGGTATTAGCGGGTATGCTCTGCCACGCCTCTCCACATAGTCAAATACCAGCTGTTTGACCACACTTTCACCTCCCCGTGGCCTAGCTAGGCTACTAGTAGCTCGTCCGGCGGAACCTTAATCACAGCGTACTCGCCCCTCCTGTACCCCCTCCTCTCCATTATGGACAGCAGGTCTCGGAGACTCTCAGCCCACGCCACTACTTTCCCATTAACCACTGCAGCCCAGCATCCCGGCGGAACCCTGTCCAACTCGCCGGGCTCAACCAGCTGCACGCTTCTCTTCTTCATAGCTGAAACGGCCAAGCCCTGCACCTCCAGGGCGCAACTACGCGTCACACAGCTAATTAGTAATCCTCCAAGGAGCTACCTCGGTAACCTCAACACAGCTCTCGGCTCACCTCTATAGGTGCGGTAGCAGCCCCCTTGCCGCACTGACTGAATAGCTCACGGCAGGCTGCTCAAGGAGTTGGCATACGAGGTTATCCCGGGTAAGTGGTACAGCTACAGCGTAGTCCGGGCAACTACGGGCTCTCTGAGCTAACCCGCCTCCTCCCCGAGCTTCTTCTTCAGCTCCTCTAGGGGCTTGCTGGGCGTCGGGGAGGTGAAGGGCTCCTCGGCGACGCGGAAGCTCTTCCGGAGCGGGTGGACACCGTGGGGCCAGTCCTCGGGGAGCAGTAGGTGGCGGAGATCGGGGTTGTCCTCGAAGACGACTCCGAGCATCTCGTGCTCCTCCCTCTCCTGGAGCTGCGCGGCTGGGTAGATGTCGTGGATGCTTGGCGCCATAGGCCTCTCGTAGCTCACAGCCGTCTCCAGGGCCACGACGTCGCCGGGGCTGCTGGACCGGGCGAAGTGGTAGACGAGCCTTATCCTCGACCGTTTGGGCTCGTCCACGCCGCTCAGGGAGAGGAGCATGTCGTAGCCGGCGTCGAGGAGGGCTAGGGCGGCGTCCCGGAGCACCCCGGGCTCCACTATGTAGACCCGGATCCCCTCTCGCTCCTCGACCCGGCGGGCAAGCCTCTCAAGCTCCTCCAACGCCAAGGCCGGGCCGGCACCCCCTACGCGCGGCTGCCCCGCGGGCCGCATAGTTAAATGGCTGGGCCACAGGCCTGCCATAGCGCAGGCCCTGCTCCGGCTCCAGGGCGGGGCTATGGTCTTGGCCTTGTCTGCCCGTCTCTCAGCCTTGTCTCCGCGGCGCGGGGTGCTGGGCCGGCCTTGACGTCGATGGCTCTCCCGGGTATGAGGGGCCGCGATCTGGGCGAGCGCAGCGGCTTGAGGGTAGTCGAACTCTATATCGGCGCCCAGCACCCCGCCTCGGGCCACATGAGGCTCATAGTCTACCTCGACGGCGACATCATTGTCCGCGTGGACCCCGATGTGGGCTACGTACACCGCACGGTGGAGAAGCTGGCTGAGACCCGGGAGTACGTCCGCGTCATACCGCTGATAGAGCGTATGACCATCATAGACGCGTGCAACGTCACCCTCCCCTTCGTGGAGGCCGTGGAGAGGTTGCTGGGCGTCGAGCCGCCGCCCAGGGCGAGGTATCTGCGCACCATTCTATGCGAGATAAACCGGGTGGCGAGTCACCTCTACGGCCTGGGGATCGGCGGGATATTCCTCAACCACTCCACGATGTACATGTGGGCGTTCGGCGACCGTGAGGTCTTCGTCCATCTGGCTAACATGTTGACTGGGGCCCGGCTGACGCACAGCTACGTCATCTTCGGCGGGGTGCGCCGGGACCTCCCCCAGGGGTTCCGGGACGCGTTCGAGAAGGCTAAGCGCTACATGCTGCGGAGGCTCCGCGAGTACGACAAGGTGTTCTACAACAACCCGGTCATCAGGGGCCGCCTCGAGGGCGTCGGCGTGCTCGACCGGCAGCGCGCCATCCAGCTCGGCGTCACGGGGCCCAACCTACGGGCCAGCGGAGTCGCCTATGACGCTAGGATGACCGGCTACGCGGCTTACGGGGAGCTGGGCTTCAAGCCCGTGGTGGGCAGAGAGGGGGACGCGCTGGAGAGGGTTTGGGTCAGGCTCCGCGAGATAGAGGCGAGCCTCGAGCTCGTCGAGGAGGCGCTCCGCGGGCTCCCCGACGGCCCCTTCTTCGCTGAGAAGTACCTCCGCCTGATCCCGCCCCCTATGAGGAAGAAGTGGGTGGAGCGGGGCCGCCTCAAGCTCCCGGGGAGCTTCGTCCGCCTACGCCCCAGGGCTGGCGAGGTGCTCGGCCGCGGCGAGATGGGCCGCGGGGAGGTGACCTACCTGCTCGTCAGCGATGGGTCGCCGAAGCCCTACAGGCTCCGCATAGTCACGCCCTCCGCCAGGAACCTGGTGCTGTTCGACGAGCTTGCCAGGGGCCACACGTTGATGGATCTCCCCGCAGTCTACGGTAGCCTTGACTACTTCCCGCCCGAGGCCGACAGGTAGGGGGTGGCGCAAGGGGTGAGCCTCCTGGCCCAGCTCGCTGCTGCGACCGGGGTGCCCATGTGGGCTCTGCGGGCGGTGCTGGCGCCCCTGGTCTACCCGGGGCTGGCCGCGTTCATGGCTGTGGCGTTGTTCGTGATATGGGCGGAGAGGAAGATGGCCGCCCGGGTGCAGATGAGGGTTGGCCCGCTCTACGTCTCCCGGAGGCTTGGGGGCGCGCTGCAGCTACTCGCCGACGGCGTGAGGATAGCGTTCCAGGAGATAATAGTCCCGGAGGGCGTGGAGAGGTGGAGCTTCATACTGTCTCCTGTCCTCGCGTTCACCGTGCTGGCCCTGGCGTTCACCGTTGTGCCAGGCGGCCCCGGGGTCTACGGGTACGAGAGTAGCCTGAGCCTCCTCGTAGCCTACGCGATCGTGACTATAACCCCGATACTGGTCATAATAATGGGCTGGTCGAGCAACAATAAGTTCAGCTTCATAGGCGCCGGCAGGGAAGCCCTGGTCTCAGTGACGGGCGAAGCGACCCTGCTAGCGAGCCTCCTCGCAGCCTCAATGATGTACGGCTCGATGGACTTCAACAAGATAGTCGGGATGCAGATAAGCTCACACATACCCGGCATAGCGGCTAACCCAATAGCTGCACTCCTCTTCTTCATAGCCGCCCTGCTCGCGACTGACAGGGTTCCATTCGACCTAGTGCTGGGCGAGCAGGAGATA
>CAZIWH010000072.1:0-7653 GCA_964542985.1 uncultured Hyperthermus sp. | reverse complement strand
GTGAGAGGCATCGCCTAGTCCTAGTAGCCTCCCCGGACAGGCTCTCAGTCGAGGTGACGAGGGCCCTTATACAGGAGTTCAGGGTGAACGGCGTGGAGCCTGCCCGCCTGCTGGTGAACCGCGTCATAGAGGGGAGCCCGTGCCCCGGCTGCAGCATAGTTGAGGAGGAGGAGAAGCAGCAGGGGGAGGCCCTTGGGGCGCTCCGCGGCCTCGGCGTCCCCATGTGCACCGTGCCCCTCGTGGAGCCCCGGCCCAGCAGCCCCCAGGGACTGGGGAGGCTCGTGCCCCTCGTGGAGCGGTGTATCCGCGGCCTAGTCTAGCACGGGCTCCCGGCACCTTTCCCGTATCCAGCGGAGCACGCAGTCCCTCGGGGCAGCGAGCCTGGCGCCGAGCCTCTCAAGTATCTCGCGGAGCTTGTCATAGGCGTCGCCAAGGGAGTCCATGACCGTGGGGCTCAGCCCCTCCATGAACTCTATTCTCTCCGGCCTCACGCCGACAAGGTAGCCGCGGCCCCGGAAGAAGCCGGCAGCATAGGCGAACACTACAAGCCTTATCGGATCCATGCCGTGGGGATCAGTGGCCTGCACTATTTCCGCCACGTCGCCGGGGCTTAAGCCGCTGGGATCAAGTTCCAGCATGGCAACCCTGCTATCCTCGGGCATCTCGGGGTCAACGTAAGCGTCGACGAAGACGACCACGTCGCTGCCCTCCAGTAGGCTGAAGTGCCCCGGGTTCAGCATCTGCACAGTCTCCAGCCGAGCACCGTCAACGCCACCACACTCGGCTATGGCGCGGACCAGGCAGTACCCGGCACCGTCGTCCCCTCTCAGCGTGTTACCCACTCCCAGCAAGAGTACCCGCGCCACAGACCTCACCCAGCCTTCTTAGGAGTGGTTCTCCGCACGACTCCCCACGGCACCGGATTACGAGGAACCTCCCGGGGTATAGTATGCGGAGCGCCGCCACGTAGTCGTCGAGGCCTAGGCTCCCGGTGAGGTTCATCCACAACTCTCTAGTAACCATAGTGGGGTCGTCAACCTTGGCGGGCATGACCTCCTCCACCACGACGCCCTCCCCGGCGGAGCCGCAGGGCCCCACCAGAACCAGGCCCTCGGCCCCCAGGTCCCTCAAGTAGTCCAGGAGCGCGAGAGCATCCATGTCCGCCTCGAGGAACACGCAGCGGCCCAGCCTACGGCCCTCAAGCCTCCTCGCGTGCTCCAGCACCAGCCTCCCGCCCGGAGCCAGTAGGTTTGGCACCAGGGCCACCAACAAGAGCCCTCCGGATGAGCTCCCCCGGGTCAAGTTCCCCGACCTCCTCGGGGTCTAGGCCTAGGCTCCGCGCAAGCATTCTCTTAAGCTCAGCCATACCCGGCTGCGGTGGCGGAGTCAAATCATAGATCCTTAAGAGGGCTCTTGTCTCGGGCCTAATCGCGAGCCCCGTGGACTCTTCAAGCGTTCCGAGGATGGAATTCCGTAGCTCCTCACTGAACTCCTCCAGGGGCTCCACGGCCTCCTTAACCGTCCTCAGTGCCTCGCTCAGCGCGCGGAGCAGAGCCCTTCTCCTCTCCGGCTCACCTGGCACAGGCTCTCGCCCCCAGGGAGGGCTTATCCCCCGCCGGGGTTGAGACGAATTGCGGCGGCGGTGTGGAAGCCTAGACGGGGGCCGTAGCCGCCTCTGCGGCTGTGCGGTGCTCCGGCGGGGTTTGCCGAAGCCGCAGCACCGGGTGCACCTTAGCCCTCCTCTTGGTTGAAATCGCTCATTGGAACTATTTTTTCACGGACGTTAGCGTCTCTTAGAGCCTGCATGGGCGTGTACGATTTATTTATATAGACTCGGTAATTTCTGAACGAGGAGAACAACTAAGGGTGCGGCGCCATGGTAAAGCTCTCGCGCCGTGATTTCCTAAAGCTCGCCGGCACAACAGCCTTCTTCGCATCACTGAACTGGGATGAGCTAATAAAGAAGGCGATAGCCGAGGTCAAGAGCGGGGGCATAAACCTAATATGGTTTGAGGCCCAGGACTGCGCGGGCAACACTACTGCGCTGATACAGGCTACAAACCCTGATCTTGTCGACGTGCTAGGCGGGAGGAGCCACATAGCCGGCCCGGGTACGGTGAAGCTGCTGTTCCATGAGACCGTGATGCTCAGCTGGGGTGAGAAGACCCCTGGCTATGCTAAGAAGCTCGCCGAGATGACTCCGGAGGAGCAGATGAAGTTCGTAGAGTCCCTACCGAAAAACGACCCGTTGAGGAAGACCCTTGAGACCTTCCTCGCCCTCGGCTATAACATAGGCCTCTTGTTGACAAGCCCTATAGACATACTAAAGCTGGCCAGCGAGGGTAAGCTGAACCCCTTCGTGCTCGTCATTGAGGGCAGCTTCCCCATAGATGAGAAGGCTGGCGGTCCGCCGGGCAGCGACTACTTCTGCTACATCGGCGACGAGAACGGCAAGCCGATAACCTGCTTGGAGTGGATACGCCGCCTCCTACCGCAAGCGGCAGCCGTCGTGGCCGTCGGCAACTGCGCATCCTACGGCGGCCTCGTGGCAAACAAGGTGCTCGAGAAGAGCTTCATGGAGAAGATGGGCTACGACTACTTCACCAGGTGGCCCAGTAAGGGTTGGAGCCCGAGCCCCACTGGCGCCGTAGGCTTCTTCCCCGACAAGGTCAGAGGCTTCAAGGGCATCATAGACCTACTGCCCGAGGCCAGGCCCTTCGCGAACTTCGCCTACGGCCGCTGCAAGCCCACTAGCCCAGGCCAGAAGGACTGCCGCCCAGCGGTAGCGGTGCCAGGCTGTCCCGCCAATGGCAACGGCCAGTTACGCGTCCTAGCCAACCTCATCCTATGGGTGAAGGGTCTGCTGCCCCTCCCCGAGCTGGACAAGTACTGGAGGCCCAAGTACATCTTCGGCCCCACAGTGCACGAACAGTGCCCCAGGGCAGCCAGCTACGCCGCCGGCGACTTTAGGAAGTACCCCGGTGAGCCCGACTACAAGTGCCTCTTCGGGGTCGGTTGTAAGGGCCCGATAAGCAACTGTCCATGGAACAAGGTGGGCTGGGTGAACGGCGTAGGCGGCCCCACCAGGACCGGCGGCGTCTGCATAGGCTGTACGATGCCTGGCTTCACTGACGCCTTCGAGCCGTTCTACAAGCCGCTCAACGCGCCCACCACCCCCAGCGTACAGGCCACAGCAGCCGCCGCCGCAGCCGCCGGCGTAGCGGGTGCAGCCATAGCCTACGGCGTCACCAAGATGGTTGAGAAGAAGGCAGAGCGCATCAAGCAGGAGGCTGCTAAAGGCGGCTCCTAAGCAGCCACTTTACGCCTAGGCCACGTGTTTTCCGCGCCGCATGGTTTCAAGGAGGCAGCGTGAAGGCGCGGTAAAAGAAGAGGGAATGAGGTGAGGCCTAATGGAGTACCTGGGTGGCGCGGCTAGCGACATATACAGCTTCGCGGTGTACCGGTTCTTCTGGATAGCCCTAGCTATCTTCGCCTTCGGTAGCGTTTACAGGATAGCCAAGCTGGTGCTCCGCTGGCGCCGCGTGGTGAAGGCTGAGCCGAGGCGCCGCGGCGTCGGCACTATGATAGTCGGCTTGATAAGAACCTTCCTCGACCCGATAATCTTCAGCATAAAGACGAAGCCCTATGACTTCATAGCCGGCATGTTGGCACTACACTTGGTGGGCGTGATACCGCTGATATTTCTGCTGGCGCAGCACGTGGTGTTCTTTGCCTACTGGATACCAATCTATGGCGTGGTTGCCAAATGGGGCCTCTGGATACCCCTTAGCATGACTACCAGCACGCTAGAGATAACTGCTCCGATATACCCGTCGTCCACCAGCTTCACCAATACCATTTGGGGTCCCCTAGTGGTGATACTGAATGGCGACGTATTAGCGATACTAGCGATACTGGCTGTCGCCTTCAAGCTTGGCGTCAAGATAATCGAGCAGGCCCATGGCCTACAACACGTGAGGTGGAGTGACTACTTCAGCCTAGGCCTGCTGCTATTCATACTCCTCACCGGCTTCATGGCGGCAAGGCACCACACTTTCAGCGCTGAGACCATGGACGTCGCCACCTACAGGACCATACTAGGGCTCCACATACTGGCTGCCGAGATACTGTTGGCGATAACTCCGTTCAGCAAGTACTGGCACCTCGTGTTCGGCTACTGGTACGGTAAGTTCCACGAGTGGTATGATGTACGCGTCCAGAAGGGCCTCACATAGCTTAGACCCTATTCACACATGAATAGTGCATGGGAATGAGTGGAGGTGAGTTCCGGTGGCCGCAAACTTGCCGCCCGAGTTCCAAAAGGTTATGCAGGAGGCATTTGCACGTGTAGACTGGCAGGGCTTCGACAAGAAGAAGGTTGAGGCTGCGATAGCCGAGGCGCTCGCAAGCCTCGACTCCGTCAAGCTGCACTTCGTCGAGAACTGTGTCGGCTGTGCAGCCTGTGCCCCAGCCTGCCCATACTACGTGGCAGGCGAGGAGTATGGACCAGTGGAGAAGGCTGAGCACGTCCGCCACATGTACAGGAAGAAGGCTACCATACTCGGCATGCTGCTCGGTCCCTTAAAGAACGCCAAGACGCCGAAGAAGCCGGAGGATCTCGACAAGCTGGTAGAGCTAGTCTACAGGTGCACCAACTGCGGTGCATGTTACCTCAGCTGTCCCTTCGGCATCGACAGCGGTGCTCTCATCAAGGGTGTGCTGAGCTCGATCGTGACCAAGGCCGGCCGTGTTCCTGTGTTGATGTCGGTATTCGAGATGGTTGAGAGGAAGAAGCTGTTCCTTCATGTGCCCGCGCTGATGCAGATGTGGGATGAGACGCTCAGGAAGGCCTCGGAGGCTATAGGAAGGCCGCTGCCATTCGACAAGAAGGATGCAGAATACTACCTGTTCGTGAACCTCGCTGATGTGATGTTCTACCCCGGCGCGGTTATCGGCGCGATAAGGATACTGGACCGTGCTGGGCTCGACTGGGCGTTGCCAAGCAAGCCGCTGGCATTCAGGCCCCCGATAGCAGCAGTGATTGGACTCAGCAAGCTGGCCAAAGAGGAAATGGAGATGGTTGTCGGCGAGATAGAGAAGCTAAATCCCAAGAAAGTGGTGGTGCTTGACGGCGGCTTCGTCTACCCGTGGATGAGGTGGCAGGTGCCTAAGGTGCTAGGTAGGAGGCCCTCCTTCAAGGTGCTGCACATAACGGAGCTTGTAGCGGAGCTGCTGAAGCAGGGCAAGATAAAGTTCAAGAAGACCAGCGACAAGGTCACCTGGCACGATCCCTGCCAGCTCGCCCGCCGTGGTGGCGTCACTGAGGAGCCCATGGAGGTTCTCCGCGCGGTGAGCAGCGAGTTCCGCCCACTACCGCACCATGGCGCGGAGAGCTACTGCTGCGGCGGAGGCGGGGGCATCGGCTGCCTCTCCATGAAGATGATAGAGATGATGGCCCAGATAATGGGCGTGCCGGCGCAGATGTTCCTCAGCGGCGAGAAGGAGAGGCAATTCATAGAGAAGACCGAGCAAGCCTGGGCGCTGGCAGTGAGACGCAAGATAGACGACATCAAGAAGAGCGGCGCCGAGATAGTAACCACCGCATGCCCTGTCTGCATGCACAGCATCGAAGGCGGCGCGCAGCTCTACGGCCTTAAGGTAAAGGTAATGCACATAGCTGAATACATCGCCGACAAGCTAGAGTAATCCCATAACTATTTTTCGTCCCTTTCATCCAATTTAGCCCTGCTTTTTCTGAACCCGGCCACCAGTTCCTCCAGGGGTAGAGATTCCTTGACTTTTTATGCTGAAAAGCATCTAGCAGGTGAGTCTTCCAGCGTTTACGCCAAGCACTTGTCCAGTTATTGCTCGCGCGGTTTCGGGCATTGCTAGGAAGTAGACTGCCTCCGCCACGTCATCCGGCTGGATTATGAGCCTCAGTGGATGTAGGTTCTTCACCTTCTCCCTCTTCTCTGGGGTGTCGAGGAAGCCTCTAACCATGTCTGTCTCGACGAAGCTCGGGGCTACCGCGTTCACTCTTATCCCGTACCTGGCTAGCTCGACTGCGAGCCTCCTCGTCAATCCTATGACTCCCGCTTTACTTGCGGCGTAGGCCGCGGAGGCGGCTATGCTTCCCGTCTGCCCAGCTATGCTGGCGATGTTGACTATGCTGGCCCACTGGGCTTTCCTGAGCAGAGGGAGCATAGACTTGGTGACGAGGAAGACGCCGGTGAGGTTGACTCTTATGATGTGCTCCCATTCCTCAAGCGTTGTCTCCTCGAAGCTCTTGAAGCTTATCACGCCGGCGTTGTTCACTAGCACGTTGAGGCTGCCAAGCTTCTCCCCCAGCAGCCGGGCAGCCTCCTCGACCGAGGCAGGCTCGGAGACGTCAAGGCGGAGGAACCCGCTGCCCTCGCCCGCGCCGGCCCTGAGGGTCTCTCGGAGCGTCCTTTCGGCACAGTCACGGCACTTAAGGTAACTGAACCATACCGTGCAGCCTGCGCGGGCGAAGCGGAGAACCACCGCCCTACCTATGCCACGGTCGCCGCCGGTCACGAACACGGTGCAGCTGCGCGGCACCAGGGGCTCACCGCGCAGAAGCCCAGCCCCGGGGCCAGGCTATGGGGCTACCCCTACAACCCTGGCAGTAGCTACAACGTAGACTATGAATGACACAACGGAGACCACGGCGTCGCCGAGGCCGCCGCTTCGGAGCCAGGCGAGCCTCACCCTCCTCCGGGACATGGGGTAGAGGAGGGCCACCCCCGCGGCCGTCAACGAGTCCAGGAGGATATGCCCGGCCCAGCCGAGGGCGGCGCCCAGGAGGAAGAGCCTCGCCAACACCCCCAGCAACTCGAGCCCCCGGGGGAGCAGTAGAGCCCCTAGCGAGAGGAGGAGCGGGGGCCACACGTTGTGTAGCAGCATCCGGTGCCTCCTACGGAGATCAGCATCTGGCGCCACCGAGCCCCACAGGGAACCGGCCAGTAGGGCCGCGTAGCATAACGTGTCCAGCCTCATCGTCGCCGCGGCGGTCGCGGCCACCGCTGAGCCGAACAGGACATGGGTCCTCCGGAGCAAGGCAGGGGTGCCACCTGTGGGCCCAGACATGGGCGGGAGTGTTTTACCTCTGCTCCCCCGTGGCATCTGAGGGAGGAGCTGTGGCGTCCTACCGCGCAGCGGTTCTACATGGCTTCCGCGGGCCCTTCCGCGTGGAGGAATACCGCTGGGAGCCGCCTAGCGGCTGGGTGGAGGTAAGGGTTAGGGCAACGGGGGTCTGTGGCAGGGATCTCGTTGTCTGGCGTGGCGGGTTCCCTGGGCTGCGTCCACCCCTCGTGCTCGGGCACGAGGTCTACGGGGAGCATGAGGGCAGGCCGGTCGGCGTCTACCCGGCCGTTGTGGGAGAGGAGTGTCTCCGCTGCATGGAGGGAAGGGAGAACCTCTGCAGGGACTACGTGGTGCTCGGCGAGGGGCTCCCGGGCGGCTACGCGGAGCGGGTCTACGTGCCCCCGTGGAACCTTGTGCCCCTGCCCGACTCCGGGTACGAGAAGTACGCAGCCGCTGTCTGCGGCGTCGCCACCTTCATCCACGCTGCCCGCGTGGCCGGCGTCGCGGCCGGCGACCGGGTGCTCGTCACTGGCGCAACCGGCGGGGTAG
>CAZIWH010000071.1:3754-7818 GCA_964542985.1 uncultured Hyperthermus sp. | reverse complement strand
AGGAGCGCCCCAGCCAAGCACCAACAGCATCACTCCGCCCGAAAGCTCGACGCCGCCCGGTCCTTCAGAGATCTCTGGGATCCAGGACAGTGGTGGTGCTCCTAGAGCTGCGAGACCGTGGCTACTGGTTGCTGCTGTGGTGATCGTGGCTGTTGCTTTGGGCGTGGGTCTAGTGTGGGCTCGGCGCAGAATAGACTAGATATTCCTATTCCTTTTTCCCCGTTGCTCCAGGCCGCTAGGACCCGGAGCCTCTCTACTCCTAATTCAATAATTCAAAAATTCTCCTAAACCCTCAACATGGCGGTTGCCCGTGCCCGTTAGTTTGGATATGCTAACTATCCAGAGCCTTCTTGTACGCCGTCCCAATAGTAGTGGGCAAATAATAGCGGTTCTCAGCTTTGCCATGCCAGAGCAACGGGTTATCTCCTGGATAAAGAGTTCCGCATATACCAGGATCGTGTAAGCCCCTATTTCCTATCCTCGCGACCCGCTTATCCATGCAAGCGCGAGGTGTATAGGAATGGCGAGCATACCCTGCACAGTAGACGAGCTGAAGCCCCCGGCAGAGGGCCAGCTTGCTAGAGTGGAGAACGGGAAACTTGTAATTCCCAATAACCCCGTAGTCGTGTTCATCGAGGGCGACGGGATCGGCCCCGAGATAATGGCGAGCGCCCGGAAGGTGCTCAACGCGGCGATAGACAAGCTATACAATGGTGAGAGGAGGATAGTATGGTGGGAGATGGCCGCGGGCGAGAAGGCGCAGAAGCTGTGCGGGAAACTCCTCCCCGAGGCCACTATAGAGGCCATAAGGATGACCAGGCTCGGCCTCAAAGGCCCCCTGACGACCCCCGTGGGCAGCGGGTTCCGGAGTCTTAACGTAGCGATAAGGAAGCTCCTAGACCTGTACAGCAACATAAGGCCGGTCCGCTACTACGGCCAGCCGGCGCCCCATAAGTATGCTGACAAGGTTAACTTCGTCATATTCAGGGAAAACACGGAGGACGTCTACGCCGGCATAGAGTGGCCCGCCGGCACCGAGGAGGCGCTCAAGATAATAGAGTTCCTCAAGAAGGAGTTCGGCGTAGAACTCCCCAAGGACAGCGGCATAGGGATCAAGCCGATCAGCGAGTTCAAGACGAAGAGACACATGAGAAGAGCAATGGAGTGGGCCCTGACCCATGGAAACAAGAGGGTCACCATAATGCACAAGGGCAACATAATGAAGTACACCGAGGGAGCCTTCCGGAAGTGGGCCTACGAGGTGGCGCTCAACGAGTTCCGCGACTATGTGGTCACCGAGGACGAGCTCTGGGAGAAGTACAACGGCCAGATACCGGAGGGCAAGATACTCGTCAACGACAGGATAGCCGACAACATGATGCAGCAGATAATCACCAGGCCGTGGGACTACGAGATCATAGTGTCCCCCAACCTCAACGGCGACTACATAAGCGACGAGGCCAACGCCCTCGTAGGAGGCATAGGCATGGCAGCAGGCATGAACATGGGCGACCTCATCGCAGTGGGAGAGCCCGTCCACGGCACCGCCCCTAAGTACGCCGGTAAAAACGTGATCAACCCCACAGCAGAGATACTCAGCGGAGTACTCCTCATAGCCGACTTCATGGGCTGGAGAGAGGTCAGGCCGCTCGTCGAGCACGCCATAAGAAAGGCCATAGCGAGCAAGATAGTAACATACGACCTAGCCAGGCACATGCCCGGCGTGGAGCCCGTCAAGACAACCGAGTACACCGACGCCCTCATAGGCTTCATAAGAGAGGCCGACCTCGGAGAGGTCATAGGAGGCCAGGCCTAGCCCCCAGCCCTCACCTCTATCTTTCTCAGCAGATGCAACACCATACCAAGCGCGGGACACGTGAGGGCCGAGGCTCTGGCCCTATCCAGGCTCACGCCCCTAGGCACCTCTAGCTCGAGCACGAGCCCCGCTGTCTCCTCCTCAACAAGAAGCCTGAGCACGGCCCTAGCCCAGCCGCAACCCATGTCAGTCACTACTTTCTTGCAAACGCACGAAGCTATTGCTGAAAGGACGAGGTCAAGGCTCACATCCCCGATATGCACACGCACACCGCCAACAAGGCCTCTTCCCGTCCAGCGTCTACTAGGGCCTTGCCCTCGGCTAGAGCGCCCATATCCCGCTCCCCCTGTAGGAGGGGTTCCGAGAAGAGTGAAAAACCCGGATACTAGTCCTTCTTGAGGTGGACATCGAGCTGGGGGAATGGTATCTCTATTCCCTCCCTGTTGAAGGCTTCGTACACCCTCTTTATTGCCTCGTTCTTCGCTACTAGGAAGTTCTCTTTTTTGGCCCACGCCCTTATCTGGAGGTTGATCGCGCTGTCCCCCAGCTCCTGTACGAGCACCTGGGGCGCTGGGTCGCCGAGGATCTCAGGTATGCCTCGGAGGGTCTCGAGGGCTATGCGGATCGCCCTGTCCAGGTCTGTACCGTACGCTACTCCCACGGTGAAGTCGAACCTCCTCTTCTCCGCGACACTATAGTTCACTATGGGCTGGCCCCAGACGCTCCTGTTAGGTATGAGAGCCACCTCCCCTCCGGGGAGGCGGAGCCTGGTGCTCAGGACTCCCACGTCCTCCACAGTGCCCGAGTAGCCCGCTACCCTGACGAAGTCCCCCTTGCTGAACGCCCTAGTCACTGTGATCCATATGCCGGCCGCCAGGTTATTCATGGTGTCCTGGAGGCCGAAGCCCAGTATTAGGCCTATGACTGCGCTCACGCTTATCGCTACCGCGCCCGTGCTTATGCCTAGAGCGCTTATGGCTGAGAGGGCTACGGCCAGATACAGCACGACCTCGACCAGCCTCGCTATTATCCCAGCGACTAGAGGGGGCGCCCCGAGCCTCTCGAGGCTCCTCCTCAGCACGCGGACCGAGGCCCTCGCCACCACGTAGCCAACAACGACCACAATAGCGGCCCAGGCGAGATCGCCGAGCCTTATGCTGGTGTAGGGTATCGTGTAATCTAGAATACTGGGCGCCACGCCGCCTCCCCAAGGATCTCCGACGGCGCCGGGAGATAAAGGCTTAGAGGGCCAGGAGGGTTACGAGCACACATTGTACGGCTCCGGCACCGGCTCCGGGCCTAGCACTATCTCCGGGAGGCCTGGGTCCTGGCCCTCGAGTAGGCGTAGGAGGGCTTCCGTCATGCCTGGGGCCAGCGTGAGGCCTGCCCCGTTGAAGCCAGTATATACTATTGTGTCGCCCCCGAGCTGCCTCACCAGGGGGATGCCTCTCCTCGTCGTGGCGCAGGGCGCACTCCACACCTGGAGAACCCGGGCGTTCCATGCCTCCGGGTTTCTCCCGGCGTACTTCTCGAGCACCTCATACGTGTCCTCGGGGTCCGGCACGTAGCCCTCCATGGGGTCAGCGAGCCTCGCATTGCTGCCGTCACCTATGTTGCTCCTCGAGGGGGACACGGGCACGATGTAGTAGCCTAGCGAGTCGTCCTCAACGGGTGCCGGGGGCCGGGCCCCCTCCACGCTCGCGGCCTGGCACCTGTATACGAGGAGCTCGCCTCTGAGCTCAGGGACGAGCCTAGGAGTCCAGGGGCCTGCTGCCACTATCACTGTGCCCCTAAGCCTCCCGGAAGGGGCCCGGTACCTCCCGGGCGAGCCTTCTACCCTCTCCTCCACAATCTTCACGCCGAGCCTCTCAGCTTCTGAGAGGAGCGTGGGCAGAACTCTCCCCGCATCGACGATATACTCCTCTATCTCGGCCACAAGCTCACCCCTCTCCAGCGAGAGGCTCTCTGGAGTCTCATCGAGAAACCTCGAGCCCAGCCCGTGGGCCGTGTGTAGCTCCACAATGCTCTCCATGCACCTCCTGTCCCTGGCTATCCAGAGGGCGCTCACCTTTCTCAGGAGCCCGGGGTCTAGGCTCCTGTAGAAGTCCCTGCTCGCGAGCGCATAGAGCAGAAGCGGCTCGGGGAGTATTGTAACAAGTAGCCCCGCGCTCCTTGTGGCAGCGCTTAGCTCCAGGAGCCTCTGCTCGTAGACCCGCACCCTGTACCCTTCCCTTGCCAGGCGGACCGC
>CAZIWH010000071.1:0-3654 GCA_964542985.1 uncultured Hyperthermus sp. | reverse complement strand
GGAGCCTCTGCTCGTAGACCCGCACCCTGTACCCTTCCCTTGCCAGGCGGACCGCCGCGCTTAGGCCAGCCACTCCTCCGCCCACTATCGATATTTCCATACGATCAACCCTCCCGCTATGCTACGCCAGGGGGGTGCCCGAGGCCCCGGGGGTATTGTTGTGTGCGGCGGGAAGCTTATTATTCCAGGCCCGTTATAATGTATACCGTTAGGATAAAGGGCCCCCGAAACATATACTCTGGTGGGGCCCATGGAGAGGTGTGCCCGTCTTGCAGCCCGAGATTATATTCCCCTATGCAACAGGCGTCGTCCTCCTGTTCGCTATAGCCGTAATCCTGGCTATATGGAGGAGGCTCGGCGTCACGGCCCTCTTGTATCTGGCGCTCGGCCTCCTCTTCGTCGCTATAGAGAGCTTCCTAGACGGGTACGAGGCCACAATAGTCCTGGGATATGGCGGATGGAACAGCGTGCCTGCCGACAAGGTTAACGGGCTCCTAGCTCTTGATGCTGTGCGAGGAGTGTTCATAGTCCTGTGGGCCGCCGTCGAGTTCCTCTTCGCGTTCATGATAGGAGGCCAGGAGAACAAGAAGCTCACCTACGGGCTCCCAGCCCTAGTCGCGGTTGCTGGCACGCTCCAGACAGTGTACTTCAACTTCTACTACAACGCACCGGACCTAGACACTAGGATATTTACGAGCAGCGCTGTCAGGGTGCTAGTATTCCTCGTCCCCGCCGCTCTCTTCGCCGGCGCGTATATCCTTTACACCCTCTATAGAGAAACCGGGACGCGGAGCAGCCTCCTATACGGTCTCGGCTTCCTGGCCCACGGCATAACCCTGCCCTTCTACAGCGCCGCGAAGGAGGCAGGCCCAGCGTTCCTAGGGCTCTGGTACGCTCTAGGAGGCGTCGTGCCCGCCCTCCTCGCAGCCCTGGGCAGCTACTACCTGATAGTGGAGTCCAGAGGTGAGATCGAGGAGGCAGAAGAGGAGTAATAGTAGGAGCGCTATGCAACCTCTTAATACGATAAACACCGGCTTTTTCCCGCGTAGAGTGGGGCCGAGAGGACCCCCCGCGCTCGTAGGCGCCCCGGACCGCTCCCGGGGGGAGGGACATAAGTAGTGCCATGCCCATACGCCAAGAGGAGAGGGGCCGTAATATACTGCGAGGCGGCCAAGAAAATCGTGAACCCCCTAACCCACCCCTGCCTCAGCAGGTCCCGCTACACCCGGTGCAAATACTACAGGGCCGCCCAGGAGGCCCGCGAGACGAGGGCCGAGGAGAAGCCCGCGCAGGCACAGACTTCAGCAGCGGCGCCTCCGCCAGCCACCAGTCCTCCGAAGCCTCAGCCGGCTTCAGCAATACCTAGTACAGCCCGCGAGGAGCGTCCGCCGGCTCCTCCCGCGTCCAAGCCCCCCGAGCCTGCCAAGCCTGTGGCGCCTAGGACAAGGGGCCTCACCCTCGACGGGAGGCCTGCCCGCAACTGCCTAGAATGTATATACTATGGCAGAAAGACGAGTATATGCCTCCTCCTGGGGGTAGAGGTGAGGGATCCCAACAGGCCTCCCTGCGCTGAATCTTAGCTGCGGAGCACTCTCCTTACTGCTGCCCTGGCAGCCCCTGCTACGGCTGTCCTGGCCTCTCTGTCCATGGCTAGGTAGAGGGCTGTTGTCGCCAGGTAGAATGCTATAGCTTGGGGCAGTATGTTCGAGAGCTCGTCGAAAAACCTGGGGCTGGGGCTTGGCGGCGCCAGGGGAAGGGCCAGGGCTAGGAGTGTCGCGAGGGCTAGGTAGAGGGCTAGGGGTGCTATGGCGTAGAGAACTGACGTTCGAGCGCCCCAAGAGATGCTTGTGACAGCGAGCTGATAGCTAGACATTGCCATAACTGCTAGGGCCCAGGCCTCTGGGAAGCCCGTGTGGGACGCTCTAGTTGCTGCCGCAAGGAGGGCTAGGTATGCGAGCGGTCCGGGCAGGAGCGCTAGGTAAAACCTCTCAACCCTAGCGGCATGCTCCCTGTCGCTCCCGGCGCTCCTGTTCAGGCGGCCCAGGTAGGCGTTCTCGAGCGCTATTGCGGCCAAGAGGAGGAGCGCCTCGATGCCAAACAGTCTCACCATTATAGTGGCCCACATGTAGCGGCAGCTTATCACGCAGATCACATGCTCCGGGTAAGCAATCGCATACGCCAGCACGGGCGTTACCAGTGCTATGCTGAGGCGGACCGATGAGATAACCTCCCTGTCACCCCAGCCGGACCGCCTGTAGGAGGCCTGCAGGTAGCGGAACGTGTTCCTCATCACGTCCACAAGCGTGAAGGGTATGAGTCTCGCAGCGAAGAAGCCGCCTATGAGGATGGGACTCCTGGTCAGGGCCAGAACCAGGGGCACGTCCAGGTTGGGGGTTAGCATGTAGGCCACCCTTGGCAGGGTGGCGCGGGCCCTGCTTACGAGCAAGCCTCTCCGTCCGCCGCCCGGTCCTTGACCGCGCCTCGCTAGGAAAGGCCGAAAGTAGTAGGCTACTGCCGCGGCAACAAGAAGAGATCTTGCCAGGAAGCTTGAGAGGCCTCCAAGCAACCCCTTGCGCAGCACCTGTACAAGGGCCACGACGAGAGAGGCATAAAGGATCCGGCCCCCGGCTATGATCAGAGGAAGGCGGACCGGCCTGTGCACCTCGACCACTAGCCCCATTATCCCTCTGACACCCACGAGCACCCCGGCCAGAGCGGCTAGCAGGGATGGTAGCAATAGATGGGTTATCCCATACACCAGTAGGAACCCGCTGACAGCGCCCACGGTGCTCGTCACGGCCGTGAGCATGGCTACGGTCCTAAGCCTGCGGGCCGGTGATTCTAGGGTGTCTCTTATAACCCATATCTCGGCTGCTACCGTGACTGCGGCGACATACTGTATCATTCTCTTTGTCACGCTCTGCATAGCGGCATAGCTGGCGGGGTCGAGGCGCCGGGCGAGCACGAGGCCCGCTACCATTGTGGCTAAGCTCCCGATTATGAAAAGAGCGGTCCGGGCCGCCATAATGCGGCCCGCCCTCCCCCCAGCACCCACCCCGGCCGGCACCTCCCCCTGGCGGGCCCGCTACTTCTTGCCCGCCCTGAGGTGCTCGTCTAGCCACTCCAGTATGAGGTTGAGCCTGGCGACCCTCCTCCTCGGGGTCCCGCTCCTCATAAGGTCATGGTTCTCCCCGGGGAAGAGCGCTAGCCTGGTCTTCACGCCGTTCACACGGAGCGCCGTGTAGAATGATATGGCCTGGTCTACGGGGCACCGGTAGTCGGCTGTGCTGTGTATTATGAGGGTTGGGGTCGACGCCTTGTCTGCCCGGAAGAGGGGGCTTGCCTTTACGTACATCTCTGGCTCTGTCCACGGCTTGCCCCCTATGTGGTCCTCGGCGAACCACCAGCCTATGTCGCTTGCCCCGTAAAAGCTAGGCCAGTTGCTACAGCTCCTCATGGTTATTGCGGCCTCGAACTCGCTTGTTGTTGTTATTATGTGGTTTGTCATCCAGCCGCCGTAGCTCCCGCCTGCGACGGCTTTGTGCTTGTCGCTTAGGTACTTGTGCCTGCGGACCGCGTCCCTAGCCACTGCCATGAGGTCCTCGTAGTCTATTGTCCCGTATCGGCCCCTTATGTCGGCGAACTCCTCGCTGT
>CAZIWH010000070.1:0-8036 GCA_964542985.1 uncultured Hyperthermus sp. | reverse complement strand
TCATAGCCCGTGGGAGGATCGCGGATCTAGGTACGCCGGATGAGCTTCTCGAGCGCTACAAGGCATCCGACCTGGAGGAGGCGTTTGTCAAGGCTATTGGCGCGGAGGTGTAGTCCTCGTGGCCTCCACTGGACGGATAATAACTATTGCTTGGAAGGATGTGATCGAGTTCGTCCGTGACAAGAGAAGCCTGGCCTTCATGGCTGTCTCCGCTTTCCTCTTCCCCCTCCTGGGCTTGATGATAACGGGGCTTAAGACCCAGCAGGCTGCCCCCGTAGCTATCCTCGTCTGCGACCGAGGAGCGCCCGCCAGGGAGGCAGCGGGACTGCTATACCGCGCCCTCTCCGAGGCCGCAGGCCTCCGCCCCGTGTTGCTCAACTCCACCCATTGCGGGTCCCTGAGGGGCTACGTGGCGACTATAGCTATACCGCGGGGGTTCAGCTCAAACTACACGTCGCTCACCAGGCCGGTCCGCATAGTCGTGTACCGCACGATAGGGAACCCTGCTGCGGACGAGGCCCTACAAGTAGTCTCTACCGTGGTCTCCACGCTCTCCCAGAGGCTTGCCGCACAGCGCGTAGAGGTGCTAGCATCCAAGGCTGGCATCCATATTGAGCCCGACGTGGTGCTGCAGCCGCTGCGCCTCCTCTCCTCCGCCGTCACACCTCAGGGTACTGCTGCGTCGCCGGCTGAGCAGGCCAGGGCATCTACTGCAAGGTTCCTAGCGTTCGCAGTGTTCTTTGTCTTGAATCCAGCGGCGATAGCTGTGGCTGACTCGGTCTCGAGGGAGAGGGAGAGCGGAACCGGGGAGGTGCTCGCGATAACCCCGGTGAGCGGCGGCGAGTTCGTGGCCGGGAAGATTCTGGGCTCGCTGGCCGCCGCCGCTGTGGCCGGTGGGCTCGACCTTGCTGCCGCCACTGCTTATGCCGCTACTGTGCCCCAGGGAGGCCTTGATGCCGGGCTGGTGTTGTTCCACGCGTTCCAGACTATAATGGCTATCCTGGTTACGGCAGCATTCACCATACTCATCACCCTTCTTATGCCGGGCCAGAGGACTGCCACGCTGGTCACAAGCGCCATAACAGGTCTCGCAATAATGGTATTCTTCTCAGTGCTCTTCGTGGACATAGCTGCACTGCCACCAGCGGCCAAGGCATTCATGTACCTGATACCCTACACGCACACAGCCCTCGCGATAGAGCAGTACGCCCTCGGCAACGCTGCGGCTGCTGCACTCCACACTGCCCTGCTCGCAGCGCTCACAGCCGCCGCGGTGGCTGCAGCCGCCCGCGTCTACAGGCCGGAAAGAATGGTGAAGCGCCAGTAGGCCGCCTAAGGCGCAGCTGCGAGGATGAAGTACTGCTGGAACTCCTCGTCCTTTTCCACTCCGAGTATAGAGTAGCCCGCCTCCCTGAGCAGCCCCTCAGCCTCGGCAAGGTCGCGGGCACTGTGCAGCTCCACAACCACTGCCGCCGCCCTGTAGGGGCTGAGCACCCCCTGCTCCACGGCCGACCGAAGCACGACAGTCTCCATACCCTCTATGTCGAGTTTGAGCAGGCTAAACGGCTGCTCCAGCAGCTCCCCGAGCGTCACCGTCCTCACGCGTAGCCTGGCCACGATCCCTCTACCACGCCGCGGAGGATAGTCTCTGAGCAGCGAGCTGTTCACAAGCCCCTCGGCCACGTGTAGCACTGCCTCCCCCCTCGTGGGGGCGAGGGCTGCCTTCACGACCTCTACAGCGTCTGCTACGTTGTTCAGCTCCAGGTTGGTCTTGAGCAGGCTGAGGGCTCTCGGGGAGGGCTCCACTGCGACAATCCTCTCCGCACCAATATTCCTAAGCAGATGGAGAGTGAAGACTCCGACAAATGCGCCAGCGTCTACAACGCTTCGGGGGCGGCCAGGCAGCCTCAACAACATATAGTCGTCGAGGCACACCACATGGATGATGTTAGCCCAGACCTCATACACTAGATCCGGGGGCACGTAGAGCTTGAAGCCCGGTGCTTCGATTATCCTTCCCCTACAGCGTTCCCCGGCCTCGCTGCATAGGGCCAGCTCCATCAACGCGTCCAGGCTCCTTCCAGGGATACAGCCCTCACTACGCGAGACTAACCAGTAGAGGCCTTCAAGGGGGTCGGTGATGGGACTATTCTTCACCGCCCCTTGGCGGGCTCGAGGAGCCCCCAGACCTCATCCCCCATCCAGAGACCTCATTGTTGACGACCAGGCTCTACCAGGGCGGCCAGAATACGTGGAGCCAGTCATAAACCCCTAGCAGGTTACGGCCTAGGATCCTCTATGAGACGGGGGGAGTGAGGAGCTGGGTCCTTGCGGTTGCCCCCTTAGCCCGTCTGCCAGGGCGGGGCTGCTGAGGGTTTCGCGCCCCGACCCCCCGCCTGCTCTGTACCCTGCCTCCCCCTGGGGTGACTGGCGTGGTTGACGCCGTGAGGCTTGAGGACTGCTATGGCGGCGGCGTGGCTGAGGCCGAGGCTCCTCCCAGCCTCTGGGGCTCTATGGTGGCTGTAGCCGCCGCCTTTGTTGCCGGCGGCGAGGCTGCAGGGATCGCTAGGAGCAAGTGCGTGGACGAGCTTGTTGCCGTGCTTAGGAGGCTTGGCGCTAAGATTGAGGCTGTCGCATCTGGCGTGCTGGCCGCCGAGCCCGGGATTGGAGAGGGAGGCTCGCTGCGGCTCTCGTGTCCATTCGTAGCCTACCTTGCCGCGCCAATAGCCGCTGTGGCTATGAGGCCGGGGTCCAGGCTCGTACTACGCTTCGACCCGCTCCGTGCCCCAATGGTTAAGGATGCTGCCGTGGCTGCTGCGCTTCTTGGAGGCAGAGCTTGGCCCGGCGAGACACGGGGCGTGCTGGTCGTCGAGGCCGGGCCTCCCAGGAGGAGCCTTTACGGCAGGCTGGGTTCAAGCTTGGCGCACGTCGCTGTAGGCGTGGCAGTAGCCGCGGCCGCTGCAGGCGCACGGGGCGCACTCATTCTACCGGAGAGCGTCGTTGCATCAACCTGGCTACATAGCTCCATAGAGCTACTGCCTTGGGCTAGGCTTGAGGGGCGGAGGCTTGTACTGGAGCCCCCCACTACACGCGTCCACGCCAATCCGTGGCCCTCGCTTGGCGGGCTCCTCGCCGGACTCCTTCCCATGCTCTACGGACTGGGCGCAGAGGAGGCACTCGTGCCCAGGCTGAGGGGCCTTGAAGAGGCTGCCGCCGCTCTCGGCTTCAAGGTGTTCAACGAGAACGGGGAAACGCTGAGGCTACACGCAGCCTCGCCAAGGCTGGGCAGCCTACGAGCTAGGGATGACCCGGATCTAATCTACGTGGCTGCAGCACAAGCCTCCGCACTCGGCGTAGGGCTCGAGGCTGAGCAGCGGCTGCTGGAGGTTGAGGGGGAGCTAGGCGGCGGCGAAGGCTGCGGCTCCTGGCTGGGCTGTGCCCACGGCTATGGGGCGCTTCTCTCGGGGAGGGTTACGAGACTGCATGGCTTTGAAGCCCTGCTGGGCAGGCTGCCCGGCATGGGGGAGGTTGTCTCCAGGGTGTCGCAGTGCATCCTAATCGCCTAGCTGGTGGGTAAGAATGTATAGCCGCGACGCGTCTTCTCGCGCAGCTCCTTGCTGAACGTGGCTATCTTCTGTATCCCGAGCCTATCTGCCACTACCAATGTTAGCGCATCCCTAAGCGTGAGACTGCTCTTAGCAGCCTTCTCGGCCGCAGCCATTACATCTTTACCAGTCACACTGTAAACTATTATTCTGCCCGTGTCTATCATCTGTGCGAAGTAGGCGGCTATGATGCGAAGCTTCTCCTGCACCGCTTCACGGTTCTCGGGCTTCACAAGGGCCTCAACAATCTCCTTCACATCATCAGTCTCGAGTATCGCGCTCGCTGCAGCATAGCCTGCCGCAACTAACATCTCGTAGAGAGCTGTGGACGGTATAACAACGTCCTCGATACCCTTCTCTGCGCGGCTCAACAAGTTTACCGCAAAGTCAGCTCCCTGCTCGCCGGTAACCAAGCGAATCAGCACAGTCGAGTCTACAAGTATCGCACCCACCATGGCTCATCAACCTCCTTCTAGGCGGGTGAGAGCATGCCAGCAAGAATCTCCGGGCTAAGCCTCGAGCCGGAGACGATACCGCGTATCTTCTTCACTGTGGGTGCACGATTGTAGCGTATAAAGAGCCTCATAGCCTCCCTTATTGCCTCGCTACGGCTCAGCCCATGCTCCTGCGCCACACGGTCAAACTCGCGGAGCAGCTCGGAGGGCACCCTCACGTATATCGCGGAGGGGGCGCTCATCTCAACCACCATAAGGGCGCTGCCCCATTCTTGCACAGTCGGAGACACTGTTCAACTCGATTATAAACACCTTGCAGCTTGAGACTACAATAAACTACTACACTGGCGTTAAAGACTTCCCAGGCTACACCGCAGGGTTTAACACCTCTAGCACCCCGGAGCCCTGCCCAAAACAACCCCGGGGAAACGCCATGCCCGTAGGCAGGAAGTACACAATCTACCGCAGGATAATTGAGGAGGAGCTAAAGCTTCGCCAGCTAGACGTCTACAGGATAAAGAACCGTGACATACTCAGAGTATACGTGCACGGTAAGGGCGTCAAGCTCATAGAGTTGCCCAGGCGCCGCGACGAGATGGCTCCCGACGAGTTCCGCAGCTTCCTCAAGGAAGCCCTCTCTAAACTCTAAGATCTCACTCCTAAGCCTACACCGTTTCTATGCGTCGACCAGGGCAACATCCTATACCGTTCTACGGGAGACTCCTTGACTATAAGGCCCCCACATCAACCACAGGGCTCTGCCTGAGCCGCGGGATGCCGCGCCTAGATGCGTCATGATATACTGCGCGCCAAGCTGGGATTAAGCAAAGGCCCTAGTTGAGGAGCTTAGGAGAGAAGCACTGCCAGCATTATCATTGTTGAGGGGATGGCAAGGGTTTGGGTCGGGATCCTAGAGGGGCATATAGAGTTCTTGGAGAGCTATTAGGAGGAGTAGGGCAGTTGAGATGATGAGATAGAGCTGTGTAGGGAGCTAGGCTTCATATATACTGGGCTTCTCTAGGGCGCTGTGCGCGGTGTTCCCGTTCCCGTCTCCTCCGCTGCCGAGCAGGTATAGGAGCTTCTCTGCCTGGCTGGCTACTTTGGAATTCCCTTTGCGGAGCCATTGTAGCTGCTCCTCTATCCTTGGTCTGAGGCCTGGCCTGGCGGCGGGGAGACCTGGCCTCTTCAACGCGAGCATGAGGTGGGCTGGTATCCGGTGCTCCAGCCATAGCCTGTCCAGAAGCTCCTCAAACAGCTTCTGTATCTCCCAGTGTGCGTGCGGGTGAAGCCTCAGGGACGCGATGTGGAGAACCTCCCGCAGGTTGGTGGTAGCCATTATGTGCGCCACTAGGGCGTCCGGCTGCGCGTAGCGTAGACTCTCATCCACATGTCTGCCCTCACCTTGTTCCAGGAGCCTGCAGACCTGCTCTAGGTAGCTGCGGCACCTCTCCGCTACGTAGCTGTCGCCACCGGGGATGGCGCAGAGCTCTTCTAGGCCCAGCTCACCCTGGCAGAACGCTGCTATGGCCTCTCCGTAGCCGGTGGCGTGGAACCCGCCGAGACGCGTACTGGTCTGCGAGTAGCTCGCCAAACGGTGCCTCACCAGCTCATGGGTGCATATCCTGCTACACCGGGCAACAAAACGTATAACCACGTGCTCCAGGAGGCCCTCAAAACCCTGCCGGGGAGAACACGGCGTATCCACCGCCAGCACGGCCCAGCCGACAGCGTCCCAGAACCCCTCGCTACCCGCCCTCGCCACATAGTGCTCCGGGGGCTTCAGGAACGTCTTCCCAGTAGCAACCTTCGCAGCCAAGTACGGAGCCCAAGGCCAACCATCAACCCCGAGCCAGAGAACCCTGGAGCCAGAACCAGGCACGGCGTGGAGCCCGCACCGGAGCCTAGGAAGGAGCACGTAGAACCGGGATAGGGCTAGAGACCTAGTCATATTATGCCCGAAAACCGTGCTAGAGCCATCTAGGACTACCTAGGACTACGTTGCCCTGCTGCGCGGCTGCGCTAAAATCCCGAGGCTGAGGAGGGTTTATACTTCGCAGGTCTTACAGGTGCTGTTCTCGGTGAGTTCTACTACTACTTCGCCGCTCCCGGTCTCCCTCTCTTTTACCTCGAATAGTTCTTTGAGCCTGGTGTCCTTCTCTGCTTCCTCGCGGCGTAAGCGGCGCTTGAGGTGGGCCATGCGCATCCGTTGTTTCCTTTCATGGCGCCGGCGGCGTATGGGTAGCTTGCTTATTTCGCGCTGCTCGCCACCGAAGTAGATTACCTGGACTCCTTTGGACTCGTCCCTGTAGACTGTTACGCCTTTGAGGCCTCCGAGCCAGGCGACTAGGTAGGCTGTGTAGACCTCGTCCTTGCCTGCCTCTTTGCGGAGGTTTATTGTCTTGCTTATCGCCTGGTCTACGTAGAGCTGGGCTGCTATCTGGTGCGCCAGGTGGTACCAGAGGTCGAAGTCCATGCTCATGGTGAACAGGTTTGCCAGCTTCTCCACCTCGGCTAAGAAGCCGTTCATTATCCCCATCTCTATGAGCTTCTCGCGTATCTCGGGCAGCGCCCAGCGGAGCGAACCCTTATGCTTGCTTATCGTCTCGTAGACCAGCTTGACGGCCTCCTCGGGGGCATGCGTCCTCGCCGCCGCCTCCAAGAGTTTCTCGCGGAAAGGCCTCACCACCTCCAGGAACTCCCCGACTGTGACGACGCGCTTGTAGACGAGGGCGAAGTAGGGCTCTATACCGCTGCTGGTGCCGGCTATGATGCTTATCGTCCCCGTTGGAGCCACTGTGGTCATCACGGTGTTCCTGGGGGCCCTGGCTCCCAGCATCTCGCCATACATCCTCAGCGTCTCCCAGGCGGCGCGGGGCATCCATAGGGCGAGCGCCAGGAGGAGACGGGGGCTGTTCGCGACCTCCAGAGGGCTGCGGCGCAGCGCCTCCCAGACCATGTCCCTGGTTACGCCAAACACCTCCCTGGCGACCCTCTCCAACACCTCCAGGGGCAGCAACTTAACCGAGCCATCCTCCCCCACCCTCTCCTTTGCCAGACCCACAAGCCTGGCCAGCACCTCCCCCGGCAGCTGGACGCGGTGGTACCTTACCTTGAGCCACCCGTCCTCCATTGTAACCACATCGGCTGCCTTGACTAGGGCCGGAGTGTGGAGATCCAGCAGCTCGCCGGGCTCCCCTTCCTCCAGACACCTCATCTCCCGCCAGTCCCAGCGCCTACACTCAAACGCGGGCGCGTGTCCAAGCTTGGCGCCGAGCTCCCAGCTCCTCTTCCACGAGAAGACCTCCAGGGCTGCCATCACTATCAGCGTAAAGGCTACCGCCTCGTCGCTGTCGTAAGGATAGCCCAGCCTCGCCAACGCATCCGCAAGCCCCATTATGCCGAGCCCTATCTTCCTGGTGAACTTGTTAGCAGCATCCTGCCGAGAATCAGGGTGCCGATTAAGGTCAATCACCGCATCCATCGCGTCCACAGCAGTCTCAACATCCTGCATGAAACGCTCCACATCGAACCTGCCACCGCTCACATACTTCTCCACACTCATGCTGCCAAGGTTACAGCTCTCAAACGGGTACAGAGGCTGCTCGCCACATGGGTTGGTTGCGGCAACCGCGCCGAGCCAGGGGGTCGGGTTCCACTTGTTGTGGTTGTCGACGTAGAATAGCCCTGGGTCGCCGCCTGCCCAGGCGTTCTCAACTATCTTCTCCCAGAGCTGGCGGGCGCGGGTCTTCCAGGTGTGGGGGTTCTTCTGGTCGGGTGCGGCCTCGGTGCCGGTGTACCTGGCCTGCTCCTGGAGGGCCTCCAGGGCCCGCTTCCTGGCCTCCTCGAGGGTGTCTTCGTAGATGTTGAGGTACGGGTTGTCTAGCAGCCAGGGGTGCTTGTTGAGCAGCTCTCCTAGCCTGCCCAGCCCTGTTGCGCGGGAGACGGTGTAGTGTAGCCTGTAGACCCCTGTCCCGGG
>CAZIWH010000069.1:0-8155 GCA_964542985.1 uncultured Hyperthermus sp. | reverse complement strand
CCTCCTACACGGGTTAACTGAAGCACGTCTAGGCGCTAGCCATGCCACCTTCTCGCCCCCTTCCTCGCACACACGACTGTAGATGTAACCATAGTTGCATGTCATATTCTCCTCCGATATCCTGCTGTCATGGGCTATGCTCAAGCCTAGCCCCATAGGGGAGGCCGCTATAGCCAGGCCCGACCCATCTACCTTGGTTCTCTCTAGAGCCGCTGCTGTCCTTACCGTAACAGGGGATGCCAGGAGCATCCCAGCTGTGACGTCCATGGAATCTGGCCCCTGGGGTAGGAGATTCTGTGTTCCCCTTCTTCGCCTGAGCAATGTTCTTGCGGCATATGTGTTCGCCTGACAAGGGTGTTATCTCTCGGTATATGTTTCCTTGTTTCAGGTTGGGTTAGCAGATGAGGGTTTGAGTAGGAATACTTGTTATGCCGTGGCTGTTGCTCTCTTCAGGCACACACTGAGTGAGATTGCCTCTTCGCCTGACACGGGCGGAGTTTAATGAGCCGTGTATATTACATAGAATTATTCTCTGTTCCCAGAGAGTAAAAGATGTGGGCAAAGCATCTGTAGGATCTTGTTCATGTTCTTTGTCGTTTTCTCTGTTCTCTCTCTCCTCCTCTACAGAGGCTCCTTGCTTCGTGCATCGTGACGGGGAACAAGCTGTCTATAATATGTGCGTAGGGGCTGTGTTCGATGGACTTGAGCATGCCGCATAGGATCTCTCTCACACGGTAGCCCTGTCTTAGGTAACGTAGTGACTGGATAAGCGTTGAGAGCTGTTCGGCAAGCTTAGCTACCTTGGACTCTACTGTTTCCTGACGGACATACTCCTCTACCAGCCTGTATACTATCGTGTCGCCGAGCTTCCTGTGTGCCTCCTCGAGCTCTATTCGTTCCTTGAGATGAGATCCCATTAGTTCGGCAGCTCTCTTCACAATGTCACCTATGTAGCCTTCGGCTAGGTCATGTACAGCGGCTATCGAGGCGGCCTTGTAGGGGTTGACGTCAATGCCTCCCTCCTGAAGCTTCTCGGCTAGAAGCAGCGCGAGCACAGCCGACTCAGCCATATGTGCCGCTATAGGCTCGGCGACGGCGTGTTGGACGCCTCTTAGCATCCAGCCCGTCCTCGGCGTCGCCTTGACAGCCTCCAAGGCTTCGAGCACGTTCTCCTCCAGTCTGCGCGGCAATAACGCCACCCATCGACAAGGAGCCTCGGGCCATGGGCTGGCGGGATAAGCGGGTAGCGGCGGCATGGGTTGAAGGCCGGGAGGCCCGAGGTCACTGCACCCGCCTGTTCGGCGGCCTCTCCTCGGGCGTCGCGGGCATCGTGCCGGAGAGGTATGAAGGGGGTGAAAATATGGGCTGCGAGTGATAGTGCCTCACGAGCCTGGAAGGGGCTGTGAAGAAACGGCTCGGCTGAGCGGTGACGACTCGGATTTCGGCAGAGCCCCTCCCCTTAGGCTAGGTATGCGTGTTCAGTCAGCTTCTCCGCACCTTCAGGTGGCGCTGCGGTCACTATCTTTACGCGGTGCATGTCCTCGAGGTCGCGTATGTAGGGTTCAAGCAGCTTGTCCACGTATAGCTGCTTGCCCTCTATTGGTTGTGAGAGGCGGAGCCCATTCCTCTTCTTCCACGCCCAGATCGCGCTGTTCAGCTTCATTATCTCCTCGGCGTCACTTGGCGGGCGCTGGCTCCACTCTGGCCTAGGCTCCGGGAAGCGCTGGCGGTGTACGCTTTCGCCGTAGAGCCTCCGGTACAGTGCGTCGGTTATGAAGGGTAGTATTGGGGCGAGCATGCGAAGCACGGCGTCGAGTATTGTGTGTAGGGTGTACCACGCGCCACGCTGCTCCTCGATGCTGTACTCTCCTTCACGGTTATAGGCTCGATTCTTTACAAGTTCTACGTAATGGGCTGCAAACACGTTCCAGGTGAAGTTGTATAGCTCGTTGATGGGGTCATGTACGTCCAGCTCTTCTCCGTAAGCCTTGTCTACGCGCTTTATGAGCTCGTTTAGCAGTGAGAGGAATGCCTCGTCAACCGGCCTCAGCTTGTAGCCCTCACTAGGCCTCGGGAAGGCTGAGACGAAGCGTGCAATGTTCCACAGCTTTGTCAGGAAGAGCTTACCTGTCTTCAGTACCTGCTCGCTGAACTTGTAGTCGTCTCCAAGCCTTGCCGCCGCAGCCGCCCAGAACCTGAACGGCTCTGCGCCGAACGTGTCTATGTAGGGCTCCGGGTCTATCACGTTGCCTAGGCTCTTGTGCATTGCCCTACCCGTCGGGTCAAGGCCCATGCCAGCCACACGTACCCAGCGGAATGCTGGCTTGCCGAAGAGCTGGTAGACACGGAGTATAGTGAAGTACAGCCACGTGCGTATTATGTCGTACCCCTGCGGCCTCATAGTGTATGGGAGTTCCTCGTCGCGCGGGAAGACACGTTCAAACAGCTTCATGTTATGCAAGTAGCCCGAGACGTAGAGCACGCTTATACTCGAGTCGAACCATGTGTCGAATACTCTCTTCTCCCCTTCAAGCATCTCTCTGGGTGCCCCGCAGTTGGGGCACTTGTCCCATGGAGGTTCCTCGAGCCATGGCCTATAGTAGCGGCCCGGCTCGGGGACCAGCTTCGCGCCGCAACGCTTGCATGTCCAGAGCGGTATCTCGGTACCATAGAATCGCGTTCTCGATATAGGCCAGTCCATGCGGAGACTCTCTATCCAGTCTATGAGCTTCTTGCGGTGCTTCTCCGGCTTGAAGTGCATCTTCCGGGCGACGGCTAGGAGATCGTTACGGTACTGGAGTTGCTTCAAGTAATACTCCTTTACATGTATGATCTCTACGGGTGTCTTGCAGCGCCAGCAGACGGGCACGTTGTGGCGCAGCCTCTCCTTGTGGGCTATTAAGCCGTGTTTCTCGAGCTCTTCTACCATACGTTTCCTAGCCTCGGCTACGGGGAGGCCCTTGAGGAACCCGGCGTTCTCGTTCATAGTCCCGTCGGGGTTAAGCAGGATGCGGGGCTTAAGGCCCAGTTCGTTTATTATCATCACGTCTGTCCAGTCGCCGTAGCTGCTTATCATGACAAGCCCGGTACCGAACTCAGGCTTCGCTGCCGGATGCTCGTATATCGGTACCTCGTAGCCATAGAGAGGCACTACTGCATGCTTGCCCTTTAGGTGCTTGTAGCGTTCGTCCTCGGGGTTATAGATGACTGCCCTAGCAGCCCCTATGAGTTCAGGCCTCGTGGTTGCTATGACTATCTCCTCGCCTGTCTCCTTGACACGCCACTTGACGTAGTAAAGGTAGCCTTCCTCTTCACGATACTCTATCTCGGCCTCGCTGAGGCTTGTCCTGCAGCGAGGGCACCAGGTTACGGGTTTATCATCCTCGTATATGAGGCCTCGCTTCCAAAGCTCAATGAACGTAGCTTGAGTTATTGTCCGGTAGCGCGGGCTATCCGTGCCGTCGCGTAGGTATGTAAAGCTGCAGCCAAGTTTTGTCCAGATTCTTACAAGCTCCTCCTCAACCTTGTCGAGTTCGCGGCGGCAGAGTTCCAGGAACTTTATCCTACCCTCTTTGGTTGACGCCATCTCATAGGCGCTTATTCCGTACTTTTTCTCCACCGCTACCTCTACGGGGAGGCCGTTTCTGTCGGCATACCATGGGAGGAGCACGTTCCACCCTTTCATGCGGAAGTAGCGTGCTACCATGTCTATCTGTGCGTAGTGTGCTGCGCCGCCTACGTGCCATTTACCGCTAGGGTAGGGTGGTGGCGTGTCGATAACGAGTATCGGGCCCGGCCTATCGGGGTCGAAGCGGTAGAGGTCTGGCTCGTTGCGCCACGTCTCTAGTATCTCTTTCTCTACCTCTTTGCTCCATCGCTTCTCCTTTATCCTAGGCTTAATCTCCGTGGACGAAGGCGAGCCACCTCCGGCCGGGTAATGCGGCTCCTATGAAGGAGGGGGCAGGCGTCTTCTGTCAGGGATTTTTAGGTGTTGGTTCGGTTCCCGAGGGGTTGGAGTTCCGGTGTGGCAGGGTACTAGTGGGGGAGCTGTCCTCGTCTCTCGTAGGGTCTTTCGCCGGTGTTAGGAGCTTGAGCTAGTACTCCGCACGGATGTCGGTAATACAGACGTATTTCTATAGACCAGCCCTGGGCTAGTGCAATCCTCTCAGTCGCGCAAACGTAAAGTCTATAAAAGAGGGGAGGGCTGTCTTTCTACCCGAGAACTGGGAGTCTGTAGGGGTGGCTAAGCTATGGCGTGTGAGAAGCCCGTAAAGGTGCGTGACCCGACCACCGGCAAGGAGGTTGAGCTCGTACCCATTAAAGTCTGGCAGCTAGCTCCTAGGGGCAGGAAGGGTGTGAAGATAGGTCTCTTCAAGAGCCCTGAGACCGGCAAGTACTTCCGCGCCAAGGTTCCTGACGACTACCCGATATGTAGCTAACCGAGCGGCGCAGTTCCGTTGTCCCTTCCGGGTTCGCGCGTGTTTTTAGGCCACCTCTCCGCCTCCACTCCTTCTCTAGGCTGTTCTCGTCTCACACCTAATAGTCCTCGGCTGCTACGCCGCCCCCTCGGTGCAGCTGGTTGGGCCGCGTCTGTCGAGCCGAGGCCCCCGCCAAGGTTATCCTCCTGGGTGAGCACTGGGTCGTCCACGGCGGCCTGGCGCTCGCGGCCGCGGTGAGCCTCTACGCTCGCGTAGTTTGCGAGGAGACGGGGGAGGCCGAGGTCATAGTGGAGAGCCGTGAACTCGGGGTGCGTGAGCGCGTCTATCCTCCGGGCGGGTGTAGGAGGCTCTGTGGCCTCGGCAGGAGCGTGGAAGTGCTTGCGGCCGGTAGTGTCGCTGGTGCGAGGTGCCGTATCGAGTCCGAGATACCCGTGGGGGCTGGCCTGGGGAGCAGTGCGGCCGTAGCGGTAGCCTTCGCCGCGGCCTATGGCTGCCTCCTCGGGAGATTCGACGTGGAGGCTGTAAACGCCGCGGCCTATGAGTCCGAGAAGCTGGTTCACGGTAGGCCGAGCGGTGTTGACAATACAGCTGCTGCGAGGGGAGGCTTCATCCTTTATCGGAGAGACGAGGCTCCCCGCAGTGTGGAGGCCAGGTGGACGCCGAGGATACTAGTAGTTGACACTGGGGTGTCAAGGTCTACGAGGAGGGCCGTGGAGTGGTTCACCCGGTTCCTCCGCAGCCTCGGGCCGCTGGGGGGCGAGCTGCTCGCGCTCAACGACCGGGTAGTGAGGGAGGCTCTTGAGGCGCTCCGCTCCCGTGACAGGGAGAAGCTGGGAGGCCTCATGTACCTGGCTCATGGTATGCTCAACGCCATGGGCGTCTCGCACCCCGTGCTTGAGGATATAGTCCAGCTTGCACGGGCCATGGGGGCGCCCGGGGCGAAGCTCAGCGGCGCCGGGATGGGGGGAGTAGCTATAGTGCTGGAGCCGGGCGGCGAGCTCGAGGAGGCTCTGCGGAGGAGAGGGTATAGAGTGTACAGCGTCAAGCTAGGCGTCCCCGGCGTACGCGTGAAGGGGCTGTGAGGAGAGGATCACGGAGCGACGCCCCCTTCCTGCGTGGAAGGGGTATGAGCGAACCCTGCATCGCCGAGCCCCGTCATGCGCGGCTGTCGCCTAGTTTTAGGCTGGCTCCGCTGTGTGGCCTCATAGCCTACCTGGGGTCGCAGCCGCCTTGAATGAAGATGTTCTCCGAAAATACATTGAGGCAGGACGCATAGCCGCAACAGTAAGAGAGGAGGCGCTCCGCTTGATAAAGCCCGGCGCCAAACTGCTGGACATCTGCGAGTACGTTGAGAGACGCATAGTAGAGCTGGGGGGTCGCCCGGCGTTCCCTTGCAACATATCTGTCAACGAGGTTGCGGCACACTACACGCCCCCGATAGGTGACGAGAGCCGCATACCCGAGGAGGCTGTTGTTAAGCTAGACCTGGGTGTACATATTGATGGTTACATAGCGGATACAGCGGCTACGGTGGATACAACGGAGAAGTGGGAGAAGCTACTTGAAGCGGTGAGAGAGGCGCTTGAACATGCCCTGGAGACCGTTAAGCCGGGCACAGCGTTCTCGGAGACAAGCAGGGTCATAGAGAACACCATAAAGAGCCATGGTTTCATGCCAGTTGTTAATCTCGGCGGACACAGTCTTGGCCGCTACATAATACATGCTGGCGAAAGCATCCCTAATGCTTATGAGCCCAGCCTTCATGGCGCCTACCGTGCAGGCCACGCATATGCTATAGAGCCCTTTGGCACTAACGGTGTAGGCTACGTAGACGAGGGCGAGCTGGTCACGATATATGCACTCTTACCCGTCCGTCGCCGCGGCAGACTAGACTTGGTCGCCAGGAAAGTGTTGAAAGCAATAAACGAGCGCTTCAAGACACTACCCTTCACAGAGCGGTGGTTAGTTGACGTAACAGCCTCGGTGGATGCGCTACGTGCAGCGCTGCGCAGACTCGCGCGTAGCGGCTATCTAATAGAGTACCCTATCCTAGTGGAGCGGAGCCGAGGGATAGTAGCACAATTTGAGCACACGGTAGTGCTTACCGATGATGGCGAGGCAATAGTAACTACGGTGTTGAGATAAGGGTGGTCTCACAGTCAGGGTAGGGGCCTCGGAGGTGTAGCAGCGCCTTGTTCGGAGGCCTCAACGCAACAAGGCTTCTAGGTGGTGCGACGGGTAACGAACTCGCCACATGGATAATAGCGATAAGCATACTTGCCTCTACGATACTTTCTATGCTTGCCTTCCTAGGCGTAGCTCAAGGACTGCAGATGCGCGTGTGGAAGAGCCAGATTGAGGCTAAGCTACGCGTCCTAGAGACCTACGTTGATGATGTGAAGGAGAAAGCGAGGGAGAAACTGCGCAAAGCGGGGGTTAAGGACCCGGATCAGGTAGTCAGGAGGACAATGGACTACTTCGTAATAGAGCCTGTCTCGATAGAACCGACTGATATAACGAGGAGGCTTGAGCGCATACTACGTACTGAGGAGGAGCGTATAGAGGAGATAGTGCGTAGGGCCGTGGAGCCCGGCACAAGCGAGGTTGAACTCAAGAACGTTGTCACGCTTCTTGCTATAGGTAATGCGCTAAACCTCCTTTACAAGTATATACGTCACTTGTTGCTTCTCGGGTTGAAGACCAAGAATGCGATGCTTGTAGCCCAATTATGGATGATGTTGCCTCTCTATATGAGAATAGCTAAGGCTTACCATGACGCCTCCGAAACAATAGAGAAGGGGCTCCCCATAGGGGATGCCGCAGGTCCGTTTGCTGCCTACATGCTTGCCAAAGAGTTTAGGGAGATTAAGCCTCCGGAGGAAATAGTCAAGGATACCGTGTATAGTATTCACGAGTTTGAGGGGCGTAGAGTCTACATTGTCAGAGCTAAGGGGCCTGGTAGCACTGTGGGCAGGCCCGGCGAGGCAGTAGAGAAGCTTGTTGAGGAGAGGCTAAAGGAACCGTTAGCAGCAATAATAACTATAGATGCTGCATTGAAGTTTGAGGGAGAAGACACAGGCTCAATAGCGGAGGGCAGTGGTGTAGCCATGGGTGATCCAGGGCCGGAGAAGATACGTATAGAAAGGATAGCTGTGAAACATGGTATACCCCTACACGCAATAGCTATCAAGATGGGGCTCGAGGAAGCAATAACTACAATGAAGAAGGAGATCGTTGAGGGTGTCTCGAAGGCTGTAGGGGAGGCCAAAAACCTTATACTTGAATGCTGCAGGCCCGGCGACGGTGTTATCGTAGTGGGTGTGGGCAACACGATAGGGATAGGTGTCCAGTCCTAGCCCTTAAGGAGGCGAAGGTGAAGCATATGACGGATGTCTACACGTGGATATACTTTGTGCTTACCGGCGTTGGTGCGGTGTCGGCGCTCTGGGTTGCCACATTGCTGCGTCGCAGAGGGGGTTCTGCGAAGAGGATAGTCGTTGAGGCCGAGTGCCCGCGTTGCAGCTACCGCGGCTACGTCGGATATAGCGAGGGGCTCTACGTAGGGAAGAGGCTCCAGCAGCGATGCCCTCGCTGTGGTGCTGAGCTAGTTGTGAGCGCTATCTACGAGGAGGCCCCGCCGTGTGCTGCGGGTCTTCTCTTTGCCTCGCGGGGAAGCGGTGCTAAGGATAGACAGAGAAAAACTTAAGAACCACCAG
>CAZIWH010000068.1:0-8773 GCA_964542985.1 uncultured Hyperthermus sp. | reverse complement strand
CCGCCCGGCTACCATCCCTCCAACCCGGCTCTCCCCTAGCCTGCGCAGCTTCTCGAGAAGCATGCCTCCCATGCGGCTCCGGCGCTCGCGTCCTCCTCGTCCACAAGGCAGGCCGGCCAAGGGTCGCTCATCCCCGGGGCTGCTTCACCGCCCCACCCCGGGCAGGGTGGCCTCCCCGGGGAGAGGCTCGTGCATAGGGGTGGGGCTCTAGCCCCGTGACCCACCGCTCATCCCGCTGCATGGATAAGCGGCGTCTCCACGATGCCGCGGGGGCGGGGAAAAAGGTGGTTAGCGGCTCTACTTCTTCTCCTTCTTCTTCTTGGCGCCGCCTCCGCCGCCCTTGCCCTTAGGCTCTATGAACTGCTTGAAGTACCAGCCGTGGCTCCTCTTGATGTGTTCTAGGAGGTCTTTTCTCCGGAACATGCCTCTGCCGCAGACGGGGCAGGGCCTGGCGCCGGCCATTCCCGGTGCACCCCGCTTCCCCGGTGCCCCGTGGAGGGCTGTGGGTGCGCCGGTAGCGGTGGGATATTATCTCTGGGGCTCTGTGCGGAGGGCGTCCGTGGCTACCCTTGCGAGGGTTTTGCGTGTTGCCTCGAGCACGTTTAGGGGGCTGGCTGTGAGGAAAGGTGCGACGTACTTGTACTTGCTTGCCTCGAGCACCGCCTGTGGGTCTCCACCCTCGTCTACATAGCCTCTGGCTATGAGCGCGGCCCGTTCGGGGGCGCCGGTGGTGGCGTAGGGTACTGTGTAGTAGGTTGCGACCGCTATGTCCCAGGCGCGGTCCGTGAGGCTGTCGGCCTCCCTGGCTTGCTCGAGGTCGACCAGGTATAGCGTGCCGTCCTCTGTCTCGAGTATATTCGAGGGATTAGAATCCCATAGCGCTATTCCGTCCCGGTGCAGCCTGGCGAGGAGGCGGCCCAGCCGGTAGTAGGACATCGGGGCTGGGTTTTCCTGAAGGCTCTTGAGCAGGTCGCGGCCCTCGATATAGGTGTAGGCCGCTATATGCCTCCTGGGGTCGACGAGAATAGGGTTGGGCACGTGGTAGCCCTTCTCGGCTAGCAGTCGGTTGTAGTGGTACTCGGCCTGCAGCCTCTCCCGCGGCCTTACACGGGGAGGGGGCAGGGGAAGTGTGAGCAGGGCGGCGAGGAGCCACTTGGCCAGCGTCGCGTCCCTGTAATGCTTCACCACAGCTGCCGTGAAGCCCTCGGCGTGGATCATCCTGGCACTTCTTATGATGCCCCCACGCTTCTTCGCTATAAGCCTGGTCACGCCGGTGAGAGCGTAGAGCTGCTCCTCGAAGCCGAGGAGCCTGGTTGCGAGTCTCGCATAGTCGAGGCGGACGAGTAGGAGGGGGTCGCGGAGGAGTGGGAGGGGCTTCGTGGAGAGGCCCTCAAGCACAGCCTCTCTAGGCATCCCGCGGAGCAGTTCCAGGCCAGCCATCTCCGAGGCCAGGCCTGCGGCGGCCCTAGCGGAGCCCGGGCCGGCCCATCTCCTGGGCTTCCTCGTAGGGAGCCCCGTGGCCCGGTACCATGGGCCCCACAGCCGCGCCTCGGCAGGTAGCACGGCCCCGGCTAGGCCGCGTAGCCAGGCCACACCCTCCCTGCTCTCCAAGCTCCTGTTGTAGAGGGGGCGCAGCCAGACGTAGAGCCTCGCGAGCCTTGACATGCGCATCACGAGTAGAGCTATGTCGGCCACGAAGGCGTGGAGGTGGAGGAGCCGGCCTAGCAGCCTGCGGAGCCGGTGATTCTCCTCCGCGGCTACCCGGGAGGCGTAGAGCCTCGCGAGCCTCTCGTACTCCTCGCGGCTCCCCTCAATCTCCATGGGCTCGGCCAGCAGAAGCCCGGCCACAACCTCAGCGAGAACCCCGCTGGAGGCGTCAGCCTCGATAAGGTCACGGCGCACCTGGAAGCAGACGCCACCCTCCACGACATGGACGCCGCTCCTCTCCGAGGCGGCAAGCGCCACGCTCACACTGCTGTACCGGTACCAGGCTGTGAATACGCCGTTGCACTCCAAGGCACCGGCTCCTCCCCCCTGAGGGCCTAGGGCATGGCTGTAGTGGGGTAAGCTCCTTTTTCCGCGCAACGAATCAGCCACCGGTTTAGTTCGGGTAGACGCGTGTTGCCGGGCCCGCGTAGTCTTGAGCTGTGGAGGAGGGCTCAGAGCCTCTTCCCCGGCGGAGTGAATAGCCCCGTTCGTGCAGCGGTGAAGCCTTATCCATTCTACGTTGAGAGGGGTGAGGGCCCCTACCTCTACACGGTTGACGGGGAGAGGCTCATAGATTATGTCCTAGCCTATGGCCCGCTGATTCTCGGGCATCGCCACCCCCGCGTGGAGGAGGCTGTACGTAGGCAGCTAGAGAGGGGCTGGCTCTATGGCACGCCCACCGAGGCCGAGATAAGGCTGGCCGAGAAGATACTCAGCTACTTCCACCCCGGCGGCATGGTAAGGTTCGTCAACAGCGGCACCGAGGCCACGATGGCAGCCATAAGACTGGCGCGCGGGGTTACGGGCCGCAAATACATAGTCAAGTTCAATGGATGCTACCACGGCGCCCATGATGCTGTCCTCGTCGGGGCGGGGAGTGCGGCCGCGGAGTACGGTGTGCCGAGCAGCAAGGGAGTCCCAGAGGAGGTTGCAAAGCTAACCCTCATAGCGAGGTATAATGACCTGGACAGCGTCGAGAAGATAATGAAGAAGCATGGCAACGAAGTAGCGGCAATAATAGTTGAGCCAGTGGCCGGGAATGCGGGCGTGATACCACCGGAGCCCGGGTTCCTCAAGGGTCTCCGCGAGATAGCGGATCGTTACGGCGCCCTACTGATAATGGACGAGGTTATCACAGGCTTCAGGCTCGGGCTCCGCGGCGCGCAGGGCTACTACGGTGTCAAGGGCGACATAACGACGCTCGGCAAGATAATAGGCGGCGGCTTCCCCGTCGGAGCCATAGTAGCTAACAAGGAGATAATGGAGAACTTCACTCCGTCTGGCAAGGTGTTCCAGGCCGGCACATTCAATGCCCACCCAGTGACCATGGCCGCCGGCTACGCTACGATAGAGGTGCTCGAGACCGGCGAACCCTATCGTGTCGCACGCGAGGCAGCAGAGAAGATAGCCAAGGCCCTCGACGACCTCGCCAGCAGGGCCGGGTTAGACTACACAATAAACCATATCGAGAGCATGCTGCAGATATTCTTCCACAAGGGGCCTGTCCGGAGCCCAGAGGACGCAATGCAGAGCGACAAGAAGCTCTACCAGAGGCTCCACGAGGAGCTACTGAAGCTAGGCGTCTTCATAGCCCCCAGCCAGCTTGAGGCAATATTCACTAGCGGCGCTCACACCGGGGAGGCCGTCGAGGAAACGCTTACAGCGCTCGAGGGGGCGTTCAAGAGGCTGAGGCAGGCTTGAAGCTCCGCGTAGCGACTAGGGGCAGTAAGCTAAGCCTAGCCCAGACCCGGGAGGCCCTGGACTACTTGGCCTCCCGGATAGGAGAACCTCTGGACTACGAGCTAGTGATAGTAAAGACCAGGGGTGACATCCACCAGGATAAGCCGTTCACAATGATAGGCGGGAAGGGGGTCTTCGAGAAGGAGGTCAACCTGGCAGTACTAGAGGGCAAGGCTGACGTGGCGGTTCACAGCCTCAAGGATGTGCCCAGCGAGGTCTCCCCGGGCCTTGTGCTGGCAGCTACCCCTCCTAGGGCCCCGCCCTATGATATACTCGTCACGCGGAGCGAAGCGAAGACCCTCTGGGAGCTGCCGAAGGGCGCCATCGTCGGGACTAGCAGCGCCCGCCGCGTTGCAATGCTGAGGCATGCCCGCAGCGACCTAGTCTTCAAGCCGCTCCGGGGCAACGTGGACACCAGGCTGAGGAAGCTACAGGCTGGCATGTATGATGCGATTGTGCTGGCGGAGGCCGGTGTGCGGAGGCTCGGCGTGGAGGTGGAGTACTGGAGGATACCGCCCGAGGTGCTACCCCCGGCCCCGGGCCAGGGGATAGTAGCTGTCTACACGCTGTACAGCCGCCTAGACATACTCCCCAAGCTCCGCGCCGCAGCCCACCCAGAGACAATGGCGCTTGCCCTAGCCGAGAGAGCCTTCCTAGCCTACGCGGGCGGCGGCTGCCATACGCCGCTCGGCGCCTACGCCGAGATAGAGGGAGACGAGCTGGTCATGCGCGCAGCCCTAGCCTCCCCCGACGGCTCCAAGGTGGTCTGGGTTGAAGCCCGCGGCGACGCCGATAAGCCAGCCCAGGTGGGCGTGGACGCGGCCACCGAGCTAAGGCTTGCAGCGAGGAGGGAGGGCATACCGCTGTCGTAGGGATGAGAAGCCATGGTGGGCAAGGTCTACGTAGTCGGCGCCGGACCCGGGGACCCGGAGCTGGTTACGCTCAAGGCCCTCCGCCTCGTCAAGGAGGCAGACGTGATAGTCTACGACCGCCTGATACCCCGGGAGCTGCTCAGCCACGCCAAGCCCGGCGCCGAGCTGATATACGCCGGGAAGAGGCCAGGCCACCACGCGTTGACCCAGGATGAGATAAACAAGCTGCTCCTAGAGAAGGCCCTGGAGGGCAAGACGGTGGTGAGGCTCCACGGGGGCGACCCCTTTGTCTTCGGACGCGGAGAAGAGGAGTGCATATACCTAGCGGAGCACGGCGTTGAGTGCGAAGTAGTCCCAGGCATAACCAGCGTGATAGCCGGGCCGGCGGCCGCAGGCATACCGGTGACAAGCCGCGGCGTCGCCTCAAGCTTCGCCGCCGCCACAGGCAGGGAGGCACCAGGCAAGGAACGGAGACAAGTATACTACGGCAAACTCATGAAGAGCGTTGACACGCTGGTCATAGTGATGGGGGTTGGCAGCCTAGAGAACATCGTGAAGGAGATGATAGAAGAGGGGATTGACCCCCGCCTCCCCGTGGCCGTGATACAGGATGCGACACTCCCAACCCAGAGGGTGGTGGAGGCGCCGCTCGCCGAGATAGTGGAGGCCTCCAAGAGGGCGGGTGTCAAGCCCCCCGCAGTAATAGTGTTCGGCAGGGTCGTGGCGCTCCGGCACCGAATAAGGCCGAGCAGGATGGGGGAAGAAGCAGAGCACGGTAACCAGGCAAGGTAATTGGCCCCATAATGTACGGCCACTACTGGCTCCAAAAAGAGCCTGAATCGGTGCAAAAGGCTACTCTTTAAGCAGCTCGTGTATTATGCCGAGGCCTGCGAGCGTCAGCACTAGGTCGAGGACGTCCCTTGCGGATATCATTCCGAGCGGCTTGCCGTCCTTATCAACCACCGGTATGTGTCTTATCCCGGCATCCCTCATCTTCTTTATGACCTCTATTATCTCCTCGTCGGGCCTCGCAGTTATCGGATTCTCGGTCATAATCTCCCAGGCCTGCCTGTTCTCCGGGTGCCATCCCTCGGAGCATGCGTAGACTAGGTCATGCTCAGTGACTATGCCCCGGAGCTTCCCATCCTCGTCAACTATGAGGACGCTGCCTACCTTGTTCTTCCTCATAAGCATGGCTACCTCCTTGATGCTGGTATCTGGCTTTGCCGTTACCGGAGGAGCCGTCATTATGTCCTCCGCGCGAAGAGGGATCCTGCGTCTACGGAGCAGGAGAATCATGGCCGTTCCCTCCTAGCCGAGTATAAGCTGCGCTGCCGAACCCTAAAAACGGGACCGACATAGACACTACACGCCGCAACCCCTACTTCAACAGAGACGCATGGAGAGGCCGCCCTAGCGTAGACCTATTACTGGTAGCTTCTAGTGCTTTGCATAGTGCAGCCGCACAGGGGCTCCAAGTATGCAACAACTATTACTCGTACAAGCCGAGGATAAAGGTACACGCTGCCCTCGTCATGGCTGAGGAGTCATGGCTGAGGAGGATCCCGACTATAGGCTTGCTATCCTTTTTCGTCCTAGCCGCAGCCCTCTCCCTCGCTGCACTCGCACAGCACAGCCCATCATCCACTCCACGAGAATCCATCGCCCCTCCAACAGCAAGCCCAGCTATCCCTGCCAGGGTAGCTATACTCTACACGAGCGGAGAGAAAGCGGCCGTACAGCTGCCAGGCGCCACTAGACTGCCAGTAAGCACGATCCTCGCCTCCCCCTCGAGGCTCCGGGGGTACAGCATAGCCGTCATAACCAAAGGCGCCGCCAAGCTGCTCTCCAAGCACCCTGATATTATAGCAACCATGCTCCGCGAGGGAGTAGCACTGCTAGTGCAGGGCCCCAAGCCGCTGCACACACTACTAGCCGGCATGAGGCCTGGCCCGCAGCTGCCGCTAACCCTACTACCTCTCACCGCGGACAACAAGCCCGGCCTACCCGTAGAAGCCGCAGCTGCGGCAATAATACCGGTCAAGACCTACCGGGGCGGCAAGATAGCACCCTACTACATCGTGTTCCACAAGGCCACACTAGCAAAAGCAGTGACAGAGGTTAGCAGCATTATCCGGCAGGTGAAAAACGGGCGGCTCCTACCGGACTCCGCGACGAGAAACGACCTCGAAGGAGCACACGACTGGTACTACGTAGGACAGTACTGGGACCATGAATATATATCTGCCTATGGTGTCGCCGTAGGCTCGGTACAATACAGCATCGAGTTCGACTATACGCCGAACTACACCAGTGTGAGGGCGCCGGCAAACGGGCTCTGGAGAATCATAATACGGGACGACGAGTGCACATCACCAGGCTGCCTCCCTGATCCCGACAGAGTTGTAGACTCCTTCATACCACACTACTTCCCAATACTGGGGTACTGTGATCCCGAAGCTAATAGGCTCGCCGTCAACGTAAGCTACTACATAGACCAGGCCATCATAGACTACTGGCCCGACATGGACACAGTAGGCCCGGTCTCGGAGAGCCTGACGCCAGCCATTCCGCCTAGGCAGGTATCCTACACGGTAACTATACCTGACAGCATAGTGGTCAAGTTCGGCGAGAAAACCGACTACTCCAGCTACTTCAAAGGTCTCCGCATTAACACGGTCTACTGGAAGTGGGCCTACCAGTCACTCTTCGGCGAGTCGACCCACGGCTCTATAGACGCTGTTGCATATGCCACGGCGCCACTCACGGCCGTTGGCACGAGGTGGCCGCTGGCGCCGCCGGGGCTCTTCGTAGGTATACAGCTCCACAGCGTGGCTAAGGCGTCGATAGAGGTGCCCAGCAGCGGCGGATATCTGATAGTGCCCGGCGTTGTGGCCAAGCGCGACGACATGTACAGGTTCTACGTGACTACAACCAGTGTCACATTACAAGGGCACAGTGCCGCATCCAGCCCGTAGAACCCAGCCCCGAGATCCAGCTCCCCTCTCTGTTTTCCACACTCTCCATGCTTCTCTGCCGTACTGCCTTCACATTCTCGTTCTTCCGTAGCGTTGACCCCTAAGCCGGCGCCGAAGGCTGTGAGAAGATGTTTCCCACTAAGGCAATGCTTTGGGGAAAAGCTGGCTTCCTCTGGGGCGTTGCCAGTGCGTGAAGGGCGAGTAGTTGCTGGGAGCTTAGAAGGGGCTGATGAAGTCTTCGGGCTTCGGCGGCTCCGGTGGTAGGCCCTTCCTCTCCCTTATCTTCCTCACCAGATCCATTAGCATGTTGTCGGGTACTGGCGCCCAGCGGCTGAACTCGGTGCCCCAGAAGGCTCTGCCCTGGGTGGCGCTGCGCAGCTCCGCGGCTAGGTCGAAGCTCTCCGCCACGGGTATCTCGGCTATTATCCTCATCATGACGCCGTACTCCTGCATGTCGAGTATCTTGCCGCGCTTCCTAGATATCACCGCTATGACGTTGCTGACGTACTCCTGGGGTACGCGTATGTCGAGCTTCTGTATGGGCTCCAGGAGCGTCGGCTTAGAGGTTAGCATCGCGGCGTAGATGGCGTTCCTCACGGCAGGGTAGATCTGAGCAGGGCCGCGGTGGGCCGGATCCTCGTGCACCACGGCGTCGTGTAGCACCACCTTGAGGCCGCGGACAGGCTCCTTAGCCAGCGGGCCCTCTCTCATGGCTAGGCGGAACGCCTGGATGATAGTGTCCTTTACTTCGCGTAGGTGCTGGACACCGGTGGTCTTGTCTATGAACACGTTGATGTTCTCATCTATAGCCCATATCCTCTTGGCCTCGTCGTAGTCCCAGCCGGCTTTCTCCTTGAGTATCTTGGCGCGCTCGTAGGCGTCCTGGTCTTCGCTTATCTCGCCGCTCTGTATCAGCTTTATGGTCTCCTCGTCGAGTGGTTCAACGCTTATGTAGAACTTGTTGTGCTTGTTGGGGCTCTTGCCCTCGAATACCTGGCTTTCGGCCCTGACGGTCTCACGGTATACGACTATCGGCGGGCTGGCCTTGACTTCGACGTTGAACCTCTCTTTGAGAAGGGTTAGTGCTATCTCTATGTGCAGCGGACCCATGCCGCTGAGCAGGTACTCGCCAGTCTCCTGGTTTATCTTCACCTGTATCGTCGGGTCCTCAACGCTCAGCTTGTAGAGCGCGTCAATAAGCTTGGGTAGATCCTTGGGGTTCTTGGGCTCAATGGCCACGGTTACCACTGGCTCGGAGACGTAGTGGAGCTTCTCGAAGGGCGGCACCTTGTCCTTTAGCTCTACTGCTACCGCGGTCTCGCCTGCCCTGGCGTCCTCTAGGCCCAGTGCTGCGCCAATGTTGCCTGCCGGGATCTCATCCACGACCTCGCGGTCGGGGCCCATGTAGATGCTTACCTGGAGCACCTTGGCTTTCTTCCTCGCGTTGATTAGCCAGACCTCCTCGCCCTGGCGGAG
>CAZIWH010000067.1:6327-8784 GCA_964542985.1 uncultured Hyperthermus sp. | reverse complement strand
TATGCTTGCTATTGTATAGGCTCTCCTCCTGGGCTGGAGGAGGCCCTCCGGCACAAGCTTGTCATTGTCGACCCGGACGAGTTCAATAGCAGCCTGCTCCCCCTGCTCCACGCTCGCGGGGTAAAGGTTCTCGCGTACCTTAACATAGGGTATGCGGAGGAGTGGAGGAGCTACTGGCAGAACGTGACCGGCTCCGGTATTGTTCATGGGCCTACCGAGTACGAGGGAGAGTACTACGTGGAGTACTGGAGCCCCCTGTGGCACTCTCTCATGGCGGGGCTCGCGGGCCAGTACGAGGAGGAGGGCTACGACGGCGTCTACCTCGACAACGTAGACGCCTACACCGTCCTAGAGGAGAAGCAGCCCAGCTGGGCGCAGGGAGTAGACCTGCGGAGCGAAATGATAAGGCTCATAGCAGACATAAGAGCAGGCACCAGCGGCCTCATATACATAAACCTTGGCGGCGCCCTCGAAGACTTGAACGGCGGAGTAGAGCTCCTGGGCACCGTGGACGGGGTCCTAAGAGAAGAGATACTCTACTACTCCACAGGCACATGCACAAACAGGCCGGGCAGCCCAGCCACAGCACTGGAACAGCTCTTCATCCTCGCAAGAGCAAGAGCCGCAGGCCTAGACGTGCTCGTAGTAGAATTCGTACACCCAGGCCCCCAAGCACTCATAGCAGGCCTAACCCACACACTACTAGGACTACACCCAATACTCCAGCCAGCATGCAGCCCAGACTACACCCAGCCCCCAATCATACTAGGAGCACCCAAACCCGGCAGCAACACACTTAACCCCCACCCACAATAAACCTCTTCGGGAAGGACGGGCCGGTAGCTCAGCCTGGAAGAGCGCTCGGCTTGCACCCGAGAGGCCCCGGGTTCAAATCCCGGCCGGTCCACCATCCTAGGGGCTTCGCCCCTCAACCCTATGTTCTTGAGTGTCTTCCACTCCTCGACTATCCGCTCCAGCGGTCCGACGTACTTGGTGACCACCCTACCATCTCTACGGTATTGCTCATAAGACACATAGGCGGCCCCTGATCCGCTTAACTACATAGCCCATAAGAGTCTCCCCGCCTTCACCAGCTGCGCTTCCAGTCATGGTGTGGCCGCCCCCTACCCTTGTAGGGGGTTTGCCTGTGGTTAACCTAACTACGTGTGGTCACTAGCTATATAGAATGATTCTAGGAAAGATTTAGGGTGAAGGGGAACAATTATTCTGGGGCGTTGTTGGTGCGGTGTAGTTAACGGTTGACTACGCGCCGAGGCTTCAGCTTGTAGGTGTGCCGTGACACCTTCTCGGCCAGGCCCAGCTTTTCGAGCCATGCCAGCACCCTGCCGGCGGTTCTGGGCGTGGTGCCTAGCAGTCTGGCGGCCCGCCTCGGGGAGACATAGGGGCCCTCGCGTGCCAGAGCCTCGGCAACCATCAGAGGGTCGAGCCCGACTTTCAGCTCGTACCCCCTGCCTCAGCCCTCTCTTCTAGTCTGCCCGCCCCCTAGTCTTCCTGGACCAATCAGTAGGGAACGCCTCGGCCTCGAGGACCAGCGCCTTGCAATGCTAGCCCACAAGCACAACATCCCACTAGACGCTGTGGCCCTGATAATGAGCAGAGGGCTAAGCGTGGCAGGGGCACACTACCTTAACATCAGAGACTGGGCCGACCGCCTCTTCAAACCTCTAACACATAAAGAACTAGAGTAGCAGGGGCGGCGAGGGATGATGACTGCGGCACGGTCTGATATATGATGTGCGCTCGCTGCGCTGATCTCACCGCCCCCGCTTAGCCATTCACTATCGCAGCCTAAAATAGGTGCGCGCTCGGGGGTCGGGCACTCTCCTAATTAGTTACATGCAAGAGCCTATCTACTCTAGGAGAACACATTTAAACCCACCCCTGTTTCTCAAAAGGCCCATATGTAATGAAACAGACGTACTCTTCTCCCTAAAGTCAATCGGCGATTAATGAATAGTACAAATATATCAACTCAATGAAGAATAGCCTGATTTTTTAAAGAAATCATATTATAGAATTATATTGGGTGGAACCAGAGGTGGGGGCGTTGTCTGGGAGACATGTAGTTGAAAGGGGGCTGGGAAAGCGTATAGAGCGCTGGCCAAGCTCGCCGGTAAACTGCTGGGGTGCTCGGGGCTAGGAGCGGGCCAGCCTCCTGATCTCCTTTAGAACCTCGCCTGGTGTTAGCTTTCCAGCATACATTTTAGCCTCTATCTCGTTAGCTTTAGCCCGTTTCTCGCCCGGTAGTTTCGCCTTTATCCTCGTTATCTCCTTGTATATTTTGTCGAGTTCTCTCTCGGCCTCTAGGGCTTTGCTCCGCGCCATGTCTTGTATCCCTCTTTACTCTTATAGAGTGTATGGGATTAGTAATGCTTTGCCCCGGCGCAGGGCGGCATGCATGCAGGCAAGGCCCCGGTCCCCGGTCACAAGTATGCC
>CAZIWH010000067.1:0-6227 GCA_964542985.1 uncultured Hyperthermus sp. | reverse complement strand
GGCGGGTATACTATTTTGTAGCCGTGGGTGTGGAGCCTGTCGAGTATGGTTTCTGCCAGCGGCGCTGGGGGCTCCCTGTAGTGTATGAAGAGCACTACGCTCGTGTCCACGACCGCAACCTTCCCCGGGCCCGCACCACCCCTACTACCCTCACCCCCAGACAATCTAGGCTCACCCCTCTCATGCCCCAGCAGGATCCAAGCTAGCAAGAAACAATGCTTAAGCTGTAGCCCTCTAGGGCCGGAGCCTAGCAATCCTAGGCATCTAGGCTTGGCAGGCACAGTATCTGGGCGTGAAGCGCCCTGTAGCTCGCGGGGCTGGCCTGTAGCCTGGCGAGGCAGGCCTGGCATACTGTTAGAGGTCTTGTCGGGGTGGTTGCTAGGGCATGGGTATGTTCTTGTGCTTGGTGTGGAGGAGGCGGATCGGGTAGTCTTTTGGTGGTGAGCCGTAGTAGAGTGCTAGGGATGCCAGGTCGGCGCTTAGGCGGGCTAGGAGGGTTGCCCCGTATGTTTTGGGGCTCTCCTCTGTGGCTAGCACTATGCTTGCTCCTCCCTCTGCTGCGAGCGAGACGAGCATGGGTATGGTGCCCGTGGGGTCGGCGTCTATTAGCTCGTACGCGTTGTTGACCCCGGCCATTATGGGGCCTCTCCACGCGTGGGCGAGGAGCGAGAGCCTCTCTAGAGACCGGTGGAGGCCGAGGAGCGGGGGCATGATGACCGGGTCCAGCACGGGCATGGCAAGCCTGCCCGCTGCCCGGACCGCCTCCCCGGGGGAGCGGTCCGCCAGCACAACCACGATAGCCTCGCTCCTCACATGCTCGGGCAGCCGCCCCTCCTCGCCAGGCCTCACACTCATCACCCCGCCCGCCCCAGCGCTATGCGAGGGGCCCAGGAGCCCGAGCCTCCCCGGGTCGGCGAGCACCGGCACAGGAAGCCTCCGGGAGCACGCGCTGACAGCCTCCAGGAACCTCTCCTCGGCCCCGCGGCCCCAGCGGTCGAGGCCGAGAACAATGAGATCAGCGCCCTCGCCAGCACGCCTCTCGGCCTCCCGGCACACGCTCTCAACGCTATCGCGCACATACAGCTCTCCCGCGACGAGCACCGGCGGCGGCCTCAGGGGCACGCCTAGGCCCTTTACCTTGTAGGCTGCCCGGGCCTTCCTCATCTCGCGGAGCCTCTCCAGGAGGCACCCCGCCACGGCTCTCTCAGGCTCCCCCCAAAGGCCGGACCGCTCCAGGCAAGCGACCACATCAACGATCATGCCGAGATGAGGCACCCAGGCCCCCGGGCACCCCTCCGGGAGGCGGCGCCACGACAGGTTATACGCTTCTCCGCCGCAGTCCGGCTCCCCGGCGATGCGGACCGGGTAGCCCCTCTCCTCAAGCTCCCGGGCCACAGGCTTGAGCCTCTCCAAGCCAGCCCAGGGGGGAGCGACAAGGACCAGCCTCCTCATGCCCTCATCCTCCGGTGTTCCGCATGTGTGGCTTGGTTGGTATTGCTGGGTGCGAGCGGGCAATAACTGGCCGCCCTCGGGGATGGGGGCGTGTCCCGCGCCTCTTTGCCTGGCTCCTATAGTGTGGTTTGGGCCACGCTGTATGCTATGAGGAGTATGCCTAGAGCCTGGAATAGGAGGTTTGCCCACACGCTGTTATAGCGGGCTACTCTCAGCGTTACGCGGCGGCCGCAGAGGTATATGCCGCTGGGGTTGAGCATGTCCAGGAAGAGGTGGCTCCAGGGGCCGAGGAGCACTGGGAGGGCTAGGAGCGTGGCATCGCCCCTGCCTATGAGGGGTGCTGCGGCGTAGCTTAGGAGCGCGTATACCGCGAGGCCTAGTATTGTTGCTCCGAGGAGGCTGTGGGTGAGAGCGTGCCTCCTAGGATGCTTCGTCCACCAGTGCTTCTCATGGCCGAGCCTGTCTATGAGTGGATGGACTAGCAGGTTCGCTAATAGTGCTATAAGAAGGCAGCCCATGCTACAGCCCAGGAGCGCTGCGCCCGTGCCCGAGACTCCGGCGCCAAACACTATATGAGTATCCTCCCTCACCCGCGAACCCTCCGCCACACCAGGCGGAGGAGCGACTAGCCTTTATTGCGCTCCCCTCCAGGGGCTTCTCCCCGGGGGCCGATGACAGGCCGTTGGGCTGCTGCTCGCATCGTCGGACCGGTGAAGAGTCCCCTGGCTGGGAGGCCCCTCTCTCATACTCTAAGGTATATACTCTTGAGTATGATACTCTAGACTATGGTGCCCGAGGCATGCATACGAGCCCGGGCTAGGTGATTCGGGAAGAGGCTCTCAAGCGGTTCTCCCGAGTTTATGGATTATTCGCCTTGTATATGGCGTGTGATTCCCATGTTTATTCATATTAGGTCTGGACACATTGATTTTGAAAGCTTATATAGCTAGTCGTGAGGATACTTGCGTCATTAGTACAATGAGGCGTCATGCAATGATAACTAATAGCGTGACTCGTGAGAGCCGGGATGAGATAGTAAGGTGCGTGGAGGAGAACCTTCCCCCACGGCTCCCGTTTGTCACGGGCATTAGAGCTGGGAAGGTCCAGCTGGGATTCCGTAGGATGCTCATCCCCTTCAGGGACTGGTACAATATTAAGACTCGGACCGATCAGGGCGGTGTCACAGTACTTATGGAGGGCGAGAGGAGTAGGATAACTGTGGAGGTTCCCTGGGATGGCAAGCCAGGGGCGAAGTACAAGGGGCCTAGGGGGTGGGTTGTCAAGCCAGCTCTTGGTAAGATTGTTGAGGCGGTAGCTGAGATCGTCGAGGAGTGCGTGGCTGGGGCTAGCAGGTTTGATAAATCTTCTAGTGCTGATAGTAAAGGAAATATAGACTATAGTGAAAAGTTACGGAGTATTTCATGGATAACGAGGTTTATCATGAAGAGCATACTATTGAGGAGCGAGGACGTGGTTGTGTCTCGCGGGGGGCTCGTCAGTATTCTCGAGGACATCGTTACCGAGTACGGAAATAAGTACAAGGTTATCTACGTGAGCGGTACTGGACTGGCCACCTTTAGAGCGCTGTTCATTGATGGGAGACTGAGGGGAGTCTATGTCAATGCCGCTGGCGAAGAGCATGTCGGGGACGATCATGCACTCAACCTAGTGGAGAGCGTTGTACGGCTCAAAGTCTATGGAGGCCTTTCTATGCCTGAGAGGTGACTCGGGAATGACACTAAAAGTCCATAGGCCCTACGTGGTAGCAGAGTCCAAGCACGGGGATGAGAAGCTCGTCTGGCTAGGGCTCGACGAGGCGGACGCCGAGAAAGGCATACTGGCCAACCAGTACCTCTACATTGCCGAGGACAAGGCCCTACTCATCGACCCAGGAGGCTATTTCGTGTTCCAGCGGGTCTACCAGGCGGTAAGCGAGTTCGTAGACCCGAGGAAAGTTGTTGGCATCTTCTACAGCCATCAGGACCCTGACGTGGCGGGGAGCCTAAACCTTATTCTCGAGTTCTTCCCGCGTGCTAAGGTGTACGTAAGCGAGATATGGACCAGATTCCTTCCTCACCTAGGCGTCGAGTCAGGCGTTGAGTACGAGGGAATACCGGATAAGGGCCGAGAAATCATTATAGAAGGAAAGCGCCTCCTCGCTATCCCCGCTCACTTCCTCCACAGCCCAGGTAACTTCAACCTCTACATACCCGGGCTTAAAGCGCTCTTCACAGGAGATATCGGCGCCGTAGTGTTCCCGCCGGGGATCTGGTACCTTTTCGTTGAGGACTTCGACGAGCACGTAAGATACATGGAGTGGTTCCACAAGCGCTTCATGGCCTGCCAGAGAGCACTCGAGGCGTGGCTCAGCAAGGTTAAGAAGCTGGACATCGAGGTCATAGCACCCCAGCACGGCGCCATCTTTACTGGTGAAAATGCCCGTCGCTTCCTAAAGTGGCTCGAAAGCCTGGGAGAAGTCGGCGCCGAGCTCCTAGGATAGGGGCCAGGGTTTTTCAGCCTCCCCATTCTGCCCCCCTAACCAGCTATGGTGCTTGGCGTTGGCAAGCGTGCTTTTACTGGCGGATCGGGTGCTCGACGAGAACATGGAAGAGGCCCCGGGAGTCCTGGTCGAGGATGGGAGGATCATAGCGGTAACAGGGTCGCCCAGGGGGTACGCGACGGTCCGCAGGGTGCGCGGGACCCTAACCCCTGGCCTGGTCGATGCACACCTCCACATAACGGGCCTAGGCCTCTCCCTAGCAGGAGCAGACCTCCACGGCTCGAAAAGCCCCGAGGAGGTGGCGAGAAGACTCTCCGCGGCGCCCGGACCGGTTGCGTATGGCAGGGGCTGGGACGAGGAGGCTTTCAACGAGCCGGGAAGGCTCCCGGACCGGCGGCTCCTAGACACTTACATCCCGGGCCGGCCCGCCATAGCGGTCCGCGTATGCGGCCACCTAGCCACGGCCAACACGAGGCTCCTAGCCGAGACAGGGGTGCACGAGCTCTACCCGGGCCTGGTTGATAGCGAGAGGGGCGTGCTGCTTGAGGACGCCGTGGGAGAGGCGGTCCGCCTCGCTCTCCGCAGCGCCCCGATCAGGAGCCTCGTGAGGATGGCCGTGGAGCATATAGCGGGCAGCGGGGTCGCGGGCGTCTCAAGCATGCAGTGCCCGCCCTCCGAGGCCAGGGCACTAGCAGAGCTGGAGAGCCGGGGAGGGCTGCCCATCCGGGTCTCCTGCTACCCGGAGCCCCGCGATGTCCAGGCGGTCCGGAGGGCTCTCGAGAGGGCCCGGCTGGCCGGCCTGGTGGGGGTGAAGCTTTTCAGCGATGGGAGCCTGGGCGCCCGGACCGCCTACCTGTCTGGGCCCTACCATGATGATCCGGGAAGCAGGGGCCGCCTCCTGATGGATAGCCGGGCCATAGAGCGGGTGGCGGGGCAGGCGCTATCGCGGGGGCTCCGCGTCGCTACCCATGCGATTGGCGACGCGGCTCTCCTAGAGGTCTTTGAAGCTTATGAGAGGCTTGGGGGCGGGGAGAGGCTGAGGATAGAGCACGCCAGCCTGGTACCGCCGGGCGTGGAGCGCAGGATTGCCGGGCTGGGCGTGCACGTGGTGGTTCAGCCCCGCTTCCGCGTGTCGGACTGGTGGATTGAGAAGCGCCTCGGCCCGGGGAGGGCCCGGTGGGCGTATAGGTTCCGGAGCCTAGCCCGCTCCGGCGCTAGGCTGGCGCTGAGCACTGATGCTCCTGTGGAGCCCGTGGAGCCCTGGGAGACGTTTAGGGCGGCTCTAGGCTTATGCAGGGCTCCTGCCTGTGTCCGCGGGGAGAGTCTTTCTCTTCGGGAGGCGCTTTACGCTTATACTCGTGGGGCGGCCGCGGCGAGCGGTGGCCCAGTTGCTCTGCTTGGCGTGCTGAGGCGGGGGGCGCCTGCTGTTTTTACGTTGTGGAGGGATGAGTGTTGTATGTCTAGCTCGTTATTGATAACTTTATAGATATAAATATATAAAAATTTATTTATATTATATATTATTTTTTAATGAGTATTACTATTAATAGGATTATTATAATTATTATTCCTAGCATTTCAGGGCTTATACCCTTATCGCTAAGCCTCTTCAGCAAGCCTGTGGCAGAGGCTGATGATGTAGAGCTGCCGCTACTCCCTCCCTCCTGGGTTGCTGAACTGTGCTCCGTGCTCGCACCACTATTACTGCTACTATGGCTCGAGGTAGAGTGGCTGGAGCCTGACGTCTGCGCACTTGTGCTGTGCTGGTGCTGCTCGCTTGTGGTGCTCGGCTCGCTGCTTGTTGTTGTGGGGGGCTGCGTGGTCCCTCCTGGGGGCGGGGTTATGGTTGACCCGTTCCCGGGCCCCGCGGGCTGGGGGCATTGGGAGGCCTCGCCTAGGAGGAGGACGCTCGAGAGGCCTTTGCCCAGTGCTATAGCGTTGCCGCTGGGGCTGGCGGATATTGAGAATATGCCTTCGCCCGTGTGGTTGCTGGACCAGGTTATCTCTCCTGTAGTGGTGTTAAGAAGGCCCAGCCTCCACCACTCCGTGTAGTCGCTTGTCATGCCTGAGAACGCTAGCACGGCCCCGCTGCTGGGCCAGTCTAGGCCGATTATTGGGGCGTTTATTGTTGTGTTCACGAGCCCCTCTCCGCCTGCTGTGTGTACTGTTATGATTGACCTCTCGCTCGAGCCGACCCATTGCCTGCATGCAGCGAGTATCTTGTCTCCTACCGGGATCCACGCGATGTCAACGATCTTGTAGACGGGTCCCACGG
>CAZIWH010000066.1:0-9427 GCA_964542985.1 uncultured Hyperthermus sp. | reverse complement strand
CCCAGCTCCACTGCCCGCTCCTGCCGCCCCGGAAGACTCTCAGGTAGCCCGTGAAAGCCGTCTTGTCGCCGCGCAGCCTCTCCCCGTGGCTGTTAAGGAGCACCAGCCTGGTCCTCGAGAGGCTCGCCATACCCGCGACGTCGCCCAGGAGCTCTAGCTCGATATCGTGTGCCAGGTCAAGCCTCTCCTCGCCGGAGAGGTGGCGGGCAATCGCCGGGTCCACTAGACTATAACTCTCTCCCGTGGCCCTCGGGAGCGGGGCATAGAGGGGGGAAGGCTCGAGCCTCTCCACGAGCCTGGCAACACTCTCCACCGCATCGCCGGGGCTAGAGGTGGACAGCTCCGTGAACAGCAGGCGGCCGTCCCTCCTGGCGACGTAGACCCCAAACTCGATACTGTTCCAGGACTGCACCACACTAGCCTCTCCGCGGGCAACCTTACGCACCTCCCTCTCACCCCCGCGGGCACGGCCCACGCCCTCCTCCGCGAGCCCGCGGAGCCTCCGCCCAGCCTCGCCGGCCAGGGCCTCGAGCTCCTCGAAACTGGTCACCGCACCATCACCCCCCTAAGCCTGATGCTCGGGCCTCCCATTGTGACAGGTATAGCCTGCATGGGCTCCCCCTTACCGCAGAAACCGGGATAGAGCCGGAGGTCACGCCCCACGGCGTCTATACTGCCCCAGAACTCGGGGCTGGTTATCTCGAGCACAACGTCACGGACCGGCTCCTCAAGCCTTCCATTCCTTATCCTGTACGCTTCGAGCCCCACGTACCTCGCGGCCCAGCGGTAATCATCGATGTTCCACTCCATATACTTCCTTATGTAGACGCCGCTCCTAACACCCTCAACAAGCTCCTCAAGACTGTGGTCACCAGGCTGCACGAAAGTGTTAGCCATCCTCACGATAGGCTCACTCTTATAGTCCCGAGCCCTCGCAGCCCCATTACTCCCCACACCATACACAGCGCCAGTCTCCCTATTATGAAGCATCTCCCTCACACGACCCTCTAGGAGCAGGAAGCGAGGCCTCGCCGGCACAGCCTCATCATCGTAAAGATAGAAGCCGAAGCTGCCCGGCACTGTGGGATCGTCGACCACGGTCACATGCTCGCTCCCAAGCCTATCGCCCAGCTCCAGCTCAGACCAGTAGCTCAGCCCGGCCTGGGCCGCCTCCCGGCCGAGCACCCGGTCCGCCTCGCTAGGATGGCCTATGCTCTCGTGCACAGCAATGCCCGTGAGCTCGGGGCTGAGCACGACGTCCATCCTGCCAGGCTCTATCCTGCCAGCCCTAGTGAGGGCGACCGCGAGGCTCCTAGCATCATCCTCAAGACTGCCCGTAAGATCCTCCTCGTCTAGCCCCTCAAGACCTCCGCTCCAGCCGAGCATGCCGAGCCTGTTCCTCACCGAGCCCCCGCTGGACGCCGTTATGTTGTAGCCGACGAGCACCCGTGGCACATAGCTCTCAATATAGCCTCCATTCATCGTGGCGAGGACCTTCCTCTCCCTCAGCTCCTGGTAGAACACGGTCAGCCTCCTAATCTCGATCCCAAGCCCCTCGAGCCCCGCGGCCCCGACCCTCTCCCTAAGCATGCCAAGCTTCTCCTCCAGGCCCAGGGACTCGAGAGGCCTCCTCTCGGAAACACTATACTTGGCCCTCCCAAGCCTCCCAGGAGCCATGCGGACCGGCCGGCGCAACATGCCGGAGGCAAGGCGAGCGCCCGCCACAGCCCTGCGGACAGCCTCCTCCACGCCCTCCCTGGTTAGCCTATTGGTGGCACTAAATCCGAGCCCCCCATCAACTATGACTCGGACCGCTAGGCCAACAGTTTCCTCATATCCCGCCGCGAAAACCCTACCGTCCATAAGCCCTGCCTGATGGCCGTGCAGAGCATGGTACCGGGCCTCCGCGTAGCTCGCCCCCATGGAGCCGGCGAGCTCCAGGGCAAGCCCGAGAAGCCTCTCCACGTCAAGTCCGTCCATAGCGGGACCCCAAGAATAAACATATGACGGCCACCATAATAATCCTAGGCCTGCTAGACCCCCGTGTCCCGGGGCAACCATAAAATACACTAAGCAAAACACCCCCCAGGCAAGCTCCGGGGGAGAGCTGTGACGGGACGACGGTCGACCGACCCTCCCAGGGCGTGAGGATCATTCCCCTTCACGGAGCCCCCAGCCCTCCCCCGCTTTCTACTCCCAGCCAGGCCCCCTGTACTGGACCGCGAGCGAGCCCAGAGCCATGGCCAGGAGGACGAGTTCATAGCTAACCCCGGCCCATATCAGGCCGGCGCTGGCCATGCTGCCAAGCGCGACTGCCACCGTGGCGAGAAGCGTAGCCCTGCCCAGCATCAGGGGGGCCGTGTAGAGGACATAAAGCACAAGCCCCGTCTCGGCCAGGGCGCTGAAAGCTACACTAGCAGATATCTCCACCGGGCCCCCCACAGGCCCGGGCGGCACGAGGGCGTGCAGGACAGCGACAGCCACGCCCGCGAGGGCAACCTGCCCCGGGCTCTTAATCCTGGTCCCGAGGAGCGCCCCGAACGTGTAGGAGACGGCGTAGAGAGCGAGCACCTCGAAGGGCCCCACGACACCCCTATACGCCTTAAGCGTGAGGACCCTGGCCATAACGCCCAGGCTGAAGAGGAGCGCTATGCTCGCGAGCCCTCTCATACTTACGTAAGGCGCGGGGCTGCCGAAGGCGAGCGCGTCAACACTCCTATCGAGCTGGGCGAGAGCGGTCTCCGGCACCGCGGGGCGCCTGAAACTGTAGCCCGCAAGAAGAACCAGGAGGCCCGCCGCCCACAGGCTCACATGGCTTACCAGGGGAAGCCCATGGCTCCTCGCAGCGAGAGCAAGCCCCGCCCATCCCGTGTATGCGAGGCCCGAGAGGAGGCGGAGTCTCGCCAGGGCGAACATCCAGCTGTCCCCGCTGTGCACGTTAAACACTACAGCCGTGCTCGCCGCAGTGTAGAGGCCTAGGCCCGCGCTTGCAAGCACGTATGCCAGCAACTCCCAGCCGCCTCCGCCGGCCAGGTAGGCGGCAGCCCAGACGAGGAGGGAGGACGCTATGAAGGGCAGCCTCCACTTGGCAGGGTCTTTCGCGAGGGACTGCCCAGCGCGGAAGCCTGTCAGGTAAGAGATGGCCCATAACGCTAGGAGCGCCACGAGCCTTCCCCCAGCCCCGGAGGACTCGGCTAGATCCAGCTCTGTCAGGGTCCACGCTACGAGTGCTCCGGACGCTCCCAGCGCTTGGAGCGAGACTGATCTCAGCGTCAACCCGCTGTCAGCTCCCTCCAGAGGGCCAGGCCAGGCGCGGTCCCGGGATTATTAGGGGGGCGGCTCGTGGGGGAGCGGGGTGTACTTTGCTGTGCAGCCGGACCGCCTTAGGTCGCGTATGAGCTCCGCTATGGAGCCGCTCGGACCGCTCACGGCCAGTATGTCGGTGCATGCTTCCCCGAGGTGTACGTGGAAGTGGCCGATCACGATATTCTTATGGCGAGAGACGCCCTCCCCCGCGGACGCGTTGCTAGGGCACGAGGCCAGTATGACGCCGCGGCAGGTATGGGGCTCCTCGAGATGCTCCAGCTCCGAGAGGTAGGAGCGGACCGCCTCCTCAACAATACTGCTCCTAGTGGAGCCCAGCGCTCTTGACGCTCTGTCAAGCTCTAGCGCGAGATCCTCTGGGAGGCTGATCCCAAACCTAGCCCTCCTCCCAGCCTTCCCGCCCGGCATGCTCGCTCACCTCCTCCGCACTGCCACAAGGAAGGCGGCGACAACGATCAGGCCTATAACGCCGCTCGGGGCCAGGTCGAAGAGTATCGCCGCTACCAGGCCTAGGCCTCCTGCGAGCAGTGTTATGGCTATGCTGGCGAGAACGGGCCCGTAGCCCGGGCCGCCCCGCCTGGCCGCGATCGCCCCGGGCAGGAGGAGGAGCACGTGCTCGACCACGAAGCCCACTATCCTAACAAGGCCCATAACGACAAGGCCGAGCAACGTGTACAGGGCCAGGTCGTACAGCCAGACCCTCACACCACTGAGGAGGGCGTCGTCCCTGTCAAGCCCTATGTAAGCGATCTCCCTGGCAGCTCCGAGCGTGACAGCCACAGCGACGGCGGCGACCGCGAGCCCCGCCAGGACCTCTCCCCGCCCGGCTAGCAGGGGGTCTCCCATGACTATACCGATCACGCTCGACCCGTAAGAGTACTTCGAGAGCACATAGAGAGATGTGAGGACTCCGAGAGAGCTGCTAGCACTCACAACGAGAGCGGTAGCATCATCGGGATCTATTCCCCTGTGGGCCGCGTAGCCGAGCAGGTACACAATGCTAAGCCCTACAATAACGGTCCACAAGAGCCTCGGACCGCCCAGCGAGGCAGAAATAACGATCGAGAGGCTAGCAGCGAAAAACGCGGCGTGAGGCGCGCCCGCAGCCGCGAACAGAAGCCTCCTAACATACACGAGTAAGCTAACACTCCCGAGAGCGGCCCCCGCAGCACCTATAGCAAGGGACCACTCAGCCGGGTATCCCCAAAGCACGGGGACCGCTAGGGCCGCGAGGCCTACAGCCAAGGCCAGGATCCAGAGGGCCCGGGTCATGACAAATTACCCCTCGCCAACGTGCCAGTCAGCCAGGTGCACGTGCCCTGCTCCCACCTCGATGGCAAGGCTTCCGTAGACGCGTTCGAGTGTGTCACGCCTCAGAACCCTGCTAGGCGGACCGCTCGCAATGACCCTCCTATTGAGGAGGACTATCCAGTCAAGCCTGCGGAAGAGCATGGGGTCGTGGAGGCTTACAATGACAAGCCTCTTCTCCGCTAAGTCTTCTATGAGCCTGGCCAGGCTAGATCTTCCTGCGGGGTCTACGGGGGCCAGAGGCTCGTCCATGAGGAGTATCCGAGTGCCCAGGGCGAGGCTCCTCGCTATAAAGGACCTCATGAGCATCCCGCCACTCAGCTCCGAGAGCCTCCTGTGCCATGCCTCCCCCGGGACCCCGGCCAGGGCGAGGGCCTCTTCAACACGGTGGGACTCCCTGCACCCCGTACGGGGCCAGCGCTCCCTGAGGAGGAGCGCTGTGCACACAAGCTCCCAGGGCGTGAAGGGCGTATACTTCCCCGTGGGGGGCCTCTGGGGCACGTATGAGGCGTGCCTCCCCACGAGCATAGGTCTGCCGGTGACGTCCTCCCCGTCTATGAGTATTCTCCCCCGGACCGGCCTTACGAGCCCTAGTATTGCCCGGAGGAGAGTTGTCTTGCCTGCGCCGTTCGGGCCGAGGAGCGCCACTAGTCCCGGCCCGCGGAGCGCTAGGCTAGCGCTCTCGAGCGCTGTTGTCTTGCCGTAGCGGACCGTCACGTCTTCTAGTCTGACCTCCAAGGCTCCCCTCCACTGTGCACGGAGAGCCGTCCAGAAATATTAAGTCGTGCACACGGGCCGGTCCGGAAGCATGGGGAGGGAGAGATGAGCAAGCGCGCCGTGCTGGCAGCGATCATCCTGGTAGCGGTGGTAACGGCGGGGTTCGCGCTCCGCTACCGGACCGGTGAGGGAAGAGAGACCCTGGTGCTCACAACGTTCCCCGGCGTGGATGGAGACCTCAGGATGCTCCTGCAGGGTTGCCCCGGGATAGATGTTGAGCCTATAGCGCCTCCCGGCTCAGACCCCCACACGTACAGCCTGAAACCGAGCGATGTCCAGCGCATCAAAAGAGCGCTCCTAATAGTGTCGACGGGCCACGCCCCCTTCGAGGAGAGCGTCAAGCGCTACGCCCCGGAGAAGACTGTGGAGATACCGGAGATACCCGGGATAAGGCTGGCCAGCCTCCCCTCTGGGGCCGCGAACCTGCACATGCCTATATACGATCCGGAGAACTATAAGGTCTTCATAAACTACATGGCGGCTAGGCTCTCGAGCCTGCTGCCCCGCTGCGCCCAGATAATAGAGGAGAACAGGAGAACAATGATAAGCATTATCGCCAGTATAGAGACAAGGTACCGGGACAGTCTCCAGGGCGCCCGGGCCGTGGCGAGCAGCCCCATAGCGCAGTACGCCGTCTCCTGGCTCGGCCTAAACGTGAGCGTGTACCTAGTGAGCGAGCACGAGGCCCAGGCAACCCCCGAGCAGGTGAGCCAGGCCAGGACTGTGCTCGAGAGCGGGGGCATAGCCATCGTTGTAGTAGACCATACCGGGGCTCCCATAGGCCCGGCGGACCGGTTCCTGCTAGATGAGGCATCTAAGACAGGAGCCCCTGTCATACATGTCGAGGCCCCATACGAGCCCGGCCCCGTGCTAGACAAGATAAAGCAGGTAGCATTCGAGGCAGCCCAGCTCGGAGCGGGATAAACACCGTTTCCACAACCTAACCTGTTAAGACCGTGAGGCTAGCGCTTATTATACTAGTGGGGGCGCCGCACTAGGCCCTGGAAGCGGCCCAAGGACAGAGCTCGCGGTGCCGCCCCCGAGGTGTTAATAGTGGCGTGCCCCTACGCTAAGAAGATAAGGGGTACCATCGCTTACTGCTCCCTCATAAACAAGAAGGTCAGCACACTTAGATACCCATGCAAAGGAAACTACAAGCGGTGCCCCATATACATACGGTACAGGGCCAGGGCGGCGCCGGCAGCGCCCCGCGAGCAGGCTCCTCCCCAGCCACCACCCCAGGCACCTCCAGCTCCCGCCAAAACCCCGCCTGCTCCCACGGCTCCAGCACGGCCCCCGGCACCCCAGCCATCCCGCCCGCAGCCCCAGCCTGCTCCCAGCAGGGGAGCGGTCACCGTGAAGCCCAGCAAATCCCTCTGCGATAGCCTCATACTTGCTGCGCTCATAACTACTGCGAGGGCTCTAGATAGATACGCCGGGGACACGAAGGGGCTCGTGGAGGAGCTTATATCAAGAACACAGGGCAAGAGCTTGCTACTATTCTTCATAGGCCAGTCTGATGGTGTTAGTATTAGGATGCTTGCCCATGCTGGCAGAGTGGTGTACGCTTTTGAGAGGGGTGGGTCTCCTGTCTGCGGGAATGATGCTGAGGCTCTCTATAGAGAGGTACTTACCAGGCGGGTTGACGGTATAATATATGAGATAAGGTGGGAGGACATCCCCCTCTGGAGGGAGACTGTGCAGAGCGAGTTCAGCTAGCCATTCACATATATGCATTTATATTTTAAATCTTATCATAGATTATATTCTATGCATCACGAACGCCGGGGCCGCCCTAGAAGGAGCCAAATCCTCCTATAGCTATTCGCTGAGAATGAAGGGCGGTACCGGCTACTCAATCTATATATTTCTGGCGGGCGTGTACCATGATACTATACATGGTGGCTCTGGAGCCCCGCGCGGAGAGGTGAGGAAGCCGTGCTACCCATGACAACCGTGTTCATGGTCGTGGCCCCTATCCTCCTAATTACGGGTATCACTATACTCTCCATGGGCATCATGTACAGGATAAGGGAGCAGATAATCGTGAGCATTGGACTGCTACTCCTCGGGCTCGGCTTCGTGGTGGCCGTGCTGGCGCTCAACAAGATAGACGAGAACCTCATGATAAACTACGGGTGGAGGTACCCCTACGTAAAGCTCCTGGAAGGCGGAATACTGAACCCCCTGAAGGGCCCCATAAGCCCCAGCTTCGTCCAGCTCGGCTCCTGGGCTGCTAGCACCAATTACATGTTGGCCGCTAGCGTGCTCTTGCTCCTCGGAGTCGTGCTACTGAGCTACGTGGGGAGCTTCATGATAGGCCTAGAGGGGGCCAAAGCACTGATCCTCCCGGTAGTGATCCTGGTCATAGGCCTGGCCGGCGTCTACTACCTGAATACTAGTATAAGCCTCATGGCCAAAGCCCAGGACATCAGTGCAGCACTCCACGCCAGAGACATGAGCGGCTACCTAAGGACCGCTGCCATGCTCCTAGGATTCATAATAGTAACAATAGGCCCCCTCTTCGTGTATTTCGAGACCAGGAGCAAGGAGTACCTCCTGTACAGCGCGTCCTATTTCCTCATGGCCCTTGCCTGGGCTGTGGCGAGCACCAGCTTCTTCACCGTGTTCGAGAGGAGAGCCGTGTTCGACTATATATCGAGTGGCAGCATTGGCACTCCCCTGAGCATGTTCACCGCTGGAGCAGTGCTCATAGTTTTCGGTAGCGTGGGCCTGCTGATTGCTAGCACCGTGGAGGTTGTTGGTAGCGCTCTTGGAGCGGCGGGGGCCGAGGAGGAGTTTGAGGAGCTAGAGGAGGAAGTCACTGAGGAGGTTGCCGAGGAGGAAGAGTAATCACCGGTATTTAACCTGGCAGGGGGTCGCCAGCATATACTAGGCGGGGCCCCAACGGTCTTTTCCCTGCAAGCCCTCCCTTTTTCATACCCGAGACATGGGAGGAGGAGAGCGTCATGGTATTCCCGTTCAACAGCGTGCAGGACTTCCAGATCCTCATAGATGAGGATGTCGAACTATTCAGGAAAGCGGTCCGCGAGGTCATAGAGAACAAGGTTCTCCCCCGCTGGCAGGAGATCGAAAAGACCAACACCATACCCAAGGAGATACTAGAGGAGTTCGCCCAGCAGGGCTTCTTCGGCGTAGGCATACCCGAGGAGTACGGTGGTCAGGGCGGGGGCCAGCTGCTTACCGCTGTGCTCACAGAGGAGGTAGCCAGGGCTGTCCCCAGCCTGGCGGTGGCTATAGGTGTTAACCACCTCTTCGGCATACCAATACTGAAGTTCGGAACCGAGGAGCAGAAGAGGAAGTACATCATCCCGGTGGCCCAGGGCAAGGCCTTTGGCGCCCACGCGAACACGGAGCCCTGCTGTGGGAGCGACGTGGCCGGTATACAGTCTAAGGCCAAGAAGGTGAATGATCACTACGTTATCAGCGGTAGGAAGATATTCATTAGCGGCGCCGAGAAGGCTGACTTCTTCATAGTGAGCGCCAGGACGAGCCCGCCCACCGAGAAGCGCTGGTGGGGTATAAGCGTGTTCGTCGTGGAGAGGGACACCCCCGGCCTCAAGATAGGGCAGAGGTTCAATGTTATAGGCATGAGGGGCGAGCAGCCCTACGAGGTCATACTGGACGAGGTAAAGGTCCCCGCTGAGAACCTTGTCGGCCCGGAGAACGAGGGGTTCAAGGTCATAGTAACCACCTACGACTACACCAGGATAGGCATAGCAGCGCAAGCAGTAGGCATAGCCCAGGCCACGTTCGAGGCCGCCGTGAACTACGCTCTCCAGAGAGAGGCCTTCGGCAAGAGACTCATAGAGTTCGAGATGATAATACACAAGCTCGCCGACATGTACATGAAGCTCGAGGCCGCAAGGCTCCTCACATACTGGGCCGCCACCCTAGCAGACCAGGGCAGGAGAGAGTTCATCATAGCAAGCAGCCTCGCCAAAGCATTCGCCACAGAGGCCGCCGAGTGGATAGCCAGGCAGGCCATACAGGTCCA
>CAZIWH010000065.1:2678-9805 GCA_964542985.1 uncultured Hyperthermus sp. | reverse complement strand
TCTTCGCCCTAGCCGGCACCACGGAGATGTATGATACTCTTGAGCCTATTGATGACAGCCAGGTGTTCAGCCCCAAGAGTCCCTATGCCGTCAGCAAGGTCGCCGCCACCTACTACAACGAGTACATGTGGCACACCTATAGGATGCCGACAGTGACCGTGGTTCCCACTAATAGCTACGGGAGGGCTCATGTCGGGCAGAGGCACTTCTTCATAGAGAAGGTTATAACGAGCATGTTGCTCGGTGTCAATGAGATAAAGCTCGGCAGTCCTGACACTATAAGGGACTGGATGTTCCGCGAGGACCATGTTGACGCGTACCTCAAGGTTATGGATGCAGCGCTCAACGGGAAGGACGTGTTCGGCCAGAGGTTCTACTTCGGCACGGGAAAGGGGTATACGACGCGGGAGACCTTTGAGAAGATAAAAGAGCTGATAGGCTGGGAGGGCCGTGCGGTGTGGAACGTCTACCTGCGCCCCAACGATAGCAGGAAGATAGTGGTCAACCCGGAGAAGGCTAAGAGGGTGCTGGGCTGGGAGCCCCGTTACGACCTTGAGAGCGGCTTGAGGAGGGCTATAGAGGAGTGGAGGCAGGTGCTAGGCCTCGCCTAGCAGCCTCCTTATCTCTGGGTGCCTTGAAGCCTCGAGGTGTTTTATGAGCAACTGTCTCAGTGTTGCAGCCTCCTCGGGCATTTCTTTGGCCAGGTTGTGCTCCTCCTTGGGATCCTTGACTATATTGTAGAGCTCCCTGTTGCTGTGGTGCACGGCTCCGCAGCGCGGGCACCTCGCCTGGCGGTTCTTCATGAAGCTTTCAACGTACTTCATGGAGCCTTTTACAACGCCGAAGAGTATGTCTAGGCCCGGCTTGTCGGCGACCATTCCGAAGAAGAGTGGCCGCTCAGCGGTCGCCGCCTGGCGTGCTGATTCAGTTGAGAGGTCTACTCCGTTCATGCGGCGGGCCAGTCTCCGGTACTCCTCGCTGCTCATGGCACCCGCGGAGGCTAGTAGGCCGAGGAGCGTGGGAGCGACGTCGACGAGGCCCGCGCGCTCGCCGTACAGTTTCTGGCCCGCGAGAGGCTTGAATGCGAGGAATGATTTGACAACCTCCTCGTGCAGCGTGTGGTGGTCGAAGTAGGCTCCGTGTTCGCCGAAGGATTCGCCGTGGTCAGAGTATATCACTATGATCGTGTTCTCGTAGAGGCCGGAGTCTTTCAGCTGGTTCAGGAACTCCTCTATAGCGGCGCCGACGCTGCATGCAGCCGCCCTGTACCTCTCAACGATATCCTCTATGCTCGTAGCCCTCCACGCTACGAGCGTGGCTATGTACCGCCGCCACTCGTGGTCCTCTATCCTTGAGAGCAGCTTGCTTAGCGGGGTACCGTGGGGCTTCTTGGAGGGGCTGCACTGGGATGCTAGGTAGGGTGTATGCGTGTCCCATAGATGGATGAACGCCATGAATGGCTTCCTTGTCTCGAGCAGCTTGTTGTACACCTTTGAGAGCAGGCTAGCGGCGTCGGGGTATATTGTGGGCGGGTTACGCGAGGCCATGTGGGCCAGCCGCCGTGATACACAGAGGAGCGCGTACAGTGCTATGAACCTGGCCTTGCCGAGTATGCCGAGCAGTGTAGCCAAGTCTATGTACTCGTTGAAGCCCCTGCGGCGCCACCCCCCCAGGATGTCGAAGGCCAATGTACGGTAGCCTAGGCGGTGCAAAACTTCTGGCAGCCAGAGCCCCCGGGACCTCAGCCTAAACACCATCAGCTCTGTCTTAGTCACCCAGGGCCCGTGTCTGATTATGCCGTGCATGGGTGGATAGAGGCCTGTAAACACCGTGGTCAGTACCGGGTCGGTGCCGTAAAGCGGGGTATAAGTCTCCTCGTAGATTCTCCAGTCCTTGCCCAGGGCTCTCGCCAAGTACCCCGCGTAGTCGCTTCTCAACGCATCCACGTGAATCACTATTATATTAGGCCTGTCTCCCATGGCCAGGTGGCCACCGCCAACGGCTCGTGTTGCGCCACTGTTTATAGCGTGACTACTCCTCCAGCGGCCCGCTCACTGCCGGCACGGGCGTGGGAGCGGCTTGGCCCGGCTTCTAGGGTCCTCGCTGCTGCTGGTTGCCGGGATGGCTGCGTCGTATCTGCTGGGGTTCCTTGTCAGAGTCGTTGCTGCGAGATGGCTAGGCGTAAGTGGCTATGGAGTCCTCAACACTATTCTGGCCTTCCTCTCCTTCGTATCCATGGTTGCGATGCTTGGGCTGCGTGACTCGCTTGCCAGGGAGGTAGCCTACCTTAGGACCAAGGGCTGGGAGGCGGGTGGGGTCATCCTCGGCGCTCTCTATGTCTCAGCGTTGTCGTCGCTGCTGCTCGCCTTCGCTATCGCCGCGTGCTCTTCGGGGCTGTCCAGTCTGCTGGGGATCGGAGGCTATGCATGGTTGCTGGCTGTGGCCTCACTGTCCCTGCCCTTCATGGTTCTCCTCGAGGTTGTTGTGGCTGTTGCGAGAGCCTATGGAAGGGTTTTAGAGAAGGCTCTTGTAAGAGACATCGGCGTAAACATTCTCTGGCTTGTAGGGTCTCTCGCCCTGCTATGGCGTGGGGCCGGTCTAAGCGGCGTTGTGGCCTCCTACATCTTCTCGTATGCTGCAGGCCTTTTCGCAGTTGCTGCGATGCTGGCGCGTGCGGGACTATTGCCGAGGCCCAGGCCGGTGGAGCTGGCTGTTGTGAAGCGGCTGCTAGCGTTCTCTCTCCCTCTGCTGGTCGCCGGGCTCACCAACACCGTGATGACCTACACTGATACCGTTATGCTGGGTGCTCTGAGTGGACCCACTGCCGCCGGCATCTACAACGCCGGGGCGCCGGTCGCGCGCGCGCTAACCCTCTTCCTGGCGGCGGCGGGCTACCTCGCGCTGCCCTTGTTCTCTAGGCTCTACGCCAGGGGCGAGGTGGACTCCCTGCGCCGGGCCTACGCTGTTTCAGCTAAATGGATCTATGTCGCCACGTATCCGGCGGCGGCTCTGCTGGTTGTAACTCCATCTACGGTTCTTGGGTTCTTGTTCGGCAAGGCGTATCTTGGGGCGTCTCTTGCTCTCGCCGTGCTCTCGGCCGGCTTCATGGTTCATGTCGTGATGGGGCTCAATGGTGTAGCGCTTGTAGCTCTCGGGGAGTCCAGGGCTATAATGGGGGTAACGGTTCTAGCTGCGTTCGTGAACGTGGTGCTTAACGTGATACTCATAAGCATTATGGGTGTAGTCGGAGCAGCTGCCGCGACTGCTGCATCCTACGTGGTGGCCAACGCCTTGACGTCACTATGGCTATACAGGAAGGCAGGCATACACCCCTTCAGCAGAGGATATGTAGCGGTACTCGCGGCAAGCATAGCCCTTGCACCGGCCATACGACTGGCCGCAGGACATGGAGCCACTGCAACAGTCGCCGCTGCTGCGGCTGCTGCAGTCGCTGTAGCGGCAGTAGGACTAGCTTCAGCAGACACCTACGAGAAGAGCCTAATACGCTCAGCGCTCGGAAAACACGTATTTACTGGGCTCTAAGCAGCTATGGCAACGATCCAGTCATGTAATCTCATGTACTATTTACAAGTAGAAGCATGTGCCGTGGTCCTCAGAGCCGGTTCTACGCATCCGCTCCCGCCAACGCGGCGATAAAGCGTGCTATAGTCTCTACGGCTTCCTCAGCGACGTGCTCACGGCCGTACCGGGCGCAGCTATTACTACCAGCCGGCAGCTATGCCCATAGCCTCCATCCCCAGTACAATCCATACCCAGATTTCTGTCGACACGAGGCGAAGAATGCAGAGCTGCTGCGCTGCAGCACGGTCGTGCTAATGCTCCAAGCGTTCACGCCCTATAAGCCCAGGGTGAGGTTATGAGCGAGTCTGGCAGCCTATACTGCAGCATAAAAACTCCGCCATATACTCTAAACCAGGAGCCGGCACCTATCAGGGCTCAGGGAGCTAACGGAGGCGCTGGGGAACAAAGCGCCTAGAACAGTAAGCAAACAAGTAGAGCCAAGGCCGATATAATGGCGTAGGGGGACGTCGTAAACCACGCCAGCCAGGAGCTACGGACCGAGGCGGTGCACAACAAGCACACCACGTGGCGAGCCACAGTATAGTGGGGGACGTATATGCAGGGCTACGGGGGGTGAGGCCAAAGTATTGTCCAGTGTATGAGGATGGCTTCTTCCATGCCGTGGCAGTTGTTTAGCGCCGTGACGGGGTCCGGGATCACGGTACTAGTTGTGGAGGCTTGGTGCCCTGCCCGTGTAGGCGGAGGAGTTTCTGGTGCCAGGCCTCCTCCTATGGCGGTTGGGTATGGCTCCGCTGGGGCAGGGTAATAGGTGATAGGTGATATGTCTGCAGGGGGTGTGGCTAGGGGGTCTGGGTTTGGGTTTCGGGGGTCTCTCTAGTGTTGAGAAGGAGAGGATTCTTAGGGCTTTGGAGGAGGATCGGGAGTTTCGTTATGCTTTGATGGGCCTGCTTGGCTTCAAGGAGATACTAGATAGGATCACGAGGCTGGAGGAGCGTTTCGCCAAGCTCGAGGAAAGGCAGCAGAAACTCGAGGAGAGGTTCGCGGAGCTGGAGGAGCGCTTTGCCCGTCTAGAGGAGGGGCAGCGGAGGCTTGAAGAGGGGTACCGTGAGCTTGGGGAGCGTTTTGCCCGCCTGGAGGAGAGGTACCAGGCGCTCGAGGAGAGGTTTGCCCGCCTAGAGGAAGAGTTCATGAAGCTCGCCGAGAGGCAGCAGAGGCTTGAGGAGAGGTACCAGAAACTGGAAGAACGGTTCGCTAGGCTGGAGGAGGAGTTCAAGAGGCTTGCTGAGAGGCAGCAGCGTCTCGAGGAGAGGTTTGCTCGGATCGAGGAGGAGATGAGGGAGACGAGGAGGGTTGTAACAGTTATCGCTCACCGCTTCGGCGTGCTCAGCGAGGAGGCCTTCAGGGAAGCTATGAGGTATGTAGTGGAGGAGGTTTTCGGGGCAGCCGAGGTAGGGAAATGGGTCTACAGGGACGAGGAGGGCTACGTGTACGGCTATCCAGCCAACGTGGAGGTAGACCTGCTTGTAAGGGACGGCGAGCACATACTGCTGGAGGTTAAGAGCAGGGTATCGAAGGCTGACGTCTCCGAGCTGTACAGGATAGGCAGACTGTACGAGAGAATTGAGAAGCATAGCCCCAGGCTAGTCATCATAGGAGGCTTTGTAGACGACGAGGCAAAGGCCCTCGCGAAGAAGCTTGGAGTAGAAGTGGTCCCAGCCGTCAAGGCCTAGGCAAAGCATTTTGATAGCCACGAGCCCGTAGAACACCTCGGCGGCCTAACAGTGGGGCTTAGCGGTCCCAGGAGGTGCCCCGGGTAGTGTCCTGACACCCTGACAGCCGCGTAGGGTACGATTAGGAGAGGCTAAACTGATCTCGAGGAGGGTCCAGGTAATGGTCTCCAACCGCGGGAGCCGCATCCGCTATCTAGTTTGCCTCGCGCCGGGGCTGGTGCCGGGGTGGCTTTCGGTATTGGCTTGTGTGTCGCCACGCGGGATTGCGCTGCTGGTGCTTGACACGCTGCGGCTGGACGCTGCCGGGCCCGTCGCTGGAGCACCTGAGGGCTCTTCTCCGCTTCCTCCGTGACGGGGGCCGCGTGTTCGCGCTGGTCAACTTGATGGAGGCTCATGAGCCCTACCTTCCCCGCGAGGACGCCTTGGAGGCCTATGCTGTGAACCTCTCCAGGGACGTGTTTCCCCCGGTGGCCGGGGAGTGGAGGAGGTACCTCAGGGAGGCTCGGCTGCTCGCGGGGATGCTTCGCTGGCTCCTCGAGAGGCTCGAGGACGCCGGTGTGCTGGACAACATTGCGGTGGTCGTTACGAGTGACCATGGCCAGCTGTCGGGCGAACATGGGAGGATTGGGCACGGCGTGTTCCTCTATTATGAGCTGCTCCGTGTCCCCCTGTACGCTAGGTACCCGGGCCGCCTCCATGTCGAGCAGGGAGATGCTGCTGCGGCGTCGCGGTGCAGATGGGTCAGCTCGTGGACATTAAGAGACTGGTAGCGGCTGTGTTGGAGGGTGATACCAATGTGCTCCGTGACCCGTATCACCGGGCCGCCTACTCTGAGACGCATGGGCTCCACATAGACCTCAGCCGCTACCTGGGCGTGAAGGAGCAGCGGGCCCTGGAGGAGAGGTACCTGGGGCACAGGATAGCGATATACATTGACGGGGTGAAGGCGGTCTATAGGCCGGGCCGCGGCGTGGAAGAGTACAGGGTGCTCGATCCGGGCTGCCCCCGGCCAAAGCCCCAGGAGGCGGCTGTAGCGGCTGAGAAGCTCCTACGCCTAGCAAGGCTGAGAAAAGCAGTCAGAAAGAAGACCCGGATAGGCGGGTAGCCGTAGGGTCTTGCTGGAGCATTCGGCTCCGCCATCATGAGGCCCCCGGTCCACACTCCATAATGCTGCTGGCTTCGTTGCTTGTCGGAACATGGAAGGTTGGGGCTTTGTTTAAGACCTTGTCTGTGGGGGGCGGTGTTTCCACTACTTGGGGGTTCCCGGAGTTTGGTTAAGGGTGTGGTTCTCCACGGTGGGCTTGGTACTAGGCTTCGGCCTTTGACGCATACTGGGCCTAAGCAGCTGATACGTGTGGCGGGGAAGCCTGTCTCCCAGTGGGTGTTGGAGGATCTCCGTGATGCTGGGGTGCGGGAGGTTGCGGTTATTCTTGGCACGTTGTCTCCTCTCCGCGTCGTCGAGTACTATGGTGACGGGGTCTGGCTGGGGCTGGATATAACCTACATCTACCAGGGGTATCCGTATGGCTTGGCTCATGCCGTGTACCTTGCGAAGGACTATGTTGGGGATGAGCCTTTCGTGGTGTACCTTGGCGACAACATTCTGGCTGGCGGGATAAGGGAGTACGTGGAGAGGTTTCTGGAGAGCGACGCGGACGCTATGGTGCTGCTCGCGGAGGTCGAGGATCCCCGGCGGTTCGGCGTAGCCAAGTTCGATGAGCAGGGCCGCCTGGTGGGCCTGGTGGAGAAGCCCCGGGTGCCGCCCAGCAGGTACGCGTTGGTCGGGGTCTACATGTTCCGGCCGCCCCACATATTCCGGGCGATCGAGGGGCTGCGGCCCAGCTGGAGGGGCGA
>CAZIWH010000065.1:0-2578 GCA_964542985.1 uncultured Hyperthermus sp. | reverse complement strand
CAGATAAGCACCGACGAGGTCTACGGCGACCGCTGGGGCCTACCCCCCGCCAGGGAGGATGACTGCTTCCGCCCCAGCAGCCCCTACGCGGCGAGCAAGGCCTCCGGCGACCTCCTCGCCCAGAGCTACTGGAGGACCTACAAGCTCCCAGTCATAGTGCTCCGGCCAAGCAACAACTACGGCCCCTACCAGTACCCGGAGAAGCTCATACCCAGGACTATCATAAGGGCGCTCCACGGGAAGCCCATACCCCTCTACGGGGGCGGCTGGCAGCGCAGGGACTGGCTCTACGTCGAGGACTTCGCGGACGCGCTGCTCACCGTGCTGGAGAAGGGCCGCCCCGGCGAGGCCTACAACGTGCCCGGCGGAAACGAGAAGAGCAACAGGGAGGTGGTGGAGAAGATACTAGAGATAATGGACAGGCCGAAGACCCTGATAAGGGTGGTGGAGGACAGGCCGGGCCACGACCGCCGCTACGCGATGAGGGGCGACAAGATAGCCTCCCTCGGCTGGCGGCCCCGCACCCCCTGGGAGGAGGGGCTCCGCCGCACAGTGGAGTGGTACCTATCCAACGAGTGGTGGTGGCGCCCCATCCTAGGGGACAGGTTCCTAGAGGAGGACACGCCCTGGAAACGGGGGTGAACCCGCAGGTTGGCCGCAACCGTGCTCGTCACCGGCGCGGGCGGGCTCCTCGGCTCCAAGCTGGTCCCCCTGCTCGCCTCCAGGGGCTACCGCGTGGTCGCCGTCTACCGTAGCCACCCGCCGCCGAGCACGGGGGGCGTGGAGCCCCGCCGCCTGGACATAACCGACTGGATACGCCTCGAGGACCTTGTGCTCAAGACCAGGCCCCAGGTAATAGTCCACGCTGCCGCGTTGACGGACGTGGACGGCTGCGAGAGGGATCGGGCGGCCGCGTGGAGGACCAACGTGGAGGCGACGAGGAGCATAGTCCGGGCCGCCAGAGTCGTGAACGCCCACCTGGTCTACGTCTCCACAGACTACGTCTTCGACGGGGAGAGGGGCCTCTACAAGGAGACGGACACCCCGGCACCCGTGAACTACTACGGCCTAACCAAGCTCGTAGCCGAGGAGCTTGTCCGGAGCAGCGACCTCCTATATACAGTGGTAAGGCCAAGCGCCATCTACGGCACCGGGGGCGCCAAGAAGAGCTTCGCCGAGTACGTAGCCGAGAAGCTGAGCCGCGGGGAGAAGGTTAAGGCGCTCAGCGACCAGTACGTCTCCCCCACCTACAACGGGCTCCTCGCAGAGGCCCTGGCAGAGATAGTGGAGATGAAGCCCCTCGGCACCCTCCACGTCGCCGGCCCCAGGATGAGCCGTCTAGAGTTCGCCAGGAGGCTCGCCGAGAAGCTCAGCCTGCCCACAAGCCTCATAGAGCCGGCATCAATGGAGGAGTTCGCCGGCAGATGGCTGGCGAGGAGGCCCAGGGACAGCAGCCTAGACACCAGCAAGGCCCGCAGCCTCCTCGAGACAAGGTTCTGGGACATAGACCTCGCCCTCGAGAGGTTCCGGGAGGACTGGATGAACCGGAGGCGGGGGTGAGGCGGCACGCCGTTCAACGTGTTCAAGAGGCTAGAGATACCCGACGTCATACTCATAGAGCCCAGGGTGTTCCCCGACGAGAGAGGCTACTTCAAGGAGATATACAAGCGAACCCCATACCTAGCCAACGGAGTCCCCTACGACTTCGTACAGGCAAACGTCAGCCTCTCCCACAGAGGCGTGGTACGCGGCCTCCACTACCAGCTACGCCCAATGGAGCAGGGCAAGCTCGTAACAGTGCTCCGCGGCCGCATACTAGACGTCGCAGTAGACATACGCCACGGAAGCCCATGGTATGGCCGCCACGTGGCAGTAGAGCTCAGCGAAGACAACCACCGCCTACTATGGATACCCCCAGGCTTCGCCCACGGCTTCCAAGCACTAGAAGACAACACCCTAGTACTATACCTGGTCACCAAGGAGTACAGCAGGGAGCACGAACGCTGCATACGCTACGACGACCCCGAGATAGGAATACAGTGGCCAATAAGAGAAGCCGTTAAGGTGAGCAACAAGGACAAGCAATGCCCACTACTCCGGCAAGCCGAAACCAACTTCACATACCCCTAACCCGGCCAAAAACCGCAAATCCCATTCCAGTATCTCGGCTAGGCTGGCTGACTTGATGCCAGTGTTAATAGCGGTGGCTGCCTGGCGTAGCTGTTGCAGGGTGTTGCGGCGGCGTGCAGCGCAAAACGGCATAGAGATAGTCCAGGCTGGCGGGGTCAGACATAGTTTCCATAACCATTTGGCTGTCTCTAACTCCAGTTTCATGACAAACAACATCCACGCTCTCGGTGTGCAGGTTCGTCAGTGTCACTACTCAACCAGTGTCCTGGAGAACTTGTGTGGATGCCCCAGCGGAACCTTGAGAGATACTGGGGCACATCAGCTACCAAAGGGCTGGTAGGTTTGCAGCTAAGGACTGGGGGACGTGTGGAGGCTGCCTCGAGGGAGATGTTGTGGGGGTGGTGGACCGGCCGGGATTTGAACCCGGGACCTCTCGGATGCCAACCGA
>CAZIWH010000064.1:0-10039 GCA_964542985.1 uncultured Hyperthermus sp. | reverse complement strand
CAGCTTGTCCCCGGGCAGCTTCACCACCAGTGTGCCGCCGCTGGGCACCCTGTAGATTCCTGCCGTGAGCGGCGCTGGGCCCCGGGGCTCCACAGCCTCTATGTAGAGCGCCGCGTAGCCCTCTGGCAGGCCGTGGATCACGAGGTAGACTCCGTGCACCGAGGCCAAGCGGCTATAGGCTGCAGCGGCGGCGGACAGCGCTACAGCCAGAGCCACGCCGGCGAGAAGGAGCTGCCGCAAACCCTCTCCACCGGAAGCCAAACCGGCCAATAATGATTAGTAAAAAACCACCCCCATCACCTGGAGATTTGACTGGACCAGGCGATGAGAGAACCTGGCCTAGGAAGCTTTTACCGGCCCGTCCTATATGGTTAAGCTGTTGGGGGCTGGGCCCGGTGGACGGGTCTTCCCGGTTCTCGGCCGGCGTGCTTGCAGCTGTCGTGCCAGTGGTGCTCCTGGTTGTCAGCTTCGCCCTCTTCTGGCTGGTATCCGGGAGGCTCGGAGCCAGCAGCGTTGAGGCGGAGGCTGTTGTTGCCTCGCCTCCGCGGCTCCAGGCTCTCCCATGCCCCGGAGGCAATACGAGCCTATGGGTCACCGAGCTTACACTGGTTCTCCATGGCAGGGGGCTGCGGAGGCCCGTTCCCGTGGATTCCCTCGTGGTCTACGTGAGGGTTGAGACGGGTAACGGCACCCTATGGATTAGGGCTGAGAGGAGCAGCGTGTGCAGCTCCGGCTACAGCTACTGGGGGGACGCAGTAGTGGTTCCAGGCGAGGAAGCCAGGCTCCACGTCACGATCATGATGCCTGCCGGCCTTAGGCCCGTGGAGGCGCTGGTGGCGGTCCGGCTCGGCGGCCTCGGCACGGTTTACGCCGGCCCAGTGCGCCTCACAGCCGGGAGGCCGGCCCAACACTGACGCGGCTGCTGTGAGCCGTTGAGGGAGCAGAGGAGGGGCCGAGAGGTGTTGACTGAGGGGAAGCCCATCCATGTCTACCCGAATAGCAGTGTTAGGCGGGTTGTTGCATTTATTCCGCCGGGGCATATGCATGTACGCTTCATAGTTGAGCTTGAGGACCAGGTTATCGTGCTCCAGGAGGCCACCGTGGCCGGCATCGTGAGAGCCTATGCTATGGTTGCGCTGCATCCGTCGAGGAGAGCCGTGGAGCTTGTATCACGGAGGCTTGGGAGGGGTGAGAGGAAGAGGCTGTTCGCTGAGCACCAGCTCGTGGAGAGCGGGAGGAGGGAGGAGGAGGTTATCGAGTGGGCCCTCAAGATGCTTGGCGAAAAAGCGCCGGCATCAGAGGGTCAGCGCCTGGATGGTTAGCGTCACTGTGCGCTTCACGTGGTCGTATTCGTCGTTGCTCTCCTCGCTTACCAGGTCGGTTGAGACCACTGTGGCCACTGGCCCGGTCTTAACCAGTGCCACGCCGTTCTCGTTTGTCTCGGTCTCCACGCTGTGGCCGTCGACGTAGGTTACTGTCAGCCTGTGGTTGGGGACGGGCTCGCCGCGGAAGAGGAGCTGCACCTCAACCGCGGTGCCCGGCTCAACCTCGTTTGAGACGCTTAGAGGGACTATCTCGGCCTCGAGGCCGAGAGGCTCCGGCTCGGTGATCTCCTTTTTCTTTCCATAGCCGAGGAGCATCATTGTTGACGCGTAGCCCTTCAGTAGGGTGGACTCTAGGGGCACGAAGCCCAGCTGCTCGGCCTCCTTCTTGCCCCCGTAGACGCAGACCTGCACCATCCCCCCGTAGCCCTTCAGCCTGGCCCTGGTGTAGACCCCCCGGTTCATCTCAAGGCCGGCGGCGTAGAGGCCGGGGCCCCACTCGCGGAGCGGCAGCGGTATCGCGACGCCGTGGAAGCTCCTTGTGACCTCGCTCACTATTATCACGCCCTTGGTCTCGCCGCCTGGCCCCCTTATGGCTGCGTCCTTCACTATGGCCGGGTCTATTATCCCGTGGAGGCTCGGCGGCTTATCCCACTTCACCAGCAGGGAGGGGCCGATATAGGGCAGCTCCATGTACCTTAGCCACGCATATACGTTGACGCTGAACCTGCGGAACGCCATCCCTACCAGGCACCTCCTCTCGCTGCCCCCGACCTACACGGCTGTGCAATACTTATTGGCTTGACCCCATATCGCTGCAGCCGCCGTATAAACCCTGGCCCCTCTCCAGGGCTGCGCCGCGGGATCAGGGAAGGGGTGCCCGACGGGATGAGGAGAGGCAGCCTGACGGGCCTCGCGGCGGGCGTCGCCGTAGCCGCTCTAGTCGTCTACTTCTTCACCGGCGGCTTCGTGCTCTACGTGAACATGCTTGCCGTTGCCTGGGCCTCTGCGCCCCTCGCGGAGGCCGTGCTCCGCGGGCTTCTTGCGGCAGCGGCGCTGCTCTACTCGCTGCGCGCCGTAGCGCCCCTAGCGTCCTTCGCCGCCAGGAGGCTCGGAGCAGGGAACATGGCGCGGCTCGGCTTCCTGCTGGGCCTCTTGTTCGCCGCCATCCCCCTCGTCTATGTCTCCACGCCGGCCTCCATAGTAGCTGCGCTGGCAGCATACCTGGCCTACGTGGGCGTCGTGGCGGGTAGGGGTGGGCTGCGCGGCAGGCTCCGCCCACTCCTGGTGCTCGCTATCATCGCCGCCGCGCTTATGCTCATCAGCCTCTACGCCCCCGTGGCCGCGAGCCACGCGGTGGATGTGAAGGAGCTGGGGCTGCCTATAGACGTCAACGGGCTGAAGAGATTCATACCCCTCATGACCGCCTACGTCTATGCGAGCGATAGGATACAGTCCCCGACGCACCGCATATACCCGGGCGACAGCTACGTCTACTACAACGGCACCCACAGCGTCTACAACTGGATAATAGAACCGGAGGGCCTCTGGAACCAGCTCTACAGGCGGCCGCTTGGAGTCGTGTTCGTCTACGGTGACCAGTATCCGCCGGTCGTCCGCATAGTGAGGAGGCCGCTGGCCTGGGGGCTCCACGTCTACAGGATACGCGGCCTCTACATCGACACCCTTAGGAGGGAGATCGTAGCCGCCGCCGGCCCCATGTACAAGCCCGTCATGGAGGACAACGCTGAGGTTCTCTACAGAGGCCGCGTCTACATAATTGTGCCGCTGCTGGGGTGGAGGAGGGGGCTCCTCTACAGCCTCCCGGTGCTCGCCGGCTACGCTGTTGTTGACGAGCAGGGCCACGTGGAGGTGCTCACACCCCAGCAGGCATCAAAGGATCCGAGGCTACGCGGCCTCCCCCTCCTACCAGAGGTTGCGGCTAGGCGCTGGGCGGAGATATACAGGTACCACGTGGGCCTCCTCGGCGTCTACATGTTCCACAACACTTACGTGATAAGGGATGTCGGCACGAACCCCCAGCCGTACCTGGAGCAGGGGCCCGGGGGGAGCCTGTACTGGGTGCTGGTAGCCGAGCCCGCCGGCCACACGTTTAGCGTCCGGTACATAATCTACGTGCCCGCCAACACTACTAGCCCCAGGCTCCTCGTCTACCGCCTCGTCGTGCCGGCCATAGGGATTAGCAAGGTGGGGAGCTACGTAAAGCAGGCCCACCCCAACTTCGACTGGGGCGAACTCACCATACAGGAGCCGATGCCCGCGGTGATAAACGGGCGCCTCTACTGGAAAGTCACGGTCACAACCAAGGACTACCGGGGCCTCGTCTCGGTGGACCTTGTCGACGCCGTTACGGGGCAAGTCTACAGCCTCGTGCCCAGGCACAGGGTGAGCTACCTAGACCTCCTATCGGTGCTCCTCCATGGTAAGCCCGTGCAGCCGCTGCCCCAGAAGCCTAGAAGCATAGAGGAGAGGATAACGGTGCTCGAAGAGAAGATAAACAAGACGATAGAGGCGCTGAAGGAGATACAGAGAGAGCTAGAGGCGATAAAGAGGGCGATAGCATCCAATAGAACCATTGCTAGGCGGTGAGACTCAGGTGGCGAGGAAACGCGGCAGGATATACGAGGAGATAGCCCGCCTCGTCTACGGCGGCGAGGAGGAGGGAGCAGAGATAGTGATAAGGGAGAGGGGCGGGCCGACGGGGCTGAGGAGCATACCCCTCAGCGAGGTCGTCGAGCTACGGCGGACGCACCTGGTGCTCCGAGACGGCACCGTGATCCCCCTGCACCGCGTGGTGGAGATACGGGCCCCGGGGAGGAGGTGGAGCCGTGTCGGCGAGAATGCTTGAAGAGGCGTACAGCCTGGCCCAGGCGGTTAGGCTAAGCTGCGGCCCGACCCCGGAGCTTGAGGAGGCCATCCGGCTGATAGAGGAGGCTATGGAGGGGAGGAGTGTCGGCCTGGAGGAGGCTGCGCTGCTCCTCCGGGCCGCGGCCGACGCTGCTAGGCTTAATGGCTGCCTCGACTGGTACATGTTGGAGCAGGCGGCGGACACGCTTGAGCACATGAGCTAGCCGCACTTCATGTGAAGGACGCTGGTCACTATGTCCAGGTAGCGGTCTAGGCCCAGCTTCTCCACCGCCCCCACGTGGCCCGCCCCCGGCACGGTCACGAGGCGGCCGCAGGGGCTCAGCTCGGCTATCTTCTCGGCCTCGCTCCTCCTGAGCAGCGGGTCCCTGGTACAGTAGATGACTAGGAGCGGCTTGTCCACCCTCCCTGCGGCCGCTGGCCCGAAGCCCGGGTCCACCTTGCCGTGGGCCAGCAGCTCGCCCCATAGGCGGACGAGGACGCCGTACCAGGAGGGGAATGGCGTCTTAGCCCCTATCCAGCGGGGCACGACGTCGCCGAGCCGGTAGTAGGGGCTATCCGCTACTATCGCCTTAACATGGGGGTCGTGGGCGCCAGCGACTATTGCCACGACTGCGCCCATACTGTACCCTAGGAGCACGATAGGGCGGCGGGGGTAGAGGCGCTCCACGTAGCGGAGCACCGCCCTAGCGTCCCGCACCTCGAGCCTCCCTATAGTGGTCATTGTGCCGCCGCTGTCACCGTGGCCGCGGAAGTCGAAGTCGACCACAACATAGCCTTTCCTCGCGAGCGCTGCCGAGACGTTGAGTATCTCTGGGGCACTCTTGCACATAGTGTAGCCATGCATGACGACAAAGACGGGGCCAGTGTTGTTGGGCTCTATTATCCAGCCTCTTATCCTTATACCGTCCACGGTCTCCACTGTGAAGTTGACATAGGGTAGGCCCCTGGACGCGGGTGTGCTGTGGTAGGGGCAGCGGTGCGGATGAAGGGAGATGAACGCTATGTAGGCGGGCAGCGCTGCGAGGAGAATGAACGCCGCGGCTGCTGCCAGGGCTAGCCAGGCCCTCCTGGCCACGGCTCTCCCACCGAGCCGGCAGCTGCACGGAGGAGGGTTAAACCGGAGACGTATCACATGATTCATCCAGCTCGTCCAGGGCCTCCCGCAGCCCCCCTGCGAGCACCCTGTAGGCCTCCCTAGCAGTCTCCTCGGAGGCCGCGCCAAGCCCCACCCGGAGCGTACACGGGGCCCCCATATACTCGCCGGGCACCGCCAGGAGGCCGTGTCTCGCCAGCAGATGCTCCGCCACCGCAACGCCGGGCGCCGGGAGGTGGAGGAGCACGTAGGCCCCTGCGCCGCCCGTGAAGACGCTCACCGGGAGCCCCTCCAGCGCCGCGCGGAGGAGGCGGAGGTTCCTCCGCGCAACCGCCCTGGCCCTCCCGGTTAGCCGCTCCCAGGCCCCCAGCGCCGCGCGGGCCAGGGCCTCCGACGGCCTGGGCGGGGATATGCTCGTATAGTCCTTCGCTGCCCACAGCCTGTCCGCCGCCTCCCCCGTAGAGGCCGCTACCCATCCTATCCGGAGCCCTGGGAGGCCGGCGGCCTTGCTCAGGCTGCCCGTGGAGACTGCCAGCGCGCCCTCCTCCACCGCGGCTTCGAGCACAGTTGGAGCCGGCGGGGCACTATGCTCCAGCCCCCTGTAGACCTCGTCGACGAGCAACACGGTTCCCGCCGCCGCTGCCTCCCTCGCCAGCTCCCTCAGCTCCCCCAGTGGGGTTACGACGCCGGTCGGGTTGCTAGGGTTCACAATGTAGAGGAGGCTCGGCCTCCGCCTCCTAATCTCTTCCACAAGCCTCTCCACGGGAAGCTTGTAGCCCTCCTCCCTGCTCCTGGGCACCGGGAGGGGCCTGGCGCCGAGCCGGGCCACGAGCCCGTGGAGCTGCATGTAGGATGGCTCGTCGAGGAGCACCACTGAGCCCGGCCTCGCATAGGCCATGGCGGTGATAAGGTTGGCCTCCGCCGCGCCCCCGGCCGTGACCACAATGTTCTCCGCGCCGACGAGGCCCCGGTACGGGATCCGGGCTATTGCCTCGCGGAGCGGGGGCCAGCCCTTCGTCCACCCGTAGCCCAGGTCGACGGCCTCGACGAGGCCCGGCTCCACGCCGAGCCCCCGGAGCACCTCCCATGAAGGGGGTTCAACGCCGCTCTCGCTGAGCAGATACCTGACGCTGGTCTCGTGGAGGCTCTGCCACCTCTCAAGCATGAAGACCGGGAACCAGTCCTCCATGGCTGTGACTGCACCGTGGCACATGGGGAGGCGGGGAGGCGCTTTAGCCGCTGAGCCGTCTGGCACGCTGCCCGGACTGGAGGTGCCCCTTGTCTTGGCGCGGCCCGTGGTCTACGTTCACCCGACGTGCCATGCTAGCTATGAGGCCGTGAAGACCCTCGCCCGCGAGGGGCTACTGGGCTCCGTCGAGCTGAGAGGAGTTGTGAACCCCGCTGAGGCCCTGGGGAGGAGGATCTGGAGTGTGCCGTGGCTCCTCGTGGACGGCAGGCCTGCTGCCACCGACCCGGTGGATCCCGGGGAGCTCGTGGAGGCTGTGAGAGGGGTATGGCAGAGGAGGGTGGTGGACCCCGTGGAGGCGTTCATGGCTACCGTGCTGCACAGCGCCTATGCGGCCGCCGTCGCCTACGTGCACGGGAGCCTCAAGCCCGTGCTGGATGAGGCGCTGGCCTCTGCCGCGGTGAGGGCGCCGCTGAGCGGCCTCGCCCCACGCAGCGTGCTGGAGGAGGTGGAAGCTAATGAGAGGAGGCTCTACGAGCAGTGGGAGGACAAGCTTATGAGGGCCCTTGGGGTCTCCTATGTGAGGGAGCTCTGGTGGGCCACCGGCGGGGACCTGGACAGGGAGGCTGTTAGGGCTGCGGCGACGCCAGCCACGGCGGGCGCCTGGCTGCTGGCGAAGGCCAGCATAGGCCGCGCGGGGCTCCCCCAGGATCCCCGACTCCGCCCCGGAGCAGCGGAGGCACTCGCAGACTTCGTGAGGAGAGGCGCCGCGGGGCTGCTCAACAAGGTGAGGAGGGAGCAGGAGGAGATACTCGGCGACACCGCGTACTGGGAGCTACTCCGCAGCCTAGGGATTTAGCCGCCCCAGGGTGCCCGGATGCTTCACCCAGGCCTGAGGGCTTTGACGGAGAAAGGAGCTATCGTGAGCAACAGGGTGAGGGCCGCGGCCTGGGCGGCTATGATAGCCGTGCTCGTGGCCGCCCACATGGCCCTCGACCCGCGCCTCGGCGTCAGGGTTCCCTGCCTCCCCTGCCGTGTGGCCGGGCTGGCGCTGCTGGCGGTGGTTCTCCGCGCAGCCGCTGTGACGGGCCGCTACCTTGCCGTCTACGGTAAGCCCCGTGGAGGCCGCTTCGGGGAGATAGAGAGGCTTGTGAGGGAGGGGCCCTACGGCTGTATGAGGCACCCGATGCACCTCTTCCTCTCCATGTTCCCGCTGAGCGTGGCGCTGCTGCTCTGCTCCCCCGCTGCCATCGCAGCCGCCATAGCGGAGATGATCCTCATCCTGGTGATGGCTGTCAAGGTTGATGAGAGGGAGAGCCTGGCCCGCTTCGGGGAGGAGTACGAGAGGTACCGCCGCGAGGTACCCGCCTTCAACCTCAGCCCCCGCTGCCTCTGGCTCGCCCTAGCCAGGAGGCCCTCGAAGAGGAGGTGAAGACGCGTGGAGCCCCAGGGAAGGGTTGCGCCCTACATACCTGCGCCGCTCAGCGTGGTGAGGGCCGCCCTGGAGGCCGCGTGGGCTGGGCCCTGCGACGTCGTCTACGACCTGGGCTCCGGGGACGGCCGCGTCGTGGTCACAGCTGCTAAGAGGTTCTGCGTCAAGCGGGCAGTCGGGGTGGAGATAGACCCCGTCCTAGCCGAGCTAGCTAGGGCAAACGCCGTGGAGAACGGCGTCGCCGACCGCGTGACCATAGTCGAGGAGGACTTCTTCAAGGTGAGGCTCCAGGATGCGACCCTCGTCTACCTCTACCTCTATGCAAGCATAAACGAGAAGCTGAGGCCCAGGCTCGAGGAGGAGCTGAGGCCCGGCGCCAGGGTCGTTACGGTGGACTTCCCCGTGCCGGGCTGGGTGCCCCTCTACGTGAGGAGGCTCCGCGACGAGGCGGATATACTGAGGAGCATCCACGTCTACATAGTAGGGCTGAGCGACACGAGGCACTCGAGGAGAGGCGTGAAGCTCCCAGGGCTGACCAGGGAGCTCGAGGCGCTCCTCCTCTGCAAGCCCGGCTGTCCTGGGGAGAAAAGAGGCTAGGCCTGGGCCTGGAGCTTCTTCTCCGCCTCCTCGAGGTGGCTGCGGGCCTCCCTTATCTCCTCGGCAGCCGCCCTGGCGGCCTCCCTGAGCCTCCCAAGCTCCTCCTCCAGCTTCCTCTTCCCGCCCTCAAGCTCCTCGAGCTTCTTCCTCAGCTCCTCGTTCTCGTCGCGCACCTTGCGCAGCTCCTCCTCGAGGCTCCTTACCTGCTCCTGTAGCTTCCGTAGCTCCTCCTCGGCCTCGGGGCTCACCACGGGGACGGCGAGCTTCAGCTCGCCCCGGACGAGCATCTCGTAGGTCTCCCGCACAAGCTTGCCAGCCTTGGTCTCGCCGCGGAGGTGGCGGCGTATCGTCGCCTCTGTGCGGCCCAGCTCCTCCGCTATCTGGCGTACAGTGTACCCGGCCTTCTCCATCGCCAGCGCCGCGGCCGCTACGGCTAGGCTGTCTATCCAGGTAGTGAACTCCTCCTTGCTGAGCGCCTTCTGGAGCACATCGGGGCGAAACAGCGTACCTATTATCAGGGCCGCCTCCAGCTGCTTTATCTCCCTCTTGCTGACAGGCCTCACCGGCACCTCGACGGGGATGCTTATCTCGCGGAGCTTCAGCTCCTCTAGGGGCTGCTTCTCAGCCACAGCTGTTCACCTCCTCCTGCTCTCCGAGCTAAAAGATAAGCATGAAGGTCGTAGATAAGCGGTTGGGTCTCCGACACGTTGGGGGACGAAGACACCCCGGTATATTGTTTGGATAGGCCCGGGTAGTCCTAGCTAGTAGACTGGGAGGAGCACACCTGCGGCGCCGCCGTGGAACCGCCCCCTTATCTTGAGCCTGTAGCCGCACTTGGGGCAACGGTTCTCCTTGCCGAGGCGCCAGGCTACTATGTAGAAGCCGCGGCGCTCTATCACCGGGTAGCCGCAGCGTGGGCAGTAGGTGTTCTCCAGGGGGTGGCCGGGAACGTTGCCCAGGAACACATGCTTCAGCCCTTCCTCCATTGCAGCCTTGGCCAGCTTCTCCAGGGTCTCTACGGGGGTCGGCGGGCGGTATGTGAGCCTGTAGTCGGGGTGGAAGCGTAGGAGGTGGAACGGGGTCTCCTCGCCGAGGTTCTCCACCACCCAGCGGGCCAGGCGGCGGAGATCCTCCTCCCTGTCACCATACTTGGGGACTATTAGGTCGGTTATCTCTATCCACCAGCCCTTCTCCTTCATAGCGAGTATCGCGTCGTATATCGGGCTCGGGTCTGGGACGAACATGAACCTCTTGTAGAACTCCGGGTTGCCGCTGCCCTTGAAGTCAACCGTCACGCCGTCCATGTAGGGGCCTATGTAGTCCACCGCCTCGGGGGTAAGGTACCCGTTCGTAACCATCACGTTGTAGAGGCCATGCTTCTTGGCTATCTCTGCCACGTCTCTCACGTACTCCAGGAATATGGTTGGCTCGTTGTAGGTGTAGGCTATGCCGTCGGCTCCGTACTCCAACGCCTTGGCCACAACCTCCTCCGGCTCGACATAGCGGCCGTAGAGCGCCCT
>CAZIWH010000063.1:0-10221 GCA_964542985.1 uncultured Hyperthermus sp. | reverse complement strand
AGGGCCGTGCGGGGCCCGGCGACGTGGTCGACGACCTCCTCGACTATCTCCGCGGCCTCGGCATCCTAGAGTAGCCCCAGGGCCTCCTCCAATGTTTTCACAGTCCTAGTAGCCCCCTCCTCTACCACCACGTGGCGAGACGCCAGCCTAGAGGCAAGGTACGTGTCATGCGTGGCTACCGCGACAGCTGCGCCCCTAGAGGCCTCCTCGGTTATCACCCTGGCGAGCAGCCTCCTCCTGGAGACGTCTAGGTGGGCGAAGGGCTCGTCCAGCAGCAGCACCCTCGGAGAGAGGGCGAGGGCCCTGGCGAGGGCGACGAGCTGCTGCTGGCCCCTGCTCAGCCCCGACGCCCTCTCTCCGAGGAGCCCCAGCACGCCGAGCCTCTCCGCGGCCCTCCTAGCGGCTTCCTCGGCCTCCTCCCTCGGGGCTCCGCGGAGACGGAGCCCCAGCACTATGTTGTCCAGAACGGTTCCCCTGACCAACACGGGCTTCTCGGATACGTAGACCACGCGGCGGCGCAACAACAGCCTCTCCCCGGGTGGCGCGTCCCAGAGGCTCCTCCCCTCGACGAGCACCTCGCCCCGCTGTGGGCGGAGCAGCCCCGCAGCGGCCTTGAGGAGCGTGGTCTTCCCCGCCCCGTTGGGGCCCAGGACGGAGACCACCTCCCCTGCGTGGAGGGCGAGCGCTGCATCGCGGAGGGTCCATCTCCTCTGCCCCGGGTAGCGGAGCCAGAGCCTCCGCGCCTCCAGCACCGGCGCCGCCAATGGCTTCACCCCTCTGCGAGCCTCTGGAGGAGCCTCGACGCAAGCCCCACGGCAACCATTATCGCTACCAGCACCGCGCCCAGCTCAAGCGCGGTCTCAAAGCTACCCTTGCTCACCTCCAGGGCGATCGCCGTGGTGAGTGTGCGGGTATAGCCCATAATGTTACCCCCCACGAGGAGGGCGACGCCGAGCTCGCCCACCGCCCTGGAGAACGCCATGACCAGTGCCGCAGCTAGGCCGGGGAGGCTCTCCCGGAGCACCAGCGCAGCCGCGGCGGATTCGGAGGCTCCGAGGCTCAGGGCGAGCTCCCCCACTGTCTCGACGGAGCGGCGGAGCACCCTGTAGGCAACCGCGACGAGGAGGGGCGTGACGAGCACCGCCTCCCCGAGCACCACTGCGGCCGGCGTGTAGAGTATCCCCAGGGAGCCGAAGGGCCCCTGCCTGCAGAAGAGGAAGTATATGAGCAACCCTATCAGCACCGTGGGTACCCCGACGAGGCTCTCCGCCACCGCGGCAGCGGAGCGGAGGCCGCGGCGCGCCATAAGGTAGGCTACGGGGAGGCTCCAGGCGGCGGCCAGCAGCGTGGCTGAGCCTGAGAAAACGATGCTCCTCAAAGCTATAGCAGCCACGTTCTCCTCCAAGACGCGTCAGCCCTGGGCCAGCTCCTCCCATATCTCCATAAGCTGCTTCTCCTTGCCCACCGGGGAGTAGAACAGTGGGCGCCCGTACTCCTTGACTCCATAGCTGCCTATGAGGCTGCGGTGGCTGTAGACCCAGTCGTAGAACTCCCTCGCAGCCCTCGCCTCGGCGCCGCTGCAACCCTTGACAAGGTAGATGCTGTAGATGTTTATCAGCTCCGTGGAGTTGCTGTAGAGCACGGTGAGGTGGGGCAGCCTCCCCTCCTTCTTCAGCTTAAGGTAGGTGCCTATGTCGCTCAGCGTGTAGGCGCCGAGCTGGTCAGCCATGACCAGGGTCTGCGCCATCCCCTGGCCGCTCACCACGTACCACTTCTTGCTCTTCAGCTCCTCGGGGTTTATGCCGGCGAGCCTCCAGAGGCTAAGCTCCTTCACGTTCGTCCCGCTCATGTCCCCGCGGCTGACGAACCTTGTCTTGCCCTCCTCTCCGGCCTCATAGATCCTCTTGAAGGCCTCAGCCGCGTTCTTGGCGCTACGGACGTGAGCGGGGTCACTGGGCGGCCCGACGACTACGAAGTAGTTGTACGCGATAATCTTGTGCCCTGTGAGCACGCCCTCCTCTATATACTTCTTCTCGAGGCTCGGCGCATGCACGAAAACCATGCAGGCCTCCCCATCCGCGGCCATACGGAGCGCGGCGCCGCTCCCCACGGCGATGAAGTCTATCCTGACCCCGGGGTGGGTGGCCTCGAACCGCTTGGCCAGGTAGTCTAGGAGCCCCGTGGCGTAGAGACTGGTAGTCGTGGAGACTCTCGCGTGGACCACGCCACCTCGGCCATGGAGGACGATGAGGGCGGCGGACGCGGCCACCGCGGCGACTATGGCTGCGAGGAGGAGCTTGTTCACGGCGCTGGCACCGGCAGGGAGAGAAGGCCATGGCACCAGTTTTTATCCGCTACCAGATAACGGTCAGAGGCTCGTCCTGCAGTGCAAACCAGTGAGCCTCCAAGGGAATGGGCACCGCTTATTGGCCCACCGGGCTCCCAGCAGTTACATGGGGGGTGTGCCGCTGCTGTGAGGTTCATCCTGCGCTGCAGGCCCGGGGAGCACCCGGAGAGAGGCAAGACCGTGGCAATCATCGGGGCTGGGCCGGCGGGGCTCTACGCGGCCGGGCTCCTCCGGTGCCGCGGCTACCGCGTCGAGGTCTACGACAAGAACCCGGAGCCAGGCGGCTTCCTCGTCTTCGGCGTCCTCGACATACATATAGACAAGGAGAGGGTCAGGAGAGGCATAAGGGAGTTAATGGATATAGGCGTCGTGTTCCGCCGGAACACTTTCGTCGGCCGCGACGTGCTCCTCGGAGACATAATCGAGAGCCACGACGCCACACTGATAGCCACCGGGACGTGGAGGAGCAGGAGGCTCCGCATCCCCGGCAGCGAGCTACCACAGGTGCTGCCAGCCATGGAGTGGATAGTGGACTACCACATGTGGCGCTACGGCTACCGTGCCGAGAAGCCCCCGATAGCCCCCAGGGTCGTCGTGATCGGGGGCGGCTTGACCGCGGTAGACGCCGTCTACGTCGCCAAGTGGCTGGGCGCAGAGGAGATACACCTAGTCTACCGCCGCACCCGCCGCTACGCCCCCGCAGGGCCCAGGGGCTTCAGGGAGGCGGAGGAGCAGGGAGCGGTGATACATGAACTCTCCCAGCCCGTAGAGTACATAGCCGACGGCGGGAGGCTGAGAGCGGTGAAGCTGCAGAGGATGAGGCTCGTAGAGCAGCCCGGCGCTAAGCGCCCCAAGCCCGTCCCCGTGGAGGGCGAGTACTACACCATAGAGGCCGACATGGTGCTGGAGGCCATCGGGCTGCTCCCAACCCCGCCCTTCAACGGCGGCGACTATGGGATAAGGCTCCGCCCGGACGGGACAATAGACGTTGACGAGTACAAGCGCACCACAAGGGAGCCCGTCTTCGCAGCCGGCGACGTGAGCCACGGGGCAAGCCTCATAGGCCCGGCGATGAAAAGCGGCCTAGACGCCGCCGAGGCCATTGACAAGTACCTCCGCGGGGAACTGGGCTGGAGAAGAGACTAGCCGGCAGCCTCTGGCTTTATACAGGGCCCCGGCTCCCTCTTCTCAACCCTCCTGGCCATCCACCAGAGCAGCGCAGTGACGGTCAACACACCGGTCAGGACTATCAGCTTCACCGGGCTGAACCCCTTCTCGACGAGCGCCAGCATGCCGATGAGATCCCTCGCCACAGCGATAGTTATCGCCTCGAGCAGCACATCCATCCTAAACCTGCCCTCAACAAGGCTCCCAACAATAGTCCTCATAAGATCCACGAACACGAGTATCAGCAGAACCTTAGTTATAACCTCCGCGTACTCGAAACCATGCACCAAGAGCCCATGGAAGAAGTCGTAGACGCTCAGCACCACAGCCGTTGCCAACGCTGCCAGCGCTACAAGCTCAAACACCACATAAGCAGCCGCGACAACACCGGCAAGCCTCCGCTCAAAACCCTCAACCGAAGCCACCCTTCACCAGCCCCAGGCTCCTCTACGACGCTGCGCTGACTACTGAAAAACGCTCAGCTATGAGCCACCACCTCCAGCCAGCAGCTCCGCTTGCAGCGCTGTAGAGGATGCCTGGGGCTGGGCCAGAGGACTGCACCCTAGACCCGGACGCTACACGTGCCGCCACCATCCAGTCCACGCTCTCCCCCGCCGTGGGGTACAGCACCACCGTCGGGCCGCAAGGTAGGCGGCTACGACGTAAGCCGTGCTGCCCATAAGGCTGCCAAGCCTGATAGCCACCACGGTCCGGCCCATGCACGTGCATTGGTAAAGCATTGGAGGAATCCAGTCAAACACTAGTCTCGTAAAGCCTGCGACGAGGAGAATCTTAATGGCGGTTAAGACATCTCCTACCGTTATAGCGAAGCCCGTTATAATAGCTATGAACTTGGCTAACATGTAGACTGCGCTCACTATGCTATAGTAATCCACGAAGAAGCTTGTAGCAAAATGCATTACCGAAGCGTAAAGTGCTAGGGCAGAGAGCCTTATTGCAAAATAAGTGAGAAGCGCTTTAAGAAATGCCCTGGGCCATCCCTTTACCGCATAACTAGTAACTAATAATGCTGCAATATACGTAATAGACTCCCAGAGCATAGTAAAGAATAATGCGACTATGATGGCTTTTTGACCAAATTCTATCCAGGGTGTAGAAACATATGCCGCACAGTTTGCTTTACATACAATATCTGAGAACAAATATTGAATACCCGCTACTATAACAGCAAGGCCTGCGAGACAAGCCGAGCGCGTTGAAAAGATTTGCCGCGACATCTTAGACGGTCACCGTTACAGCTAATATATGATCAAACTCAAGCTATTTTAATATATTAGAAAAATATTATTAGAAGTAAATCAGTTTATTTTAGTATCGGTATGTGTACGCTGCCTGAGAAATCCACCTCACTATATATGTTGAAGTTTCTCGGGATAATCATATCAGTCTCGAGTTCGTATGCTAAAGAGTACCACACATTGAGGCCGCCATGCCAATGCGCTGTAGGCGTGTCCACTCTGTTAACGTAAATCCTTACTCCTTTGAGCGTGCCTCTCCAGTCAGGGTAAGCGTCAAACTCGATTATTATGTCTCCACGAGGTGACTGCCAAACACTATATCCGACCAGCGTGTTGTGGTAGAAGAGAGCCGGGGTTGCTATAAGCTGCCCTGCAATGCCGATTACTGCCGCGGCGTTGCCGCTCATTAGTAGCGAGATTGCCCCTAACATGTAGGAGACAATACTGAACCCAGAGACTAGGTATTCGTCGCTTGTACCGCTTCCCAATGCATATACTTTAACCTCTTGGATGGAGGCACTAAGTGGTTTGTCCATATCAGAGCTTGGAGAGATCATTACTGTGCCCGACACCTTAACAGTATGCGTGGATACTAGCTCTTCATAGTCATATATGTTAAATGGTTTTGACTTCAAGCCTGATATTGGGACATATATGTTTAGCTCCAGGGCTTGGGGACCCTTGTACACTGGACGCCAGCCGTAGATGCTCAAAACAGCCGCAGCATGCTGGATAGGGCTTCCCACCTCGGAGCTAAACGGCTCAACCATTATTATATCCTTGACTATGTAGTTCGCTGCCTCATAGTCATTAGCTTCTAAGGGGTAACTGCTGAACGCTTTATAGATATGCCGAGCGGTAAAGAATGCTCGTGCCCTCGTCTTGTACCTTACGGTCAACGTGTCTATAACGCATTGGTAGAGGCGGTGCGGCCTCGGGTCTACTGATATGGTTACGAATAGCGGCTGGCCTAGCTCCAGAGTTTTCCACAGTTGTTGGGAGACTAGAAGCCCTCCAATGTTACATACAAATCTATGGCTGTCTACGGGTATACATTGTGATATTATGTTGTTCAACGCTATTGTAGCTGAATTGATGGAGTACGTGCACTGCACTGAGGCGGAGATATAAGCGTTTACGTTAAGTATAGAAGGCGATATTATAAGTGGCACAGACATGGAGCCGGAGGTAGGTATCGCTATGCCCGGGTTGTGTGCTACTCTAGGTGTGCTGCCTATTGGCGTTATCACTGGCTGCCCGTTCTCGACGCCTACTATGCCGTAGGCTGTTGACTCGGCTTCTGCTACGGCGTTGTCCGGCGTAGGGGGCCCGGCTACGCTTACTGCTGTTAGCAGTATCCTGGTCTTCATGTCTACGGGCTGGCTGGGTGCGTCCACCTCGACTCGGATAGTGTTCTCTGGGCCCGTGCTGGGCTGGGGTGTTGTGTAGTATACTAGTTGGGCTATGTAGCGTGCCCCGGGCTCTATCGCTGCGACTGGGTCTAGGAGGGTGTCGCTGTTTAGGCTCATGCGTAGGATGAATATGTTGGACTTGCTAGACGTGGCTATGAATGTGAGTGTCATCCTGGTGGTGCGTGGCGGCGTGTATGCCCGGTGGCTGAGCAGCCAGCGCCTCCAGGCCCCTAGCTGGATGTGCTCCACGAGGGGGCTGGGGGCTTCGCCGTCCTGGTAGTGGACGTCGCTCCAGGGCACAACGTCTATCAGCATGGACTCCTGCTGCGAGGCTGGCCCGGGCCAGGCCTGGCTCGGCGCCTGGCCCGCTGTCCGGAGGGACGCTGGCTTCGTGGAGAGGATTGATGGTGGGGGTTGTAGCTTCTGGGCCTGGGCTGGGTGTAGTAGCTGGCTGCCGGTGGCCCGGAAGACTGCGGTGCCCCAGGGCCCCGTGACGGCTATCGCTACGTGGTCGCGGGGGCCGAGCGGCGGCAGCATAGGCGCCCTCGGCGACGCCACTAGTGCTATGGCGGCTCCGCCCGCGGTGTAGACCTGCTTGGCGCCCAGCCTGGCCGCCTCCTCAAGCGCCTCCCTCGGCGCAAGGGGTCTTGCGTCGAGCCGGACGGGGAGCAGCACGACTATGCTCTCCTCTCCGGGCCGGTAGGATAGGAGCGTTAGCTTCCCCTCCTCGACGCGTAGGCCTGGGAGCCTCCAGTCGTGCCTGGCCGCCTCGCGTAGTATGCGGGCGGCCTCCCGCGGGGGGAGCTGGCTGAGCGGCCTGCCGTGCCACGTTATATTGGTGTATACCACGTGCGTCACGGTGCCCGAGGGGGCCGGCATCCAGGGGAGCGGCACGGGGCCGCGGCTCGTCAAGAGCACCGGGTTCAAGCCCCTAGCGCTGGGCAGCAGCACTGGTTGCGAGAGCCTTTGCTGATAGGCTTGCGCTGCCGTGGCCAACGCGAGGAGGATGAACAGGGCGGCTAGCGGCAGGAGCTTGCCAGGAGGCACTCCTCACACCGGCCTGGTAGCCCGTTATGGCCACTTTTTTGTGGTGGCCGAGGTGGGGCGCCGGTACTGGACCCGGCGAGGAGCCTGGGGCTACCCCAGGTAGCGTACCGTCGTTGACCCTATTTCCTGTCCATCTAGTTCCGCGAAGTCGTTGTCGAAGCTGTAGAACACGTCGTAGCCCTCTTCGACGGCGGTCGCAAGTATGAGTGCGTCGACCTCTGGGAGCCGGTGGCTGAGCCTCAGCCGCGCCGCCGTGACGGCCACCTCCCTCGTCACACCGTGAAGCGTGAAAGCCCTCTCGAGGAGAGCCAGCACATCCTCCAGGCGGGTGCCCAGGCTTCTCCGGAGCAGTATGTGTGCCAGCTCGTGGAGCGTTATTATGGAGGCGCCGCGGACTGTGCAGGAGTGTAGCGCCTCCGCCGCCGTCTCCTCCCTCTCCTCCTCTCCGAGGATATAGGCTGCTACCACGTTTGTGTCGTAGAAGCACCTAGCTCCTCTCGGAGAGCCTTCTCTCACGGTCTATCTCCTCGGCTAGGCCTTTCCCCGTCCTGGCCGAGAGAAGCTCCTTGAGCATGTCCAGCGGGTCTATTCTCTCAACCACTATCCGGCCGTCCTCCACCTTCATAGCAAGATAGTCCCCTTCACGTATATTAAGCGCGTCGGCGACCTCCTTGGGTATCGTGACTTGTCTCTTCCTCAGCACCTTGACTACAACGCGCACAGCCAGCCCCCGTGGGTGTTGTCGCTGCTGCCTGCTCCTTTAAGGGCTGCCCTGGCTTGGCTGTACACTGGCATAGTGCTACCATGCTGTCCTTGAGCTTAGGCCAGTGGGTTATAGTCTCGGAGCGGCTCGGGTAGGAACGGTCCTCCGCGGAGGCGTTATGGAGTCTTGAGTGTTGTCGGCCTGGTGTTGTCGGGCTCCACGACGAGCAGGATACGGTTCCAGTTGACTGTTGAGGGCGAGAAGAGGGTTCGTGAGGGCGTCCTCGTTGTCGCGGGCGGGGAGAGGAGTGAACCCGTCCTGGCCCGTGTTGAGGTGCTCCGGCCGGTTAGCATGCTGTACGAGGAGGGTGACGAGTGGAGCGCTGCCCGGAGGATGGGGCGTAGGCCGGAGGGCCTGCTCGGCGAGGTCGCTGGTTACGTTGTAGCGGAGGCCTCTGTGCTTGGGGCTCCACAGAGGGGTGGAGGCCTGGGGGAGCCCGGTGCTCCTCCATGGCCTGGTGAGCCTGTCCGCCTCCTCGGAGCCGGCGAGCTGCGCTCCATGCTGGGGCTGGGCGAGGAGGAGCCGGGCGTAGTGTGGTTCGGGAGGCTCCTCGGCTACGAGGGGCTTGGCGCGCCGCTCAGCGTGGAGAACATCACTATGCATGTAGGGGTCTTCGGGGAGACTGGGAGCGGCAAGAGCTACGCGGTGGGCGGGCTCCTGGAGCTGCTATCCCGTATCCCCCTGGGCGAGGGGCTCCGGGGAGCGCTTCCCGTGATGGTTGTGGATGCTAACGGGGACTACCTTGACTACCATGAGGAGTTTGCGCGTGGCGGCAGGGTGGGGGAGTACCGTGGGGTGCTGCGCCTCGTCTTCCCCAGGAGCAGGGCCAGGCACCGGCCCTACACGAGGCCGTTGACGATAAGCCTGGACGGCTTCACTGCGCGGGAGATAGCGGAGTTCATTGCGGCCTACAGGAGCGGCGGCGTGGAGGTCAATGAGCTGCAGGTGAGCCTCCTGGAGAGGGCGCTACGCGAACTCGAGGGCGCCTATGGGTTCACAGAGCTGCTCACGGAGAGGATGACTGAGCTGCTGGAGACCGTGGAGTCCCTGAGCAGGGGGCCGGGGGCCCCGTTCCACCCCCAGACGGGGAGGGCGGTGCGCAGCGCGTTGGAGAAGATAAGGGCCGACCTAGTGGAGACCTATGGGCTGCTGAGCAGGAGACCGAGCCTCGACGAGAGACTCGTAGACGAGGCCACCGGGGGCCCCATGATGGTTATCCTCGACTTCTCCGCGGAGGGTGCGCCGGGGGTCCCGCTGCCCCTCCGGCAGCTGGTGCTCGCCTACCTTGCGAGGCTCCTCTACAAGAAGTTCACCGACTACAAGTCCAGGGGAGTGGAGCGCTACATGGCGCTCGTGATAGAGGAGGCGCAGAACTATGCGCCGAACCCCCGCACCTACCCCGTCGCCTGGAGCCTCGCCCGCGACTACCTCGCCCTGATAGCTACGCAGGGGAGGAAGTTCGGGCTAAGCCTCGTCCTCGTCAGCCAGAGGCCGAGCTTCATAGACCCGGTGGTGCTAAGCATGCTGAACACCTTCATAGTGTTCAGGAGCGCCCCCGACGACGTCTCCTACATAGCCAGAGCCGCGGGAGGGCTCCCCCAGGGGCTCCGGGAGAGGCTCACCCGGCTCCCCAGGGGCGTCGCGCTCCTCATGGGCCAGATGAGCCTCCTAGGCCACCCCGTGCTCGTCCGCGCGCCGGGGAGGAGCGTCGGCCACAGGATGGGCCGCACAAGGCTAGTGGAGGCCCTGAGGAGGCTGGCCCACGGTGAAGAAGGGGCTGCTTAGCCGCCTCCTCCAGGCCTCGGGGCCCGGGCCCCGCAGCAGCCCCGGCGAGGCCCTGGAGGACGCCGCCAGGCTCCTAGCGGAGCAGGCTCCCCGGCTCTACCGCGGCGCAGTGGAGGCCGCCGAGGAGGCTCTGGAGGCGCTCCAGAGCCGTGGGCTTCTCCACCGCGTCGAGCAGGCGAAGCCGGGCAGGCTGTACGGCGTAGACGGCGGCATGGCCAGGGCGAGGCTCGGCTCCCGGCTCCTTGTCGCCCTCCACGCAGCCGCTGTGGGGCCAGGGGAGCTGCACATGGCTAGGCTCCTCCTCGTCCCGGGCTCCGGGCCCGAGGCGGAGGAGGCCGCGGAGGCCGCGATGGTTATGCTCGAGACGCTTGTACTAGCCGAGGCCGCCAGACGGGATCCCGGCGCAGTCTACATGCTCGACGGCCCGCTGGCGGACCCGCC
>CAZIWH010000062.1:0-10794 GCA_964542985.1 uncultured Hyperthermus sp. | reverse complement strand
CCCACCCCCCGCACCACAAAACACCTTCCCCTAGCCCTTCTCGCCGCCCCTCCTACGCCACGGCCTTGGGATAAGCATAGGCACACGCCTCATGTACTCCCGGTACCTCTCACCCCAGTACTCCAGCAGCTCCCTCTCCTCGAGCTTGATAAGCATCAGCCAAAGCGGCAACAACAACAAGTAGACAATAAGGCCCGTGAGGCTCAAGAAGAGAATCGGCAACGAGAACTGGTTAACCATGAGCGCCAGGTAGAAGGGATGCCTACAGTAGGCGTATGGCCCGCTTGTCATCAACTCCTCGAAGTCCTCCGGCCTGTCATGCCTCGGCGGAAACATCGAATGTATCCACACAGCAGCTAAAACAGAAGCCGCGAAGAGTACAGCCCCGAAGACACGCAGAACCATGAACCACGGAGCAGGCGGGGTCAACGTACCAGCCGCCCCCAGGGAGGAAGCAACGAGAACCGTATAGCCAATCCAGAGGAATACCCTTCGAAATCTATACGACGGGACCACTAACAGCACCTGAGGCATACAGCCTCCTACCGAGCTACGCAGAGAAGGCTCGCAGAAGAGCTAGAATTTAAGCCATAAATCGTTGTTCCTCAGCTATCCAAGGCTACCGGTCAAGATAAAAGTCAAGACAAAGGACAAAGGAGACGTTACTGCATCGAGAACAGGCCAACACAACCCCGATACCTCGACGGCGTTGCTAATCGTGTCTTCTTAGCGGCGCCCGGGGGGCTCCTGCTACGGGCTTTGAGCGACTGCTGTCTACGGCTGGGCGTAAGTGGAGGGCTGCACTACTGTATTATGACTAGCTGATAGGAACAGTAGAGGCGTGGCGGAATCATTTCACCTAGGCCTCTGGATACGTACATCTGTGCCTCGCCTTTGCGGTAGTGACCCCATGTGTAGCCGTATCGACTGTTGGTGATTATGGGGATCGCCCCTGGTAGGCACCACTGGCCTCCGTGGGTGTGGCCTGCTAGGTAGAGTGTCGGCGTCTCTGGGTCAGCGTAGTGGAAAGCGTCGGGGCTGTGCACGAGTACTATATCGCAGCCTCTGGGCGTGTTCTTGTAGGCTGCCGGGTCTGGATGCCAGTCTAGGCCACAGATCTTGAGGCCTGTGAGTGTTTCTGCCTGGTCGCGTAGCACGCGGTAGCCCATGTGTTCCAGGAGGCTTGTCGCAGTGTTTGGGTCGAGAACCTTGTTTTTTGCGGCGTACTCGTGGTTTCCGTAGACCAGCGCTGCTTCGTGGACTGCTTCGAGGAGTTCTTCGAGGGTTTTTAGTGCTGTTCGTGCTCCTCTTGGTGTGCGTTCGTCCCAGCTGTCTCCCGCTACTAGTAGGAGACGGGGTTTAATCCTCTTGACCGCCTTTACGACTTCTGCGGGCTTCTTTGCGTGTACGTGGAGGTCTGTGAGGAGCACTGTCTTTACCCCTATGCCGGCGCTGACCCTGGTTATTTCGAGGCTTGTGCTTGTCACTGCTCCTCCCAGAGTGTAGGCTGCGGCGGCTGCGGCCATGGCTGCGAGGAATACCCGTCTGCTGGGCATGGCGCAGGGCCTCCCTTGCGAGCTTTGCTAGGGCGTCTGCGAGCACGGAGGAGGGACATGCGTAGATGCATGCCCTGCAGCTTGTGCATCTCTCTGCCTCTATTCTGCCTGGGGCTGTTATTGCTTCCTCGGGGCATGCTTCTGCGCAGAGTCCGCAGCGGAGGCAGGTCCATGCCGCCGCTGCTGCTGCGAGCACGGGGCGGGGAGGGCTGGGAGTGCAGATGCGGATGCTCATAGTATCCTCGTCGAAGGCTATGCCTCTTGGCGGCTGACCTGCCGCCCGGAGCCAGTCCCGTAGGCTGCTCGGCGCCCTTGGGCCTGGGAGGGTTGCTGCGAGGCATGTGGCTCTTGGGCTGTACTCTGTTGAGGCGTGGAGCTGGGCTGCAATGGCTGCTGAGGCGAGCTTCTCGGGGTTTAGGCCTAGGCGGCGGGCTAGCTGACGTGCTTCTGATGGGAGGCTTAGCCTCCAGCGCCAGAAGCCGTAGGTTGCCCATGCCTCGGGTAGGCTTGCCTTGCGGGCATAGGCTTTGAGGACGGTGAGCCACTGTGCCCATAGCTGGGGGCGGCGTTTCTCAAAGACATGGAACTCGTAGAGGTGGCTTGCGGGGCACATGTAGCAGCCTATTCTCTCGTAGCCCTCCATGTAGAGAGGGTTTACTGGTAGGCGGCGGAGGCGGAGGTAGAGGAAGACTTCTAGGCTGCTCCACCTCTGGATGGGGGATGCGACGAGGTCACGGCCCCTGCCTATGGTGCCGCTCTGGGCGAGCCTGGGCGCGGCTGCGCGCTGGGGGCTCTCTGCGCCCCTCTGCCCGGTCACCATGATTATCCTTGAACCGCTACGCAGCCTCCTGAACAGCCTGGAGAGGGGGGCTAGCTTGACGAGCCGCGTGCACCACCTGTAGTCCCTGGCCGGTGGCCCGTAGGTTCTTGTTCCCTGCCAGAAGGCGTTGCCTGCCTCCGCTACGTGGAGGCGGAGGCCGAGCTTCTCCGCGGCCTTCTCGACGGTCTCCCTGCTCTCGGGGTGCTCGACGCCGGTGTCCACGGTGTAAGCCTCCTCTACGCTGGCCCTGGCCGCTATCGCCGCCGCCGCTGTGCTGTCTTTGCCACCGCTGAGGCCCGCTAGAGGCCTGCCGCTGTGCCTGGCCAATGTCTCGCGGAGCCACTCGGCGGCCTCTCTCTCCCTCTCCTCGAGCCACGTCCTGTTTATCTCTACGGCCTCGTCTATGCTCAGGCTCCTCGGCCTGTGCCTCCACTTTATCGGCCTGTTCCTCCTCCATGCCTTTAGTACGCGGAGCTGGCCGCGCTCGAGGACCCTGGCTACGCCGTAGCTGGGGCCCTTGCCCTTGACCGCCACGTAGGCTCCGGGGGTACGTGCGTCGCTGCTTATCCTTGCAGGTGTGACCGCCGCGCTGGGGCGGAGCGGCTCATCCACTATGGCGTAGGGGCCTGTCTCCTCCTCGACGAGTATCTCTGCGCCTACCCTATCGGGACGTATGCGCCACTGCCGCTCCAGGGGGTCGTAGTGGCGCTGCGCCACCGTGTGGCCGTCAACCAGTATCTCGTGGGCCGCGTCGAGGGCCTGGACGGGGTTCAGGAGCCAGAAGGCTGTGGGGCCGCCCAGGAGCCTCTCCGCTGCCTCCCTGCCTAGCTGCTCCACCGCCGCGCTCCATGTCTCCTTCTTCTCCTTTTCCCATGCCGGTTTGGCGTCGCCCGGCGGGACAAGCTTGACCTCAAGGGTCCTGGAGCCGCAGCGGGGGCATGTCTCGCGGCCTAGGACTGGTGCCCCGCAGATTGGGCACCAGCGTAGCCTCGGAGTGTAGAGCCGGAGGAGACGTAACGCTTCCTCGCCGCGGGGCCTTCTTGGCATACCTTGTTCTCCGCAGCTGGCGGGAGCGTGGAGTCAAGGTATGGGTGTTGCTTCGGAGCGGCGAAAACAACATTAAATGTGGCGTCTCCTCTAGGAGTATACTGGGACTCAGAACCCGAAACGAGTTCCATTTAATGGAGGTGTGAGGCATGCCTGGATGGGGTAAAGGCCGCGGATGGCGCGGCGGAGGGGGCAGAGGAGGCAGAGGCTGGGGAATGGGCCGCGGATGGGGCATGGGCCCCTGGTGGGCGGCCCCGCCGGCCTGGCAGCAGCCCCCGGCCCAGCAGCAGAGCCAGCAGCCCGCAGCGGCGCCGGTACCGCCCTGGCCCGGCAGGGGCCCCTGGGCAGCGTACCCGCCGTGGGCTAGGCCGGGCTGGCTGTTCGGCAGGGGCTGGTGCCGCTGGCTGGCATGGCAGGCTTGGATAAAGCTCTACAGCGAGCAGCAGTGAAGCACTCCTCGGCACCGCCTCTTGCCACGATTTTTAAGAATAGGCTACTACTTCCCCGTTTCTGCATGCCCGGGTATCGCCCGGGGCGACCGCGCCGTTGTCCCGGCGCAGGGGGTGACCCCGGGTATCCGTTAGGGGCGGGCCGCTGCGGCCCGACAAAACATCCTCCCTAGTCTGTTATTGCAATGTACTCTGGTAGCCAGGTCAGCAGCTCCTCTATGACCTGGTCGGGATCGCTTATCTCCTCTATCTCCTCCTCTTCGCCGTGGATTATGCCCTGCAGCGCATGTATTATTGCTGCGAGGGTGAGAGTGTAGGACTCCTTCATTAGCCTTGATAGCTTGTCTGCCGCCTCCACTATCCTATCCCAGGCTTTCTCGCCCTCTACCACGATGCAGAAGTCGTCGGGCTCCTCTAGGCCGAAGTGGCACACCATGTAGGTTTCGTCATCTATCTTCGCGGCTACTATCCTGGTGCCCCTGTACTCCTCGGTGGCCACTATGTGGGGCCCAAGCGCCTTCTCGACTATCTTGCGGAGCGGCAGCTTAGAGGTCGGGGCTCCCGGTATCGCGCCTCGGAGCTTTATGCCGCGGAGGGGCTCGAGCGCGTTGTAGACGTCATCGTACTTGACGTTTATTTGCATGGACATGGCTCGCCGCCTCCCCCTTGCGGGTCTACCCCTCTGGGTTCAGCGTTTGTCTTAGCTGGGGCCTAAATTACCATGGTTTTTACTGCTTCACGAGCTTTGCTATGAAGAAGCCCTGGGTTCTGTGGAGATGTGGGAGCATCCACTGCGCCCAGGGGAGCCTCGGGAGCCTCGCACCGAGGAAGGGTTCCTGCTCCCCTGGGGCTAGGTCTGGGCGCCTCTCGAGGAGGCGCCTCATAACCCATACTGTCTCGCTCCAGGTCAGAGTGCATACGCTGTAGACGAGAGTGCCTCCTGGCGGAAGCTGCTCCACAGCTGCCTCGGCCATGCTGAGCTGGAGGCGGCGGAAATACTTCACGTCGCCCCTTGTGAGCCACATCTTCACCTCGGGCTCGTACTGGAGCCTTCCCAGGTCACTGCACGGTGGATCTACAACCGCGACGTCAGCCTTGCGGTAGAAGGGTGCCCGGGCATCCGCCACGACCAGGTCCACGTGGTGGCGTAGGCGGAGCCTCGCTAGGAGCCTCCTGGCCTCGCCCAGCCTCCCATGCTTCAACTCCCCGGCTATGACGTAGCTGGCGCCGAGCCAGGCAGCGTGGCTCGCCTTCACAGCCGCGCCCGCCGTGGGGTCTACTAGCACTTGACCACTGGGGGAGGCGACCCACGAGACCAGGGCAGATGCCTTGTCCTGGAGCACGTAGAGGCCCTCACGGTACTCCCTGGTCCTCGTGGCAGCGGAGGCCCCGTGCACTATCCTGGCCATGTCTGGGAGGTCCCGGTCGGGGATTATGGCGACCCCCTGCTTCTCGAGGCTCCTGGCAAGGGCCTCCATGTCCACGCCGGGCTTGACGCGGAGCCAGCGGATGGGGTCACGGTTGAGCGCAGCGAGGAGCTGTGGTAGGTTCGGTATGCGGGCCTGCAGTAGCTCCTCGATGGCCCAGCGGGGGAAGCTGTAGAGGATCCTCAGCTTCTCTACACCACTGAGCCCCTTAACGTATTCTCTCGGCTCGCTGCACTTTATCCTCTCCAGGTCCTCGGCCCGCAGACCGGTCTTTTCTGCGAGGGCGCGGAGCCTGCTCGGCTTGAGCCTGCAGCCCAGGGCCTCGTATGCGGCTATTCTTGCCAGCATCCAGCGGGTGGAGTGACTTGGCGGCCCATAGCCCAGCGTGCCCAGCACGTGGTCTAGGAGGATGTAGTTCCTCGCGACGCCCAATGTGAGAACGCGGACCAATGGCTTCATGTACTCCCTGTCCGGGTTGCGGGAGAAGTACTCGGAGGCCACGTCCCTGAGCGATGCACGACGCCTCACGGTCTCAGCGAGTATCCATGCCGCGACTTCCTCGGGGAGCACCACGGCTGCTGGCACCTCTCCCACGGGGCTTGGCTGGCTGCGGGCGGGCTGTGGCTTCTACGAAGCATGGAGGGGGTGGGCTTGGTCAGCAGGGCTGCTAGGAGGGCCTTGGGCGCCTTTGTCGCCGCGGTGGGGTATATTCTTAGCCCACTTAGCCCCTGGAACGACGCATTCGTGAACGCGCCTATAGCGTATGCCGTAGCTAAGCTTCTCCACCGCCTACTGGGGCTCAACGAGTTCATAGGGTTCCAGCTGGGCTACATGGCTAGCAACATTGTTGGCATGGCAATGCTGTTCTGGGGTACCAGCGAGGCTGCCACCGGCAAGCCGCTCGACAAGAGGAATCTAGCCAAGAGCATACTGTTTTCGCTAGTCTACAGCGTGGCTGCCTCCCTGATCCTCGCCGCACTGGGCCTCATACAGCCACCTCCATAACCCCCGCGACTGGGTCAGCACGGGCAGCCCCTCCCTGGCCTCCCGCAGGGCCGCCGGACTGAGCTGAGCCTCCACATAGCCCGGCCAGGGGCCCGCGTCGAGAACCACCACGCCCCTGGGGTCTACGACCATGCTCCTGCCCGTGAAGCCAGGGGCTGACTGGTCTGCTACAGCTACGTAGACTGTGTTTTCGGAGGCCCTGGACTGGGCTAGGAAGCGGAGCTGCTCCTCCTTCCCCGGCCCGGGGTACCATGCCGCCACGTACGCTATCACTGTAGCGCCGCGGAATGCAGCCTCCCTCGCGGCCTCGGGAAAGCGAAGCTCGTAGCACACGAGCGGCGCGACCCGCATCGCCTGCAGCTCGAGGAGTCGTGGGGGCTCGGTGCCACGGCAGAAGATGCTCGACTCCCTGTATCCCAGCGCATCGAAGAGCAGTCTCTTGCGGTAAAGCCTTGAGATCCTGCCCGACGCGTCAACGGAGGCCACCGTGCTGTAGAGGCAGCCGCCACTCCTCTCCACGACGCCTGCAACTATCACGGCACCGTGCTCGGAGGCTAAGCCGACCAGCCCAGCTAGGAAGGGGTTCTCCTCTAGGGGCTTGGCCTCCTCGGCTAGGCGGCGACCCAGCCTAGGGCTCAGGTCGGCGTACTCTGGTAGGAGTATCAATTCTGCCTCGACACGATGCGCGGCCAGGAGGCTACGAAGGCTCTCGAGGCTTTCCCGATGGCTCACCCGGGACTCGTACTGGACTATACCCAGCTTCATGCCTGGCCGGCCTCTCTCCTTATGCGCTCGTGACCAAGTATCCAGTATTCGCCGTCCTCTCGTACCTCGAGCTTGTAGACCGGAACCTCCTTCTTCACCCTGTCCAGAACCTCCGCGGCCAGGCTGAAAGCTAGCTGTCTGGGCTCAGCGACCACGGCCACGTATATCGTGGGCTCCCCCGGCTCTAGGCTCCCAAGCCTGTGGTACACTGCTATGGCCTCCACGCCCGGCCTGCTGGCGGCCTCCTCGGCTATCTCCCGCAGCTTGCGCAACGCCAGCTCCTCGACCGCCTCGTAGCTTAGCCTGTAGACCTTCTTACCGTCAACAACACCCTTGACGAACCCCATGAATATCACTAGGCTTCCCGCGCCTCGCCCCGCGGCCGCCGAGGCAAACTCCTCCGCGAGATCATCCAGACTCACACGATCCTCCACGAGGCCCACACGGACTATAGCCATGGACTACCCGCCTCCACACGGTACCGCTGGCTAGCCACCGCTGGCGGGCGGAAGGAGCACAACCGTGTCACCCTCCTTAACGCCACCCTCCCTACCCTTCTCCGACACCACTAGGATCTCGAGCCCCCTCTCCCTCAGCTTCTCTACCAGCCTGGCGAGTGATGGGTACTGCTCGTAGAGCGCCTTCAGCACGTCCTCGAAGCTGGCCTCACTGCCGGGCAGCTCAACCTCCACCAGGCTCCTCCCACCCACGGCATCCCTTAACAGGGAGACAAGCCTGACGCGCACCCTCAAGGCACCCCACACCCCTCCCCTGGGGCATATTATACTACGAAGAGGGCCCTGGGGGAGAACACTATCCTGTCGCCCTCGCGGAGGACGGTGTCAAGGCCCTGGAGGAAGTCTATCCTCCTGCCGTTTACCGCGACCTCTACGGGGTACTTGATGCTACCATCCTCTGCTACGACGAGCTTCTTGAAGCCCGGCTTTACACTGCGATCTATGTAGTCTATGAGGTCACGGACCGTAGCCCCCTCGGGGAGTTCTGCTTCGATCTCGAAGCGGCTCAGATGCTCGTAGAACTCTTGTAGGAAGACTGCCTTGACCCGCAACCCGGTGGCCCCAATTCTTAGAGCAGCTATGCAGGGATTATAGTTGCCCCGGTACCAGCTCCGAGCCGCGAGGGGTTTCGCGGCTACCTATATAGGGGGTCATTGGGGCCTCGTCGCTGTGGCGCATTGTGCCGGTGACTTGCCATGGCTTTCGCGACCGGATTCATACTGATAACCCCCCATTACCGCGAGGAGCCTAAGAGAAGCGAGGTTAAGAGGTACCTGGAGGAGCTGGGCTTCGAGATATATGAGATTGGGAACCCGGGCTTCATAGTGTACTACGTTGAGGCCCCTGATCCTAAGGCCCTTGAGGACGTGATTAAACTAGCCGAACAACACGATGGAGTAGCAAAGGCTTATGTAGCCTACGGCTTCATGGCAGACGATCAGATGAGGCAGTGGATAAACGAGGCGCTTGAGTCGGGTGAACTCGTCCTGGACGAGACGATGATAGACTACATTAAGACTATACTGGCGAAGATGGAGGCCGCACAGAGAGGATGACCGCGCCCCTCCAAGGGGGTGCCACCGCCTTTGCCCTCGCTCACCACGTTTCTAGACGAGACCCTGCGTCATGTGGACGGGCTCCGCGTACTCGAACTCGTCTCACAGCTCTCCCTCCTCCACCGTGTTCAGGGCAGCGACGAACTGGAGGCTGCAGCCGACCTCCTCGCCACCGCTCTCGGCGAGGCTGGCGTCGAGGTCCGAGTAGAGAGGCTCCGGGGCCCCCTGGGGCTGTGGGAGCACTGGGGCTTCTGGGAGCCGAGGGGCTGGAGGCTCTACTCTGCCACGATTGAAGCCGAGGCGGGTGGCTCCTGGAAGACCGTGGCCTCCACCGCTGAGACCCCGCTGGTGGCGGTTGTGCACAGTCCGGGCGGCGAGGCCACGGGGGAGGCCGGCTACGGGAAGGGCAAGATAGTCGTAGTGGACGACTTGTCGTGGGAGAGGTATTACAGGCTAGTGGAGGAGCAGCAGCCAGAGGCTGTTGTAGCGTTCCACCGCGGCCCAGGAGTCAGATACTGGGGCCTCTACCCCCCGTTCTTCGAGCCGCCGCCCATGGTTCCCGCCGCTAGCCTCCCCGCGGAGAAGGCACTCGGGCTCATAGGCCGCAAAGTCAGAGTGAGGGTTGAGGCAGAGTACCACACTGCCCCCGCGACGCCCATAGTGGTGACCGAGGCAGGGGAGCCCGGCGCCCCTACTGTGATCCTCGCTGCGCACCTCTGCCACCCCAGGCCGGGAGCCCACGACAACGCCAGCGGCGTCGCCGTCCTCGCCGCTGCAATGAAGGCCCTCGCCGGCATCAAGGGGCTAAGGGTTGTCGCAGTCTTCGCGCCAGAGTGGACGGGCACAGCGGCTGCCACCGTGCATGCCGGGGTGGAGCCCGGGGAGGCCTTGGGAGCGCTGAGTGTGGACATGGTCGGAGCAGACCTCGCCGCAACCGGCGGCTCGAGGAGACTAATCTCGAGCCCACCGCCGCTTGTCAACCCACTGGACGCGCCGCTCTACGCCGCGCTCCGGAGCCTGGACACATGGCTCCACGTGCCATACGAGAGGGGTAGCGACCACGACGTGCTCCTCGCAGCCGGCGCCCCAGCCTCACTGCTCAACGAGTGGCCCGACCACTACTACCACAGTAGCCTAGACACGCCCAACAACCTCTCGCCCACGGCACTCCGAGCCACAGCGGCAGCCATAGCGGCCGCTGCGAAGCTCCTAGCAGCCAGCCCCCGGAGGGCCGCGGAAGCGAGCCTCCTCCTGGCCAGGAGCCTCCTCGAGAGAGAGGCCGCGCTCACGATGACCAGCGCCGCAGCCGAGGCAACAGGAAAGCTCACCAGTCACGCCAGGGCCTACATCGAGGCCAGGCTGAGGGGAGACCCCGGGCACCCCTGGAGCACCGACCTGGAGCCCGCCGTCAACCCCCCGGTGACAAGGCTCTACCTCTACAAGAGGAGACGCGAAACCTGGAAGAAGCTCACCGCGCTCAACGACACGGAGAGACGCCGAGTGACCACACTCGCCTACCTGGCAGCCTACACCCGGAGCACAGAGATAGCAAGCATCTACATCGAGGCAGCGACCGGAGAGAAACCCACAGAGGAGCAGCTAGCCCTAGCCCTAGAGATGCTAGACGCCGAGACGACGTAGAGCCACGCCAACACCCTCCTATACTCCGAGGCCCCGCTAGAAGACGACACACTAAAGCTACACATACTACACGCGGCAAGGACGCCCCCTTGGGGGGTCAGATAGGGGTTCTGCACTCACAACCCCTCGCGAAGGGGCTCGCAAAGGCCAATCCTCCATCACATCCAGGCTCACGCGCCCAGAGCAGCCAGCCATGAACTCGCAAGCTCGCTAAGCTTTGCGCCTTCAGCGAAGAATAGGCCGACCTACAGCATGCATAGCCTAAGGGGCAGACAAGGCGCGCGAGATACATGCTCCAACTATGAGTGACGGGCCCGCGGGATTTGAACCCCGGACCACCAGCATGTTTCCAGAAGGAGCCATTAGCTGGAAACATCTTAACATCCGTTGAAGCGCTTCTTCCTCGTCAAGGGCTCTAATCCCTGGAATTGCCTTGCCTCGCCCGTATGAAATGCTTCGTGCACTTGATCATCGAAAGCTAGTACCCCGCTACCGTGTCGTGAGGGAGGTT
>CAZIWH010000061.1:0-10910 GCA_964542985.1 uncultured Hyperthermus sp. | reverse complement strand
CTCTCTTCCCGGGGAGGAGGGGTCTGAGATGCCAGTGCTCCGGGGGCTTCGTGTCGAGGTACCCGAGATACGCGTGGAGCGCGAGGCTAGGCTCCCTGCGGCCGAGACAGCTCTCATCATAGTTGATATGCAGAATGACTTCGTGAAGAAGGGTGGCAGGCTCCGTGTGCCGACGGCGGAGGCCACGGTTGAGCCTATAAGGCGGCTCGTAGAGCGGGCGCGTCGCCACGCAGTGCTCACGATCTACACGCAGGACACGCACTATCAGCGTGACCCCGAGTTCGAGATCTGGGGCGTTCATGCGGTGAAGGGAACCTGGGGCTGGGAGATAATAGATGAGCTTAAGCCTGTTGAGGGAGAGATAGTTGTTGAGAAGCCTAGGTACGATGGCTTCTATGGCACGCCTATAGACGATATACTTCGGACCAACGGTATAAGACATGTAATAGTTGTTGGCACTGTAGCTAACATCTGCGTCCTCCATACAGCCTCTAGCGCGGCGCTCCGCTGGTACCACGTCGTCGTCCCCATGGATGGGATAAGCGCCTTGAACGATTTCGACTACTACTTGACGCTGCGCCAGGTGGCCTTCCTCTACAAGGGCACCGTGGTTGAGAAGGCTGATAACATAGTGTTCGAGGGCCGCGGCGTCTGGGAGAGGGGTAGAAAGCAGCCCACCGGCCAAGAGGCATAGGCCCCAGGGTGGGCTTTGGCCCGGCGGGAGCCACGATGGCCCTACCGGGAGCCGCGCCGGGGGCAGCTCGAGGCTGCCCGGCAGCTCGCCAAGGCCGTGGAGAGAGGCGAGGTCTTCGCCCTCAACGCTCCCACAGGCTTCGGCAAGACCGCTGTGGCGGTCTATGGGCTCCTCCTCTCTGGGGCAGAGAGAGTCCTCTACCTAGTGAGGACGAGGAACGAGATAGCCCCGGTGCTCCGCGAGCTACGCCGCTTCGGCGTAGAGGAGTACTCGTTCCTCTACAGTGCGCGCCGCATGTGCCCCCTCCTGGGCGGCGAGGATATGAATGTAGAGGACTTCTGGGAGACCTGCCGGCTCCTCCGGCTCCGCGGCGCTTGCAGCTACTATGAGGCGCTTGAACGCCTGGACCCAGGGCTAGTCCGTGACGTGGTCGCTGGGGCGGCCTCCCCCTTCTCCGCAGTGGCCGCGCTCTCAGCTATGAGTTACTGCCCGTTCTTCGCGCTCAAGCTTGCAGCCGCAGATGCCTCCTTCATAGTAGCCACGTACCCCTACATGCTGCGCAGCGACATCTTTGCTGGAACATTCGAGCCACTAGACTATGGTGACTTCATTGTGGTCTTCGATGAGGCGCACAGCCTGCTCCACGCGCAGCAGCTGCTCGAGGCAAGGCTAGGCGTCAGGGACATAGACTCGGCCATAGCCGAGGCCGAGTTCTACGGCCTTCCAGGCGACATAGTGGAGGCGCTCAGCGAGCTGAGGAGACTCGCGGAGAAGGCGCCGCGGATAGACGGCATGCGGAGGCTCGAGAAGAACAGGGTGGAGGATGTCCTCGGCGAGCCCGGTCTATGGGAGGACGCGTCGGAGGAGGTGCGCTCCAAGAAGCTCCGTGAGGCACTAGAGCAAGGGGGCTCGCCCCGCATAAGGGTCAGCCTGGCCAAAGTCGAGGCCTTCGCCCATATGGTGTTCCAGGAGCATAGTGGCGTCTACCTCTACAGTGAGCAGGGGGGAGCCAGGAGGGGGCTAACCGCGCTACCCCTGGAGCCCTGCCCCGTGACCCGTGAGCCCCTCAACGCGACCAGGGCGGCAGTGCTCCTAAGCGGAACCATGCCCCCCGAGAGGTTCATCCGCGAACTCCTCTGCGTCGAGAAGAAGCTCACGGTCTACGATGTGGAGCTGCTCCACGGCCCTGTATACAGACCGGAGACCCGTGCAGTGGTGCTAGCCTTGGAGCCCTCCTCCCGGTACCGCGACAGGAGCCCCTACATGTATAGCCTCTACGCCCGTTACCTTCTGGAAACCTATCGCGCGACAAGGCGTGCCGTGCTGGCAGTCTATCCGAGCTATGATTTCATGCGCTCAGTGGTCTCTGCGCTCCAAGGCCTGGCGAGGCGCGAGCCCCTCCACATGGCCACCGAGGACCGTGGGACAATGCTGGACGAGGTGGTGGAGATGCTCAAGGAGATAAAGCATCTCTTGATCAACGCGGTTGCTGGCGGCAAGTTGGTGGAGGGAGTAGAGTTCTTAGATGATGAGGGCCGGAGCCTGGTAGGCACCGTGTTCGTCGCAGGGGTGCCTTACCCGCAGCCCGACGACTACCTCGAGGATCAGCTCCGTGTCCTCTCCTCCCGCCTCGGGCCACGGGAGGCCCGCCGCTACATCTACGACGTGGAGGCCTCGATAAAGATACGGCAGGCGATAGGGAGGGCGCAGCGTGGCCCCCAGGATCACGCCCTCATAGTGCTTGCAGATATGAGGTTCGCGAAGCCTGGCCTTCTCTCGCTCTTAAGGCTTAGGCCGATAAGGAGAACCTACAGTCTGGAGGAGTACCGCGAAACAGTCATGGTTCTGGCCGAAAAACTGGGTGCATAGTGCTTCTCCCGCCTAGGCGACCTTACTCAAACCCTCTATCATTTCTCTGCGTAAGGGTTCCAGGGCTTCTAGCTTCTCCCTCAGGATGCGGTCGGCCTCCTGCTCTATCTCATTCATGTAGCGCTCGTATAAGGCGCTAAGCCTAGCCCTTGCCTCCTCAATTATCTTCTCGGCGTTGAATCCCTCGGACAAGTGCGCCACCCTCCACGGCGGGTAACGTCACGCGCTTAGTAATATCCCTTTACGAGCCAGTCTAATCCCCTAACGACGGGGAGAAGAGGCTGGAGAGCCGGGAGTGACCCGCCCCCTGCTCATCCATCCCCGACGACACGGGGTCGGTTGCAGGGGACCGGGGTTCCACGAGGTAGCGAGACCTTAGTGGGGGATAAAGTGTTCCCTCCTAACCCCTAGACTTGCTCCAGTGTCTCCTTCACTATCTCCTCTACCTTCGGGAAGGCGTAGATATTCTCCACGGGTACGTATATCTCGGCGTCGCTTCCAGGCTCCGGAGGAGTAGCATCGGAGGGCAGGTCTAGCATCACCTCGTGCCTGGCCCCGGGGGGAAGGATGCGCACTTCTATGAAGGGGCCGAGGTACATCGAGACCGTTACGCGGCCTCGTATCCTCGTATAGTCTCTGCCAGGCTTCGGCTGTAGCCTGGCCCCGTCAGCCTTAACCACGACCGCGGCCTCCTCCCCCGGTGCGATACCGTGTGCCACCGCCTTGACAACGGTGTCGCCTATCCTCACAGTTGCATACCCTCCCTCGAGTTCGACTACCTTGCCGAGCACGAGTGATGTCCTACCCAGGAAGGCGGCGGTGAACAAGGTCTCGGGGCGGCGGTAGAGATCCTCGGGGCGACCAAGCTGCTCCAATCTTCCGTCCCGTAGAACGGCCATGCGATCTGCGAGGGACATCGCCTCCTCTTGGTCATGTGTGACATACACCATTGTTATGCCTAGCTGGCGCTGCAGCTTCTTCAACTCGCCGCGGAGCTTGAGCCTAAGCTTCGCATCAAGGTTGCTCAATGGCTCATCAAGCAGAAGAACTTCCGGTTTAACGGCGAGCGCCCTGGCGAGGGCGACACGCTGCTGTTGCCCACCGCTAAGCTGTCCGGGGTAGCGGTTCTCGAGCCCCTTGAGTCCGAGAAGTTCCAGGGTCCACATGACCCTCCGGTGTATCTCGTCTCGTGGGAGCTTCCTCAGCCGGAGTCCGAAGGCTATGTTATCGTAGACCGTCATGTGGGGCCACAAGGCCCAGTTCTGGAACACCATGACAGTGCCCCTCTTGTCGGGGGGCACATCCGTGACATCACGGCCACCGATGTAGACCCTGCCCTCGTCGGGCTGTTCGAATCCAGCTATGACCCTCAGCAGTGTGGTCTTGCCGCAGCCGCTGGGTCCCAGGATGGCGAACAGCTCGCCCCTCTCTATGCTGAGGCTAACACCCTTGAGTGCAACCGTCCTGCCGAACCGTTTTACGATATTCTCCGCACGTATGAATGCCACGGCCCTGCACCCCGGGAAGGCTACACAGTTACCAGTGCCTGCCCCCCTCCTCGCGAGCCTTGTGGACACAGTTATCACGGCCACCTCTATAACCATCAGCAGTGCTGCGAGAGCCGCTGCTGTGCCTCCGAGCTTATCCTCACAATGTGCCCCATGTGCTCAACGAACTGGACACGGGGCTGTTCGATGAGCTGCAGGATAGCGTAGGTTATCGGGCCTGTGTGATGCGCCGAGTATATGCCGCCGCCCAGTGCGCCTATCGTGACGCTCACGCTGACCTCGCTCAGCACATAGATAGCGCTCAGCAGGAGGCCGGCCACTATACCGCGCCACGTCAACGGGAGCACTATTCTGGCTATGGCTCTCAGCCTTCTCGCGCCGAGGCTCCTAGCAGCCTCCTCTAGCTCCTCCGGAGTCTGTATCATGGATGTGAACACGCTGCGCACCGTGAAGGGCATCTTCCTGAGTATCAGCGCCAGCACCAGTGTATGCATTATCGCCAGCCTGGCGGCAGTGCCGAAGAAGCCGAACAGCGTGTACCTTGTGAAGAACAGTAGGTAGCTAAACGCCACCACCAGGCCTGGCACTGCGAGGGGTGCCGAAGAGAGTAGGTCGAGCAGGCTCACGCCCGGCAGCCTGGATCTGGCAGCGGCGTAGCCGGCCATGAAGCCAAGCAGAGCGATGAAAACAATGGCCTCAGCCAGGTAGGTCAAGCTGTTCACGATGCTTAGCCTTATACCGTCGATTCGGAGAAGCGACTCGAAGTTATAGAAAGCCAGCTTGGGGGGCAGCAGAGAGGGCCAGGTGCCAACCCAGTTGCTGCTGAACGCAAGCACAAGGACACCGAGCTGTGGAAGAGCGGCGAACACGGCGAAGGGTAGCACCACTAGGTAGGCCAGCAACATGCCCCTCCTTCCAAGCCTCAAGCCTTTAAACGGCCTCGGGGCGCCGCGGGCGAGCCTCGCGTAGTAGCGGAGGCTGAGGTAGCGACGGATTACCACGAGCGGCGTCAACGCGGCGGCGAGCATGACGACGCTGAGGGTGGCTATTGTAGACATGTAGGTTGCCGCGTTGGCGGCCTGGAAGTAGCTGTAAATTTGGTACGACATAACATGGTAGAATTTAAAGGTGACGGGAGCGGCTAGGTCCTTCAGACTTAGTATGAAGACAAGTGTGGCGCCTGCCAACACGCCAGGCAGTATCAGCGGGAGAACTATCTCCCGGAGCAGCCTGAGGCCCCGCGCGCCGAGGTTGAGGGCCTGCTCGACTAACGTTGAGTCTACTATAGCGAGGGCTGCTAACGCGTTGATATAGACTATCGGGTAGAACATGAGTATCTGCGCGAGTATGACACCAGCCTGCGCCTCGAAGCCTATGAACACCTTCTGGTGCAGCGGCGGCTCGGTGAACAGCTTGCTCACTATGAACTATAGAACATTGTAGTCAACAGCCTTGGGCATAACTATTCTCGTGACTACGTAGGCGTTGACGAATGGGGTTATGAGGAGCGGTATGAATGCGAGCATCTTGAACAAACGTCTGCCGGGAAACAAATAGAAGCCAGTAAGCAACGCCATTACAGTGCCGACAAGCATTGTTGCAAGTGTCACAACTACTGCTATGAATATGCTGTTCCCTATGACGCCGAAGTTGAAGCCCCGGATAATTATCCTCGCAAGCGGCATGTCTCCAAGGCTGCCGTGCCTCACAACTACGGCGTCACTGAACGCACTGCGGCTGAAGTCAATTTGGTCCGGGGTTAGGATCTCGCCCCATCCACTGGCCTTAGTAAGCACGAAGGCCAGCGGCAGAACGAAGCCGAGAATGAGGATAACTTGGAAGGTAGGTAAAAACAAGTATCTCCAGGTCAACCTTCCCTGCCCAGAGTTTCCGTTTAAGCGTCTCGAGGCTAGGTATTCAACGTCAGCAGCCCTGAGCAGCTCTACAATCTCTTGACGAGCAAGAAGCCGTGGTCGAGGTACATGTACATATACAGTAGCTGGCTCACAAACAAGAAGGCCCTAATGACTCTCATAGAAGGTATTTACGACGCACCCGCGAAGCACATCTTGGTGCTATCTGGCCATGTTCACCTAGACTCCTATGCCGAGGTTCATCGGGCAGATGGGACAACGATAAACTACGTGGTTATAACCGCTACCGGAGGCTCGGTGAGGCCTGGCGACTACCATGGCTTCCGCGTAGTAATGTTAACAGCCAACGGTGGCATGGACATAATGGGTGATGGCCCCTACAACACCAGGCACGCCAGCTTTGACCTAGAAGGTGTCCACGTCTACTACACCAAGGGGCCACACGCAGTATCCATGGCGCTCAACATAACCGGCACCAACGTGACCAAGCTAATGGAGAAGACTGTTGTAGCGGTGTCCCTACCCAGCAGCTACGTCGGCAAGAAGATACATGTTGAGCTAGTGAATCTGGACAGCTACAAGCTACGGTGCACGCCCCTAGGTTGTGTGCTCTATGCCTATACTAACAAACCGCCCCAGGAAGGGGTGGTTTACAAGGCGATAGCCTACACTATGCCGGACGAGAAGCCGCCCAGAATAACGCTCTCCTCTATATACCCACCTAGGCTGATCCAGGGCCGCCAGGTGGTTCTCGAGTTCCACGTGACCGATGACTCCTGGGGCATAGAACGGATAGAGGCGAAGCTGGTCTACCCTGGCGGCGAGATGAAGCTAGTGCCAGCACTCATAGGGAGCACAGTGAGGATAGTCGTCCGCCCCTCAAGGACGTGAAGGAGACTACGGTTACGCTCGTAGCCGTAGACGCCTCGGGCAAGAAGGCGGTCTACACTGAGAAGCTAGTCTACATCACACAGTCCACCGTCACGCCCAGTCCCTCAGCCGCATTCACACAGCAGACTACGGAAACCACGGCACCAGCTACAACCACTACAACTACCGCAACATTTGTAGCAGCGAAAACTGCTACAACAACTACTACTAGAGCTGAACAGCGGGCCACAGCCCCGGCAATAAGCTTCCCAAGCATATCAGTCACAATCCCGACGGTGAGCCTGCCCCCGCTCCGCGGAGGCAGAAGCGGCAACACCTCACTCCTGCTAGCCGTGCTGATAGTGGGCGTTGTCGCGGTATACCTTGCAATGGCGCTGCGTAGCCGCAGAAGCTAGCAGAGAGGGAACACATAGGGCGGCCCCGCCTCCACGTATTTTCTGAAAAGGAACTCACTTGTGTCATGGAGCTCTATTACGTTGGGTATGCCTAGGAAGAGGTAAGGGTCCCCGCCCAGCCCCTCGAGCAGCCAGGAGGCGGTGATACCCTCCACAAGCTGCTCCAGTAAAGCTATATCAACTATGCTAGTGCAGTCAAGTATGAGGTCTATGTCCTTGCCTCCGAGGCCCTCGCTCGGCTCACCGCCGTGAAGGTCGGCGAGGTAGACCTTACAGCCCATGGAGCAGAGGCAGGAAGCGACAGCGCGGGCTATCATTCGTTTAAGCCTCTGCCAGGAAAGACTCCTCCACGCCTCCCCGGGCCTCTCCTCGAGGAGAAAGTTCATAGGCCTCAGCGTGTGGAGCCTGGAGGCTATGCAGTTGCGGAGATCACGCACATGGAGACCGGGCACAGCCGAGGCAGCCCAGGTGGGGTCTGCAGCGGCGGTCCAGGGGGTGTAATTCATCTTGACGCCAGTAGCACAAGGTGTCGGGGCCTAATCTCCAGCATGTCGCTCCTGTGCACCTCGAAGGGCGCTGGGGTGTCGGTGTAGGCCCTAAGCTCCAGGCCAGCGGCCTCCGTGAGCTTGGAGAGTATCGCCTCTATGGTCTCCTCAACCTCCGTGGCTGCATGGTCTTGTGCGGTGGGCTCAAGCTCCACTATGAGGTCTATGTCCCTGCCCGCGTAGTCCTCGGAGAGTTCTGCGTAGTAGATGCGCCTCACAGCTGGTACTAGGTGTAGGAGACACTCGGCAGCGGCCTCCGCCACCCGGCGCTTGAAATGGGCCCAGTCGAGCAGATAGGCTTCGAAGGGCGTGCCCCTCCTAGGCGCGTGGCCTCGCAGCCCGTGGAACCGCTCTACGCACTCGGCGAGCACGGGCTCCGAGAGCTCGTGTAGCAGCGGCGTCGTCATGGCCCCCCTCCTCTCGTGGGAGGGATGTGGGAGGCTCCTGGGTAATTAACCTAGCCTGGGTCTCTCCCCGTCTCTGGAGGGATGGGTGAGGGGCGCTGCTGCTGGCGCTGACCTACAAGAAACTCGTACCGCGCGACTTCAAGGTGCTGGCGGCTGTTGAGCAGGGTATGTCGCGCTACGAGTACGTCCCTCTGGAGTTGATAGAAAGGAGGGTTCGGCTTCCCTCAACCCATGTGGCGGCGAGTCTTCAGAAGTTGAACAAGCTCCGTCTAGTCAAGAGAAGGCTGGGCGACTACGTGGGCTACAAGTTGACCTACATGGGGCTGGACATCCTCGCGCTGCACAGCCTGGTGAAAAGGGGTGTGCTCCACGCGCTGGGCGACAAGCTAGGCGTAGGCAAGGAAAGCGAGGTCTACTCGGGGCTGACACCCTCGGGAGAGCATGTGATAGTGAAGTTCCACCGCGTCGGCAAGACGAGTTTCCATCACGTAGTGCTCGTTCGCCACTATGCCGCCGAGAAGCCGTACACCAGCTGGTTCCAGGTCGCCAAGGTGTCGGGGCAGAGAGAGTACCGTGCGCTCGAAGAGCTTTACCGGGTGGGCGCCATGGTTCCAAAGCCGATAAGCTACAGCCGCCACGCCGTGGTCACAGCATATATTGAGGGCGTCGAGCTTTACCGTTATCGTGACCCCATTGATCCCGAGGCGATGCTCGACAAGATACTCGAGACACTCAGAATAGCCTACACCGAGGTAGGGATAGTGCACGGCGACCTAAGCGAATACAATGTGCTGGTCTCCTTTGAGGACGAGGAGGAGAAGCCCTACATCATAGACTGGCCCCAGTATGTGGAGAGGGAGCACCCGCAAGCGGAACAGCTCCTGCGCCGCGACGTTGAGTATATACTGAAGTTCTTCAAAAAACAGTACGGTGTTGAAAGAGAGATAGAGGAAGCACTTAAATACGTCAAGGGGAAGGCCTGAACCGAGTAGCCGGGCCAGCCACCTAGAAGAGATGCGCCGAAACAGTGCGGCTCCTCCCTCGGCTATAGGCTTGTACTAGCATGTGTTCTATGCTCGCAAGCCGGGTAGCAGTTCCTTCAGACCTATCTAGGGGTATAGCTAAAAAGGTTAGAGTGTGTGGAATACGTGCGCTTGGGTGCAAGGTATGGTTCTCAAAACGGATGCAGTCATGGAGGGAGAGAAAGAGACCACACGGGAAGGCATAGTAGAGAAGAACGGCGTGATAGAGGTGAGGGGTGAGGAGTACATCTACCGTGTCTGCAGTGCCCTTGCCAGCCCTACGAGGATAAAGATACTCAAGGAGCTCCTACGCCGTGAAGCAGACATTGGGGAGATAGCTGAGATGATACGCCAGAGCAAGGCAAACGCCTCGACCCAGGTCAGGCGGCTAGAGGAGATAGGCCTAGTGAAGAGCGAGTACAAGCCCGGCGTCCGCGGTGTGCGGAAAGTGGTTCGCGCAACAGTCAGGGAGATAAGAATAATACTTGAAGACTAGGCGGAGCCCTCACCCGTTTTCTCAAGCCTACAGTTCTCCATCTTAGCCCTCTCTACGGCCTTTATGAAGTGCCTATAATCCGCCTCCTTGTAGGCCACGAACAATATCTTCTTGGGTAGCTTCAAGCCCTCACCAACGGCGCGATCCAGGGCACGCAGCATGGCAGCCATGCTGTCCTCCGCGTCGAGGCCGCCAACGCCAGCACCCATAGCGGGGAACGCCACGCAGCTGACACCTAGCTCTGAGGCCATATGGAGAGCAGCATATGCAGCCTTCTCCACTTTGCCCTCAGTGGTGCGCATCGCTGGCCTCTCCATTGTAGGTGCATGGATTATGTAACGTATCCTTGGCGCAAGCCTCCCAGCGCCGGTGGCTATAGCTCGGCCTACTGGAACAGGTGCATGCTTCCTGGCCTCAGCTTCGACCTCCTGGCCAGCCGCCCTGCGGAGCGCGCCAGCTACACCGCCACCCATTATCATGAGGCTGTTGGCAGGATTAACTACAGCATCGCACTCAGCCTCCGTGATGTCGCCTACTGCAAGCACTATCTCTACACCATTACAGCGGAGGGTCAGACGGGGCTCAAGCGCCACGACACGGTCACCGAGATATAAGAGATCCAGGCACCTGGGGGCCCTAATACACTGGGCTCCGTATTGCATTAAGCTACATGACAATAAGCTAGGGCTAACGCTGGAGGAGCGCTGAGGAGAGATGGTGGGCCCGCGGGGATTTGAACCCCGGGATCTCCGCAGTGTGGGAACGCAAAGATATACACGAGTTCGCATCGTTAATATATATGTGTTCCAAGCTAATAAACGTCATGGATATCCAGGTTGGATATCAGCAACAATGAGATACGCATAGCAGCTAAATAGAGTGTTCTACTCTAGGAGTTAGAAGTGTTCTTTACTTTAAATCGAAAATACCCTTTAATTCCTCCTTGACCTTAAGTAGAGCCTCTTGAGCGAGCCTGCCGACGACCTTTATCACTAATTTCTTCTCTACAGTAAAAATACTTGAACAATCTATATAGCTTGGCTCCTTCTTTAAACGGCCAATGGCTAAGTCTGATTGTGTTATTGGTACTCTATGCAGACCAGGGGAGCTGGTTATCTTAGCTACTATTATATCGTCGCCCAAGTCTATGGCATTCAATACCAAGACAGGCCTTAGTTTAGAGCCGAGTAAGTCTGTGAACGGGAGCTC
>CAZIWH010000060.1:0-11085 GCA_964542985.1 uncultured Hyperthermus sp. | reverse complement strand
CCGGCACGGCGTAGATGTCAACCATCCCAGTCTTCCTATCCACCACGTGAGGCAGACTTCCGGCATAGTACTTGAGCACCTCGTCGCTGGGTCTGAAGAGAACGCGGCCGCCGACAACGTTCTCCCTCGGCGTGAGGCGTATCAAGGTCCTACCGGTGGTTGTCTTACCGCAGCCGCTCTCACCGACTAGGCAGAATGTCTCCCTCTCCCTTATCTCGAAGTCGACGCCATCGACTGCATGGAGGAACCTACGCCTCCCGGAAAGGAGGGAGCTAAGGAAGCCACGGGATACGGGGAACCAGACGCGCAGCTTCTCCGCCTTCACAACCATGTTGCTCACTGGCGTTCACCTCCTCCTAAGCCTGGGCTCAACCACGGTCTCCAACGCTAGGCCTAGGAACACGAACGCCACCGACATCAAGCCCATCAGTATGCCGGGCGGCAGTATCCACCACCATATGTCGTAGCGGCCTCCCGTCCCTATGTAGTCCCTGGCGCTGGCAAGCAGCATGCCCCAGGTCGGCAGGTTGTGCCTTATGCCAAGCACGCTGAGACCCGCCTCAGTGATTATCGCACCGGGCACCGAGAACACCAAGTTAGCCATCACGTATGGCAGTACCTGCGGCAACACATGCTTCATTATTATCCTCTTATCAGAGGCTCCTATAGCCTTAGCAGAGTCTATGTAGGGCTCGCTCTTGATGCTCAGCACCATGGAGCGCACTATCAGTGCAAGGCCACCCCACCCGAACACTATCAGCACACCCACTATGGCGAAGAGCATCACCCAGCCGCTGTGCCCCGTGCTCTGCAACGCTGCACCTATCAGCACGAGTATGGGGAGCCACGGTATGTTGCCTATAACGTCTATAAGCCTCTGTATGAACTCATCCACCCAGCCACCGTAGTACCCGCTTATCACACCAAGCACCATGCCTATCATGGCGCTGGCCACTGCCGCCACAAAACCTATCAGAAGCTCAATGGGGAACGCAAACAACAACGCCTTGAATATATCCCTACCATAGTTATCGGTACCCATCAAGCCGTAGGCGGAGCCCTTCACATCAACCATTAGACTTGTGACGCCCAAGTTGCCAGCGCTAATCTCCCTGTACAGCAGCCTCGGATCTACGTCGCGCGCCAAGTAGTCAACAATTACCTCTACCGTGTAGGTGCCGGTCAACGGAACTATCTTCTTTGAATTGCCGCTGATCACTAGCTTGCCGAACGCCAGCCGCACCGCGTTAGGCTGCAGATAGTCTACGGTTATATTGTACTTCGTCAAGTTGAGGCCGCTGCTCTGTAGCATTGACATGTACTCCTGCGCCACCATGCTATTGGAGAACCGCACCACAGTACCCGGAAAGAGCTGCGCCAGGGATACCGGCACGGGATTGTTAACCAGTAGCACCTTGCCGTCCGGCCTGTGAAGCAGCACATAGACGGTCACCGTCACGTTCTGGGGCGTCAGCAGCCCGTTGACAGTCCTCAGCGTCTCGTTGACCACATTGCCTATAACCACTAGGAGGCCTTGTGGGAACGCCTTAGCCTTCAAGTTATACTCGACGGTATACGATGCGGCGACACCGAACAGCCGAACCCCGGTCAAGTTATAGGGGTTCCTCGAGGCCACGTAGATCCTCACCGATGCTGGCTCTGTGACGTTCTTCATCAGCTGCGGAGCGACCGGGATACCAAAGCTTGAGACCCAGGCCGGGGGCACAGTGTCGGGGTAGTACTGCCAGGCCTGGAGATTCTGCCACTGGTTGGCGAAACTAAGCGGTATAGTAACCAACGCGTAAATGGAGCCCAGCACGAAGAACACTATCAACGCTACCGCGGCCTTTCCCATATTCTGGTGCCAGACCTCGCCCCATATCTCGGCTAAGCCACGGAACCTCTCCCTAAACCCAGACTCGCTGGCCGCCTTCTCCAAGGCTTCTCCCTTCTTCCCCGCCATGCCCATCACCTCGCCGGAGGAGGCTAGAGCCTCACCCTCGGGTCGAGGTACACGTAGAGTATCTCGAGGATGAAGCGCGCAACAATGTAAACCGCGGTGGTTATGTATATCAGTCCTAGGATGGTTGGGGCGTCGCCGCTCATCAAGGCGGCGTAGTAAAGGCTGCCCATGCCAGGCCAGCCGAACACGCTCTCGGTTATTATGAAGCCACCGATGCTGCCTGCCAGGCTGAGTATGACTATGGTCAGCGCCGGGCCCGCTATGACGCGGAGCACATACCTCTTAACCACTAGGTTCTCCGGAAGGCCCTTAGCCCTAGCCACGGCCACATAGTCCTCACCTACAACGCGCAATGCTATAGCGCGGACACCATAGAGCCAGGCACCGAGGAACGATATAATCACTATAAGCTCGGGAAGCCATGCGTACCTCATGATGTCTAGCAGGCTCTCCGGGAACAGTTTCCAGAAGTTATTGATATAGTAGACCACGGCATGATAGTTTGTAGGCGCTATGCGGAGATAGAAGCCGAAGAAGAATATCGCTAACATGCCCAGCCACCAGACGGGCAACGCGTTCATCACGGCAGCGTAGGTTATCGCGGCCTTGTCGAGCAGGCTGCCACGCTTATAAGCCACGAGAGGCCCAAGCCGCAGCACTATCAACGCGCAGATTATCTCAGCTATAGTTATCATTATTATCGTTCTAGGCAGGGTCAACAATATTGCCGAGCTGACTCTCAGCGGCGGCTGGGCGCCGACAACGTTCACAACCATATCGCTCCTAACATAGCCCAGATCCAGCCTCAGCGTGCTCCAGGCCAGAGGGAGAACACGCCTGTACCATGGCTTGTCGAGACCATAGTACTTTATCAGCTGCTTCTTGTACTGTTTAACGAGCATATTCAGCTTCGTGGCAGAGATATGCTGTTGCTGCAAAGCCTGCTTATACGCCTGCACCCGTGTCACAACAATAGCCTCCAACACCTTCTTGTCGTACCCCGTCGCACCGATTATCACAGCTGTGAGGATAACGACCAACACTAGTGTTATCGCCAGAAACACGGCCCTCCTGGCGAGAATCGAAGCAACCCTCGAAGACGGCATAGGGCAACGCCCAGACCAGCCCACTGCCGGTGTGGGTTAAAAGCATCCCTCTATGCGTGAAAGACTAGACCCAAATAGCGAGCCCAGACCAGAACACGAGGCTCCGGCTCGGAGAAACAGAGGGATAACGGAGGGAGGAGCCGAAGGAGCGGAAAAAGCAGCCAGACGTGTAGCTTCCTGGCTGCGGCGTTACTACTGCTTACGGCTGCTATAGACCACGCCCAGGAGTATCAATAGTAGTATGAGGTTGATGATGCTTATCACTAGCGCTAGGTTGGCCTTGCTGGCAGCCGCGCTAGCCTCGCTAGCAGCCTTGTCAGCAGCGTTGACTGCCTTCTGCACATCCTTGGTGGTGGCCACGTTCACGGGCAGGCCGCTTATCTGCTGCTCTATCTTGCTAACCTTGCTGTTAAGCTGGCCCACCTGCTGGCCAAGCTTGGCCAGCGCGTTACTGACCTCGGTTATCTGCTTGCCCAGCGTATTAACGGTCTGAGTCACACCGGTGGTTAGCTTCCCCATCTGCTGCACCAGAGAGCTGGTCAGCTGCTGCAGCTGCCCAGCCAGAGCCTTGCCGAGGCTGCTCTGCAGGTTAGCCAGCTGTTCGGCCAGCTTCTTCAGCTCCTCGGCCTGCTTCTGTAGCTGCTGTGCCTGCTGCTGCAGCTGCTGCTGAAGCTGCTGTACCTGCTTCTGGGTCTGCTGCAGCTGGGTCTGTAGCTGGCTCACAGCCTGCGATACCCTGGCAGTGGTCTGTATTACTACAGTCTTCTGCGCCGGCAGCGCCACCTTGTCGCTATACGCTATCACTGTCAGCTCGTAGGCGGCGTACTCGGCGAGCTTGCTAGTCAGGTTAGCGGGCAGGGTTATGATGAAGCCCGTCGGACCCTGCTCGGCCACGCCGTAGCCGAGTATCTTGCCTGTGGCGGGGTCGCGGAGTATCCACTTCACGTGCAGCGGCGGCAGACCGCTGACGCTCACGGTTATCCTGGCGGGCCTGCCGGGCTCAACCAGCGGCGCCACTATCTTGGAGATGGTGGTCGGCTTCGGGAGGCCGAATACCCAGGTGGTGGGGCCGAACGGGTAGCTGGGGTCACGGTAGGCCTCTAGCTTCAGCTCCTGCTTGTCCTTGTTGAACTCCACTAGCTTGAACGGGCCGTCGCTTATCCAGGCGTTGCCGTACTCGTCTACCCACTTCTTAACGGCCTCTACACGGGCATGCCACCAGGCGTCAACATTCTGTATTCCTGGCACCTCGCCGTTGGGCAGCGTTATATAGCTCTTGTACATCTGATCGAAGTTTATCTCCTCGAGGGCCTTCACCACGTCATCGGCGTCCTTCTTTAGTACTAGGTTGAGCTGCGGTATGTTACTGTTCTTAGCCCTGGTGTCGCTGAGCGCGTAGGTCTTAGCGTGGAAGGCCAGGTAGTCGCTGGCGAACATTATCTCTGCGGGCACGTAGTAGCTGAGGGTCACGAAGTCAGCTATGTAGTTGGGGTCGAAGTGCCAGTAGTTGACGTAGACCTCGAGCTTGTTCTGGTCGGGCAGTATCCTTATTGCTACTATCTTGTCGAAGGTCTGCCTGTTGGGGCCGGCTATGCTGCTCTCTAGGCTGGCCTTCTGCGGGTTATAGACGAGGTCCAGCCAAGTCGCCCAGTAGGCTAGCACGTCGGCCCAGGTTATGGTTTGGCCGTCCTGCCACTTGGTTCCGATGAATTTGCTCAGGTCGAACACTACCTTGCTCACGGCCTCGGTGCGGCCGAGATCCTTAGCGTATACCCACTTGTGCTGCTTGGCGTCCCACCATATCGCGTCGTCGGGTACCTTAAGCTTACCTGTGGGGCCAGCGGTCTCAACTGTGTAGGTCACGCGGAACGGCATCGGCTCGCCGTTGAACGGGTGCCTCCATACCCAGGGATCCCAGGTGGCTCCCAACGGGTCGGCGCTGTAGACGTCGGTGAAGCCGCCGAACGGGTTCCAAACTGTGCCGGCCGTGTAGACGTGGAGGTGGCCGACCACTAGGGTGTTCTTGCCGGGTATGTAGGCGCCGCGGTAGAAGAACGGGTTCCTTAGGCCCGCGCCGAGGTCGAGGGTTACACCTTTGATGTCGCTCTTGGCCGGGTAGATGCTCATTGTTGCTGCTATCCATATCCTTATGCTCTGGAGTATTGATAGCTCGGTGCCCTTACGCAGGTAGTTTATCCACTGCTGCTTATTGGTCACTATTATCGGCTTGTCGCCTATCAAGCCCTTTTCTTTTAGCATCAAGTATAGTAGGTAGTTGCTCTGCTCCAGGTTCTTGGGGTCTATACGGCTGTTAGCGGTGAGCATGCTGTAGTAGTCTATAGTGTAGTTCCTGTAGTTCCAGTAGTTGGTCTCGCCCCAGCCGGGGGCCCAGCCTAGCCAGTCTGCGCCAAACTGGGCCAGCACCCAGGGATCCCAGCGGTCTAGGACGCCCTTGCCCCAGCCCTCGGTGTAGAAGCTCCACTGGAAGTCCTTGGGGTCAGTGAAGTAGACCTTAGGTATGGCCTCGGTGAAGGGTAGGTACTGGCGCTGCACCTTGAAGCCCAGCACTTTCTCTAGCTGGTCGGAGAAGAAGTTGCCTATGTCGTAGCGCTCGTCCTCCTGCCTTATGATGCCTATCACGGTTATCGGCTTGCCATTGTAGTACCAGGTGCCGCCCTTGAGCACGGCGCCGGCCTTGGTTAGCACCTCGCTTACGAGCCTCTTGGCGTACTCGGGGTTGTAGCTGAACTGGTACTTGGCCACTATGTCTACTAGGGAGGTGTAGGTGGGGTCGTCGGGACCGTAGCAGGCGTACTTGGCTATGGCGAAGCCCTTGTAGATGTTCTGGACTATGAACTTCCTGTTTATTAGGTAGTTGAGGGCGAACCTTATCTGCGGGAAGCAGAACGGGTTGATGTCCATCTTGTTGCTCTGCCAGAGCACCTTGGCGTCGCCAGGCAGCGAATGCAACGGCTTGGCGCATAGCTCTACTATGGTGACGTCGGTCTTGTTTATCTGTATGCCTATGAAGGGCGCGTTGTTGAGCAGTGTTAGGTTGGCGTCGCTGGGTATGTAGGTCGCATACTCAACCACCACTGGGTTGACGCCTAGTTCCTTGGCTGCTGCAGCCTTGTCGTACTTGCCGGGCAGCTGGACTATCATGACCGGCGCGGGGTTGAGACCTATGTCCACCAGGCCGGAGGGGGCCTGGTAGAGAGTTATGCCAGGCTGGTTGGCTAGCTGCTGGGCGGCGCTGGGTCTGAGACCGAAGAGGTAGACATCTATCTGTCCCGTCTTCAGCGCCTCAGCCACCTGGCTGAGCGGTACGGCCTTCCAGATTATCTCGTTAGTCGCAGGGCCCTTCTCAGCCATCTGCGCCGATGCTATGGCGCCCAGGGTTGGGAGGAACATTAGCGCTATGATTAGAAGAGGTATGAGGCGCCTCATGGCTGTACCACCTTACGCCGGCTAGCCAAAAGTTGATACCGGGGGATAAAAATGTTCCCACGACCTCCTAGTAGGCGGTCATACACTCTCTAGGGGAATACAATAGGAGAAACACGTTTAGAATCAAGAATGCAGAATGGTGGGATTAAAGTGGGATAACGATCATCTCTTTCATCTCTTTCTACGGCGCACAGCGTATAAGACGGCGATGCAGGCCGCAGCCGCGAACGCCAGGCGGAGGAGGGGCCCCGGCAACGCCTCCACATGGACGCCGCCCTTGAACCCATAGAGGGGCTCCACACGGTAGCTCAACACGAGCCCCCCGGGCCGAGGAGGCTCCGCGACACAGGTCGTGGAGTTCCTCCAGACTACGTGGAAGCCCCAGGGACAGCCGCCCTTCACGAGCACGCGCGGCACCCCCTCCTCGAGCCTCAACAACGCCCACCCAGAGACCATGAAGTAGCTCCACGACGCGTTAAGCAGCCCCTGCCTCGGCGCCACGAGGGCCGTGGCGGGCAACACGTCGCCCGTGCTCAGCTCAGCCGCTATATTGGAGACCAGGGCCCAGCCCAGCTCCACAGCCTCGCCGCGGCGGAGAGGGAGCAGCATCGTCTTCTCGCCGCCGCAGCCCAGCGGCCCACACTGTACGTAGTAGATGAAGAGCCCGTCAACCTGCCCCGTGGCGGTGCTGAAGCGGTAGCCGAGGAGATGTAGCGAGACTCGGGCCCAGACTGCTCCCCGAGCCTCCGTGCTCCAGAGCGCCAAGGGGTGAACGGCGAGCGTCAACAGAGCCGCAGCAGCCACTGAGACCGCCAGGAGCCGCTTACCCGAACCCCCATGAGACGCCAACGCTGCGCGAACCCCCGACGCGGGACTGCCCTACGGGCCACCCGGAGATGTTTTACTCCTCCAAGCCCGCCAGCCTCAACATAGCCCCCAGGCCCAGGACTGCCGACCCGGCTACGAGGAGCACGAACGCGGGCAGGCCGAGCCACATGAGTGGGTAGTGGCGGGCCTTGACACTAACTACTAGCGTAGCCGCTCCCGTGCAGTTAGAACTCAGCACCAGGGAGTCAAGGGTGCCCGGATGGAGCGTGACCCTCGCCCCCGGCTTCAAGGTCTCAGAGACAGCCACGATCCCCCGAGGCTTTACCACCAGGAGCCTAGCGCAACAGCCTCCATCATAGCTCAACACCACTGTAGTGTTTACAACGTTGTTAACACCGCTTAACAGGCTAAACAATTCGAGACTACTGGCGTTCCCGGATACCGAGAGACGGTGAACAAATGTACGGCTAACAAGCCTCGAGTACATCGAGGCAAAGGAGAGCAGGAGAGCAGACACCAGCAGGCCGAGACCAACATAAATGTAAAGACGCGCCGTACTCGCCACGGCGCCGTGCCCTCCAGCCGAGAGGGAGCCAGCCTACCAGACTTCCCCGGGGGGGTTAACGGCTTCACCGCCCAAGAAAATTCTCCGATAAAAGACGGCGTGCTTGGCCGCGAAAAGAGCCCAAACGAGCTGTGAGGAAAAATAACGCTTCTCTACTTAGTGGTGGTACGCCGGCCCGGAGCGGACGACCCCCGGGGTTTAGTAGCGGGGGTAGCGGCGGGTTCGGAAGCCGCGGAACCCGCTGCCCCGCTGCGGGGGCCTCCAGTCCGGGGGCGCCTTAGGCGTCTCCTCGGGCACCTCCTCCTCTCTGGGAGCCTCGCTGTCGTCGAGCGTGTTTATCTCGCCGCGGCTGCCCACGTTTAGGACGACCTGGCCCCGGTAGGCCGTGGTCCAGGCGCCCTTTATCTCAACAGCCGTGCCGGGCTCTATGTTGCCCGCCGCGTGGCCCCAGAGGGTGAGCCTCACGCGGCCGGTCTCATCCCCGACGACGGCCTCGCTTATCGTACGGGGGCCGCGGCGTGTGTTTATCGTCCGAGGCGCCTCGGCCTCGAGAACGCGAACACGGACACTCACGTTGTCCATTCCGGGCTTGAGCTCGGAGATTTTTACATGCTTCTCCTGGCTGGACATGGGTTCCAGTCTCCTTACGAGCTACGCTGCAACAGTCAAACCTACCCCAGGCGAGCCCGGAGTTATAAGCCTTCCGCCCGCCACAAGGGGGCACAGAGGCTCCCCGAGGCTCATACAACCCACGTCCGACACGCCTGGACACTCCCCCAGCCCCGGGGGCCCGGAGCAAGCATGGCGAAGCCTCGGAAACAAAAGCCGACCAGAGCATGCCTTCTCTGGGAAAGGGTACCGGAGCCGGTGCTGATGCTGGCCTGTGCCGACCCGCGGCGGGGATGAGGTGAGCCCGGGGTTAGGGCTGAGGCTCACTATTTCTACGTCCCGCTGACTCTATGTGACTTGGGGTGAAGGCGTAGGGCAGCAGCTCGCCTAGCCTCCAGACCCTGGACTTGCGGCTCACCGTGGAGTAGGAGACTACCGGCGTGTCAGGGTCGGCGAATTCGGCGAGTACTTGGCGGCAGGCGCCGCAGGGGGGCAGGGGTACGGGCATATCGGAGACCACTGCTACAGCTCTCACCCTCCTCTTACCCGCGGTGACCATTGCTGCTACGGCGTTGCGCTCGGCGCATACTGTTAGCCCGTAGCTGGCGTTCTCCACGTTTACTCCTAGGTGTATGCTCCCGTCCTCGGCCTCCACGGCTGCTGCGACGTGCACGTTGCTGTAGGGCGCGTAGCTGTTCCCTAGCACAGAGGCCGCCGCCTCTACCAGGCGGCGCAGTCTCTTTGGCAACTCCTCCGGGCCAGGCATGGTGGACCCCATGCCTTACCTAGGCGTGGCCCCGGTATTTAGCGGCGCTAGACGCCCAGCGGCGATTTCTCCTGAGCAGATCACGTGGGGGCTGCTTGGGGGTAGCACCCGGGTCTTCATGGCGCCCCCGGGGCTAAACCCCCGGCTGGGGGCATAGAGTGGCTACGGGTGAAGCGGGTGAGCCTCGCAGTAGAGGAGCAGATCCTTGAGAGCCTGGCCCACTCGGTCTCCCTTATGCCCGGCCTGGGCTCCGAGGAGGGGCATCCCCGCAGCCACGTGAGCATGATAAGGTTCATGGATGATGTCCGCACGGTGGTTAACGCGGTGCTACTCGGCGCCGGGCTCGAGGGCGCCAGGTTTAAGGCCATGGTCGAGGAGGTGGGGAGAAGCGACGCCGACCTGCCCTGGGCTAAAGTGGTGCTGGTGTTCGAGGGCTACGTGTTCTACATACACGCCAAGGTGTTCATGGACGTTGAGGACATAGATGTACTCGCCGACGAGGCCGGCGACATAGCGGAGAAATACAACGCGGAGGTAGTCCCGTTGGCCGCGGCCTACGAGTACACCTATGACGCCGAGCGCTACGCCCACAGCATAGAGATAGAGACGCTGAGGCTCGGCCTCTAAGCCTCCCCTGGGGCCGCCCCTACCCCTCCGCGAGGCCCTACTACGACCCGTCCCCGCCTCGCGCCTCCTCCAGCTTCCTCAATACCAGTTTCCTCGCGACCGCTGGGTCTGCGCGACCCCTCGTCTTCCTCATAACCATGCCTACGAGGAAGTTCACGGCCTTGAGGTTTTTCAGGGCATCCTGCACAGCCTTGGGGTTTTCGCGGAACACCTCCTCCACTATAGGCTCCAGCTGCTTCTCGTCAGCTATCCTCGTGTATCCCAGCTCCTTGACCAGCCTCTCCGGATCCACGCCCTTCTTTGCAAGATGCTCTGCCATCTCCTTAGCCTGCCTTATGCTTATCACCCCGCGGTCGAGGAGTTTCATGAGCTTAGCGAGGTACTCTGGCCTCACTTTGCTGTAGAGCCCCTGCAGGTCCTCGTCCTTGAGCCAGCTCAAGAGGTCGTTTACCAAGTAGTTAGCCATTCTACGGTAGTCTCCCCGGTATAGGCGGGCCGCGTCCTCGAAGAAGTCGGCGAGCACCTTCCGGGAGACGAGTATCCGGGCAGTCTTCTCGGAGAGGCCGTACTGGGAGGCGAGCCTCCTGGCCCTAGCGTCGGGGAGCTCGGGGAGCTGCTCGCGGAGCCTCTCAACCAGCTCCCTCGGTATTGCTACAGGCGGCAGATTGGGGTCCGGCATGTACCTGTAGTCCTCCTCGGTCTCCTTGGTTCTCGCCGGCAACGTCACTCCGTGTAGGGGGTCCCAGTGCCTGGTCTCGCGGCGCACCTCGCGGCCCTTGAGCAGGAGGTCCCTCTGCCTCGTGATCTCATAGGCGAGCGCCTTCCTCACGTCATGGAAGCCGCCTATGTTCTTTATCTCCACGCGCTCGCCGCCCCTAAGGCTTATGTTGGCATCAACCCTCATCGCCCCCTCAAGGCCGCAGTCGCAGACACCCAAGTGCTCAAGTATGCTACGGAGCTTTTCCAGGAACTCCACCGCCTCCTCGGGGGAAGAGAGGTCCGGCTCCGTGACTATTTCCAGCAGCGCCACCCCGCTGCGGTTGTAGTCCACAAGCGCGTAGGGGCTATTGAGCGGGGACCCGCCGGGGTAGACGAGGCGGCCCGGATCCTCCTCTAGGTGTATCCTGCGCAGCCTCACCTTCTTACCGGACTCTAATGTTATCCAGCCGCCACG
>CAZIWH010000059.1:0-11129 GCA_964542985.1 uncultured Hyperthermus sp. | reverse complement strand
TACTATAGGGTTTTCGCCTCCTGCTTGACGACACCCGTACTAGACCGCTCAGGAGGAGTGGAAAAATTATAGAGAATGTTAACTGGTTGGGTTTTTGTTAGTGTGGGTTGTAGATGTAGGGTGTGTATTTTGTTGCTTTGGTTAGGGTGTTTCTTAGTTCCCATGCTTTTGTGTATATGTATGCTCGGTTTGTCTGTGTTCTGCCGGTTGGTTTTCGTTTGAGAAGTATATGGATTGTGCGGGTTACTTTTTCGAGGCTGTCGGCTGTGAGGTAGCCGTCTTCGCTTGTCTGTAGGTGGTGTTTTCTTGCTGCCGTGATTACTGCGTGTACTGCGAGTGGTTTGAATTGCTCGGTGTAGTCGTAGACTAGGCTTTTCCTTGCTGGGCGGTTTGTGTGGAGGAAGCCTATGTGGGGGTCTAGTCCTGCTGCTGTGAGGGCGTGGGTTGCCAGGGTGTAGAGTATTGCGTAGGTGTAGTTGATGGCGCTGTTTATCGGGTCTCCTGCGTGGGGGTTTCTCGCTGTGAACCCGTACTCCTGCGGGATGTACTGTCGTAGCATGTTCCATGCTTTCTTGGTTAGCTCTGCTTCTACGCTGAGGAGTTCTCGGGGGTTCTTGGCTGCTGGTATTCTTTTTCTTGCTTCTTGGCGTAGGGTTCTCGGGGCGCTGGTGTCTCCTTGGCTGCGCTGTGCTAGGTAGTTTGCGAGGTTTGCGAGGCCCCGTGTCTTCGCCTCTATGAACTGCTTGGCTATCTCTAGGGCTGTCTGCGTCTCCAGGGCTTTTACCTGGGCTATCCTGGCGTCGGCTGTTGCCTGGAGGAACGGCGTGTGCATCATGGCTTCTGCTTCTCTGCCGTGGATTAGTACTGGTATGCCTGCCTTTGCTAGGGCCAGTAGGAGCCCGGTGCTTATGGAGACGTGGGAGCCGACCACTACAAGCATCTCCAGGTCTATGAGCGGTATCCGCTCCTTGACCCTGTACGTCTTCTTCCCGGTCTTCTCGTCGCGGCGGGGCGTCCTGACTACCAGGATGTAGCCCTGCTTCCCTAGCCTGGCGTGGCCCTTCACGACGAGTATGGCCGTGGCCTGGTCACCTCTCCTCGCCGTGGGGCCGTGTGTACGCGTAGGGGCATATGCTGCGGTAGCCGCAGTGGCTGCACGGTGTCCCCCTCCTCCCGGGGCTCGGGGGCTTTGGCTGCTCCAGCAGCTCGGGCAACGTGGATAGCATGCTGGCTATGCGTGAGGCTGCTTTAGAGGGATCCGTGACCGCCACCGCGGCTGCCCAGGGCCCCTCTGTGGGCACCAGTGGGGCGTAGATGGCGACCGTGTGGGGGCCGTGGCATGCCTCGAGACAGGCCTTGTAGAGGAGGAGCCTCGGCAGGACACGGGGCAGCGCCCTGTCTATGCTCGTGCATGCTGCTTCGACTACTACTCCGTAGACGTGTCCCCGGTGGGCGTGGATTGCGGCGTAGTCCGGTTTGAGCTTGACCAGCACCCTGCCGTGGCTGGTTTTAACTGTCAGCGCGCCGGGCTTGATATCCCTCCGTGTGCCGTCATAGCTCCATAGCGTTGACGGCCCTGCCTCGCCGTGCGGTGCGAGGGCAATTAGGGCGTGTACCAGGGCCCTCTCGCTCCTGGCGCAGTCCCTGGATACGTCCTCCGGGAGGGAACAGTAGGAGACCCTTTGGAGCATGTAGTATGCCCTGGTTCTACACACTGTTAGCTCGTCGAGTATCCTCGCTGGAGCCTCTACACAGCTCGGCGTCGCCGTCGATGACGATGACGTCCCCGGGCATCCTCTTCGACACATAATCCTTGGTGACGATAACCGCGCGCCGAAACTCATTATCCTGTAGAGGAATGATGACGAGGCTGTCAGTTGGCTCAAGAATCTCGCTAGCCTGCGAGGCCAGGCGCCTGGCCTTGTCCCAGCTGAGCCTCCCAGCGTAGACTGACTTGGATATAGGTGATAGACCGTAACGCCATAGGAGTCTACGTAGACGCTCTCGCACCTTACCGTCCCGCACATCGTAGGCCGCGACAACGTGCACCCCTCCCCACCCGCGGGGCTACGGCGCTGCGAGCGCAGCTACTACCCCGCCGCCCGCATCCCTGACCAGTATGGCGTCCCCGAGGGCGGCGAGGGCCTCCAGGAACCCTGGGTCCATCTCCGTGGCTGAGAGGAGGAGGACGGGCTGCCCCGGGTCAAGGGCGTCGCGGAACAAGTCGCTGACCCGTGGCGCCACTGTCCTGGACTCGCCCCTTGTCTCCTGGATGAGCCTCCCCGCCGCCAGAGCCCCCACGGCTAGGCCCAGGCTGATCACCGCGCCGTGGAGCTGTTCAACCACGCTCCTCGACTGCGGGGGAAGCATGGTTTCCAGCGAGGCGTAGGCGTAGCTCACCGGCTCCCCGGGCTCTATGCAGCCCCTCTCCGGGCTATAGCTTGCAGCGAAGTTGCGGAGGAGCACGGTGAGCCCGGCCTCGTAGACGCCGGCGGGGCCGCAGGCTCTGGCTGTTATGCCCCCCCGTAGGCCGAGGAGCCTCGTGAACCCCGAGTTGCCGAGGGCTATCCTCGGCGCGGCCTCCTGGAGGAGTCCCTGGGCCTCCTCCAGGGGCGGGTCAAGGGCTCTCTCGAGGGCCTTGTCGCTCGTGCCCAGCATGTCTATCGAGGCCTTGCTCCGCAGCGCGGCGTAGGCTGCGAGGAAGACCGCGGCCCTCACCCGGGCTAGCCTCCTCGCGAGGCCCGCGGCGGGGTCCGGCATCCCGGGGTAGAGGTTCTTCAGAAGCCCCGCGAGGCCCTGGTAGTCTAGCATGTCGGTGCCGAGCTTTTTGGAGGCCTCCGCGGGCAGCGCCAGGTAGACGAGGGCGGGGCACCCCCGGGGGTGGGGGCCTCGGCCGACGCGGCCTATCCTCTGCAGCGCCTGGGCCCAGTCCCTCGCATAGACCACTGCGGCGTCTACCTCGGGTATGTCTATCCCGTAGCTTATCGCCTCGTTGCCGACCACTATTCGGGCGCTGCGGGGATCCTCGGCGTCGCACGCGGGGTGACGGTATCCCCTCCTCATGCTCGTCACGCAGGCTATGCCCCTATACCCGGCCTCGTGGAGCCTCTCCGCGGCCTGGTAGACGAGGCTCACGCGGTCAAAGAACACCATGGCTCTTCTCCAGGCTGCGCCGCAGAGCCTCTTCATCCTCTCCTCCGCGTCGCGGAGCAGCCTGGGCACTGTGGCCGGCATCTCCCGCTGCACAAGCACGTAGGCAACGGCGCCGCTGGCCCGCGGCGTGTAAAGGACTGGCACGAGGAGCGTCCTCCGACGCACCGCCGCGCAGCCCTGGCCCCCAACGGGGCATGGAGGGGCCCTCACATGCGCCACCTCGGCTCCCAGGCGCCGCGCCATCTCCGCGGCGTAGCCCGCCGCCTCGGCATCCGGCGTGGCGGAGGAGAGCACAGCCATCCCGTAGGGCGCGGCCTCCGCCAGCGCCGCCCAGGCCAGCGCGGCTACAGCGTAGCCTGCTGCGCCGTAGCTGTGGAACTCGTCCAGGAACACGAGGCTCCCGGCGATGAGCGCGTAGGTGGAGAGGAAGCGGAGGGCTTCGCCCCTGGATACCCCGGCGCCTCCCCGCAGGGAGCGTGGGCCGTGGAGCCTGAGCCTCTCCGCGACCGTGTAGAGGAGGCCGCCAGCCTCCTCGAAGTCACGGTACCCGGCCTCTAGGAGCAGGTACGGGTACTCCGGCACCGTGAAGACTATCGCCGCGCCGTCCCTGAACCTACCTCTCTCTATCGCCGCTCTGACCGCCTCCAGGGCCTCCGTCCTGGAGCCGTACTCCTTGTCCTTCATGATTTCTTCGAGTGTGTCCGAGGTTATCCTCACCAGGTAGAGGCTGCGGCCGCCTACCTCGTAGCCCCTCACGTAGGGCTTCTCGAGGAACGGTGCGCAGCCGAGCCTCTCGAGCAGCGAGGCAAGGCTCTCCAGCTGGTCGCGGGCCAGCTCCCTGGACGGGTAGACGCCCAGCGCCCCCTGCCCGGAGTCGAGGAGGGGCAGGAGCAGCGTGAGCGTCTTACCCGCCCCCGTGGGCGCCTCGAGCAGGAGGAGCCGGGGCCCCTTCCCCCTCCTCGCGAGCCGGTACTCCTCGAGGACCCGGGCCTGGAAGCGCCTCAGCGTCAACCTGCCCCGGCACAGGTTGACTTCCACCCTGGACTCCTCTACGCCGAGCCCCTCGACCACTACGGGGCTGCCTATAACCGGCTCCTGGGCTACCATGCCGGCTCAACTCTCCGCCTCGGTGGGGCCTCCCAGGCGCCCGGGGGTAGGGGGAGCAGAGCGCGCCTCCTACGCTTCATTACGTGGTCGCTCCACTCCACGATGTACATCTCTCCGCGGACGTAGCCTACCCTGGCGCAGCTGGGGCACGGTTTCCCGCCGCGGTACGGGGGGCTCCGGGTCTCGAAGAGCACCACTCTGTCTAGGAGCCTCGCGCCCCAAGTCTCGACGTCGCCTATGTTGACGGGGTGCGACGAGTACCCGTCGCCGACGCGGCCCACAACCCTGGCCTCCTCCAGCACTGCCCGAAACGATCCAAGCCTCTTCATGCCGAGCCTCGAGTAGACCACGCTTGGCAAAGGCTCGGCGGAGACTATGAATGCCTCGAACTGGCTGCCCGGGCCGAAGCCGATGTGCGTCACCGTGCGTGGGAACACGGTCTTCAACTTCCCCCGGTACTCGCCGTAGGAGTCCGTCCTGGCCGAGAAGAACAGCTTGACCGAGCTCAGCCGCAGCGGCGCCGCCGGGTAGGCGTAGATGGGGCACCGCGGCTCCAGCCCTGGAGCCGCGAGGCACCTCACGGCCTCCTCGACCAAGGGATACTCGAGCCTCCCACCGGCAGGAGTCTTCATGGCGCCGTAGCTGGCGTAGTGGAGGCACGGCACCACCCCGTAGCTCTCCACAGGCACCCCGTTGAACGCATAGATCAGCGGATAGTTGTGGATAATGGGCGCAGTCTCTTCGGCGACGCCGCGGGCGCGGCCCCCGGCCGGGTAGACGCGGCTGCTAAACAGCAGCACGCCGTGCAGCTCAATGTTGACGTGGTACAGCCTTAGCCTCTGCAAGCCGCGGCGCCTCCGCCACCTCGAAGAACACAGGGGGATGAAAAGACGGTCTACCCGCGCCTGGGCGCGGCTATGAACTGTTCTATGCTGGCCTTGAAGACTAGGCTGTCGAGCCAGGCCGCCGCCAGCACCGCGTCTATATCTCTGAGCGAGAGCCTACGCAGCTCGTCCGCCAGGCCGCGGCTCGCTATGAGCAGGTCGTCGCTGGTGGCCACGGTCTCGGCGTAGCCTGTTAGCCCCTGCAGGGCCTCCTCGAGGCCCAGGGGGCCGCCGCTCTTCTCCCTCAGCATCCTGGCTGCTGCCTCGTAGCCCGTGCCGCGCTCGAACCTCGAGAACACTATGGCCGGTATGTGTGTCTTCACTCTCCCGAAGTGCGTCTGCCTGGCACCTATCCTCTCCACGTTGGAGACCGCCAGCAGCACTGCCAGCAGCTCGGCCAGCGACGGGTCGCGAACCGCTATCTTGCCGACGAAGACGGTGCCAGGCTCTATGAGTGAGAGCGTGTACAGTGCACCGGTCTCCCCCTCCTCGTAGAAGGTCGTCTTCGTAGCGTCGTTGACCGCGTTGAAGGTCCTCTGGACCACGCACCTGCTGCTCGCGCAGAGGCCGTAGAACACGTCCCCCTCGACCCTGGACTTCACGTTGTAGCCACCGCCCTCATCCATGCCGGCGTAGCCGTATATCATGCAGCCTGGACAGAAGCCGCAGTAGGCCTCGACGGTCTCCTCCCCCTGCCTCCTCCCCTGCTTGGGGGCGAGGTAGCAGCGCCACCCGCCGCCCCGCAGCTTCTCGGCTATCCTCTCCGCCCCCTGGAGCCCCAGCTCCTTGACAGCGTCGGCTAGGCGGGCCACGGCTCCGTTGAGGTTGCGGTCGTAGAAGTCGTAGAGGAGCCGGAGCAGGGCGCGCCTCTCGGCGGCCTGCACCTTGGTGTTCAGTATCCCCGGCACACGGTACCCCGCGACCTCGAACTCCACGAAGTCGTCCCTGCCCTCGTGCCTTATCACGAGTTCGCTAAGGGCCTCTATGGCTACGTATATGTTGACCGTCCTCGGCCTGGGTAGGGCAAGCCTCCTATCCGGCCTAGGCTTCTCTACGAGCAGCCCCTTTGCGCGGCTAAGCTTGTCCCCGAGCAGCTTGGCGGCTACCTCTTCTAGCATGGGGGCCAGCTCGGCTCGGAGTTCATCCAGGCTGGGCACGGCTTATACACCTCCATGCACCACGAACGGATTATGGATAAGCTATGAAGAAAACGTGAGCGTGGCGGGCGACCCCGAGGAGGTCATGGCCGCGGCCCCTCGGAGGGAGGCGCATATCTTCTCCTTCTCCTCCCTCCTCTTGAATATACAGTCCATTGTCAGCATGTAGGCCGTGTCCAGTATCGCCTCCGCTAGCTGGCGGGCCTTAGACGGCGACAGCTCCCTCGCCTTCTCGGCGAAGTACTTGACCAGCTCCTCCAAGGCCTTGCGGACGGCCTCGACATATGGGCCGGTGAAGCCCCTGCGCCTGAGCGCGTCGACCCCGCGGCCCACTGCCAGCAGCTCCGTGTCCTCCCGCTCCAGCGCCCCCATGTAGTCCAGCACGGTGCTCAGCGCCTCCCTAAGAGGAGCTTGAACCATATGCCTGCTCGCCTCATCCCTCCTGCGGGTGAGGCAGCACATGGCCTCCGAGTACATGCGCAGGTTCTCCGCGAAGTTCAACGCCTCCACCCCTTCTCCCGCACGTGCGGCGGCGAGGAGCACGAGCCCTAGGAGTTCCGCCTCGCCGCCGGGGGCGTCGCCCCCGAGGCCGGGCCTGGGAGGCGCAAGCATAGCCACAGGGGGCTCGAAGGCGAGGTGTTCAAGCTGGATGAGGAGCGACGAAAGGTTGCGGGGCGCGTCCCTTCCCTTGGCGAGGGGGAGGGCGCGCGCCGCGAAGGAGAGCAAGGCGGCGACACCGCCTATGTAGCCGTAGCGGCGCAGCGGCTCCTCCACGTAGAGGATAGTCCTCCCTGCATCAACCAGCTTGGAGGCCGGGCGGGCGGATGCGAGGCTCGGAGACAACACCACCTGTCCTCCCAGCAGGGCTAGCAGCGGCGCGGCCACTGCAAGGGAGGCGGCCAGGTGCTGTAGCGTCGCCACCGCCGAGCGCCGGTCCTCCGCCTCCACTAGGCCCGGGGGCACGACGGCGTTGAAGCTCACCACCACCCTGGCGGCGGCGTAGTCCACCACCACGCTACCCGCGAGGCCGCCGAGGAGGGCCCCCGCCGACCCCGCCTTGGCCACGTTGCTCCTCAGCGCATCGGAGAGGCTCTCCACGAGGCTCCTCCACTCCACGTGCCTCCCGAGGACGCCGCCTATCACCTGGCCCAGCGTCCTCACCGCCAGCGCGGCGGCCGTGAGCTGCTCCACGGAGGCGACGGGGTGCAGCGCGTAGATGAATAGCAGCGGGAAGCCCGCCTCCTTCACCCCTATGCCCTGCCGCAGCCTCTTCGCCTCATAGATGCAGGCGGGGCACACTAGCCTCGCTCCCTCGCCGTAGAGCCGGCGCGCCGCGCTCAACTCTATGGAGCCGAGGGGGGCCTCGTCGCTCACCCAGAGCTCGGCAACACCCCTCCCCAGGCCAAGGCTCGTGCCGTAGCTCCCCAGGTCGACCCCGATGCTCGTATCCGGCAGCGGCGTCCTGCAGACCATGCAGTAGGTTTTTGCCTCGCCCGCCGCCCGGCAGAGCCTCTCCTTCCCTACGAGCAGCGAGCCCCCGAGGCTGCTGCAGGCGTAGGCCACGGCGAACTCCCGGAGAGCGGCGGCCGTGGTGCCGCCCAGCGCCTCTAGGAGCCTCTCGACCAGCCTGGCGAGAGCGCCGGCGCCTCTCTCCTCCGCGAAACGGAGCGCCACTCCGAGCGCCACGGGCACACCGACCACTGCGTCACCAAGCGGAACGCCCTGGAGGCTCAGCCCCTCCTTCCTCGCAGCCTCGGCCACCTTGTCGGAGACATCTATACCGCTCCCCCTCTTCCTCCCGCCTTTACCTTTCTTGGCCGGGTAGGCTGCCAGGTAGGCGGCGAGAGCCGCCAGCTCGCCTAGCGAGCCCTGCCCGGCCAGCCTCTCAGCAAGCCCCATTATCGTGGACGCTCCAAGGGTCTTCACTAGCTCGAAAGCCGGCTTGACGCCGCCCAGGAGGTTCTTGACTTGCACGCGGCAGCTCTTCCTAACATCCTCCAGTACCCTGACAGCGTCATCCACGGATGCGGCGCCCGACGCTATAGCCGCCGCCGCGTGGGCAGCCGCCTCGGCCACGGCCTCGTTGTTCGGCCCCCTGCAGACAGGGGGGTTCCCATTCCTGCAGCACAGCGCGAGGCTCCTGGCCTTGGATAGGCCTCCCTTCCGCAGCGAGAGGAGCTGGTAGGCGTGGCCTCCGAGCCGGAGTAGGCGGTTGAGCCGACGTCTGGCGTCCTCGATTCTCTCTGGCGAGGCTTCCTCGCCGCCGACCAGCCGGCGGAGAATGGGCTCCGCGGCCTCCTCGTAGCCTATGCCCGCATCCTTGGGGCAGAGGAGGAGCACGCCGTCGTGGTAGACGAGTACCGGTGCACAACCCTTCTCTGCGGCCAGGCCGAGCAGCTCGAGGCTCGCCTCGGCCACTATGAGGCTAGGCCTGGCCGCATAGATTGTCTTGAACTCGTAGCCGGCGGCGCCAACCATGCCTATAGCTGGCCCGTACCTCGGCTCCGGGGACCTCAGCGCGGCCTCGGCACGGGATAGGCTTCTCTGCGAAGCCAGGAGATCAGCGAGCGCGACTATGAGCGCCAGCTTGTCCAGCCCCGCCGCCGCTACCCTCGCCGTGACGCCGCGTTCCGCGGCCTCCGCGACGGCGTAGAGCGCCTCGAGTAGCTCCTCTAGCTCCTCGCCGCCTAGGCCGTATCCTCGCTCCTCGAGCACCGAGGAGACGAGGCGCCGTAGGCCCTCCCGCTCGCTCCTGCCCCAGGCCTTGTTGTGGTCGTGCACGAGGCCGCCGAGGAAGGCGAGCAGCCAGGCCTCCTCGACGGGCAGCTGGCCAGGCTCGACGCGCACGCCGGCCTCCTCAAGAGCGTCTGCGAGCCTCGCCGCCGCAACCGCCACGGCGAGGCTGTGCTGGGCGTAGCTCTGCAGAGTCCCCCTCTTGGCCGGCACGGCGCCCCGGAGATCCTCGGATAGCGCTGCCGCCGCCGCGACGACACTGTCTAGGAGCTCCAGGTCCAGTGGCTTGTCGAGGGCCACTCTTTGTCGCCTCCCAGGCCCCAGGCCGATAGATGCTGCGCGGGGACAAATCTAAAAACCTGTCCAGGTGCTTAACCTTGTAGTGGTCAAGGAGCCTTGACCGGTATCCTCATGGCCGCCAGCCTCGGGTGGAGCCCGCAGCTCGTGCTGGCACCCCTGCTCCGCAGGCTCGCCCCCGGCCTAGAGATAGCGCTACGCCTCTACCACGTGAAGCCACGCAGCAGCTACGTAGAGGAGAAGCTGAGGGAGACCCTAGAGGAGATAGAGAGAGTCACCAGGTACATGCAGGGCGTCACCCTGCTCGGACCAATGGGGCTCAACCCGGACCAGGAGCCTGGGAGATGGGCTTTAGAGATAGCAAAGGATCTGAGCAGCCACGTCAGGGACAAGGGGTTCGGGCGGCTCGCGCTGGTGGCTGCGGGCGGCCCAAGGCCGCTGGCCACGGTCATCGCACTGCTCGGTGCAGCCGCCGCGTACCTGGCCCCGCCCGGCACGGTGGAGGCCACGGTGGTGTTCGAGGACGACCGCCGGGAGTACCCGCTGCCCCCTGTGCCCGTGAGGAGCTTCACGGGTGAGGCCAAGGCTGAGGTGGCCATGATCCTCATCGGGCTCGGGGAGGCCGGGTACAGGGAGATAGCGGAGTACATGCGGAGCCGGGGAGCCAGCCGCGATGAGACGACGGTGAAGAGGCTCCTTCACGAGCTGCAGCGGGACCGGCTGGTCAGCTGCGAGCGCCGGGGCAGGAAGACTGTCTGCAGGCCCACCGGGGGCCTGGCCCTGCTCCTCGCAGCCGAGGAGCTTGCAGAGGCGCTCACACGGGCCCAGGGGAGGGACGTGGCTTGAAGCCCGTGACACACGACTCGTATGTGAAGTGGATGATAAGCTTCACCGTGGACAAGCCTATAGTATACCTGGACTACACCGGCAAGCTTGTCAAGACAATCATTGCCACCGCGTCGGAGAGGCTCGCCGAAGAAATAGCGTCGCGCCGCCCGGGCGAGGCGAAGCCGCTCAGCCTATCACCAGTCTACACTCCAGGCAGGGACGGCAAGCCCCGCGCACTATACCCCCACACAGCCAGCCCCAGCGGCACGCCCCGTCCCGTAACCCTACAGCCAGGCAGGATATACTTCTTCAACATCGGGGTCGCCGCGGCCCTGGAGCCAGAGATACAAGCAGTGATAATGAGGCTCCTCGCGGGCCACAGGATACCGACCCGAAGCGGAGAAGCAACAGTAACCCTCACAGCCGCAGAGCGCCTCAACCACTACTCAGCCACAGCCGACCCAACAATAGCCCCGAGGCCCGGACAGTGCATCAAGGTAGTGCTCTCAGCACCAACGCTCCCCACAAGCCCCCTACACCCACGCAGCCGGGTAAAGAGACTCACAACTTCACCCCTCCACCTCTTCGCCGTCAACCTACACGCCCTCTACCGCCGCCCAGACCCACGGGCCCTAGCAGCCCTAGACCTCCTCACACCATCCCCATCCTCGACAAGAACAGTAGCAACCACATGGTACCACTACAGCGGAAGAACACTCCCAGCACTCACAGGCTACATAAAATACTGCATAGACGACACAGTAGAAACAAGCAACGACCAGCTGGAGACACTAGGCCACATACTAAGCCACGCAGCAACAATGGGAGCAGGAAGCAGCCGAGCAACAGGATTCGGAGACCTAAAAATAACAACAACACAACCCTAACCAGCCAGCCCCCACAGCCCTCCATCTTCTCCTGAGCGGTCTAGTACGGGTGTCGTCAAGCAGGAGGCGAAAACCCTATAGTA
>CAZIWH010000058.1:0-11355 GCA_964542985.1 uncultured Hyperthermus sp. | reverse complement strand
CAGCTTGTCCCCGGGCAGCTTCACCACCAGTGTGCCGCCGCTGGGCACCCTGTAGGCCGCGGCAAGGAACGGCACCGGGCCCCTGGGCTCCACAGCCTCTATGTATAGCGCCGCGTAGCCCCGGGGGAGCCCGTGGATGTCGAGGTAGACGCCGCGTGCAGCCGTGAACCGGCTGTACGCGTAGATAGCCGCCGTGGAGGCAAGCAAGGCCACAGCCACGCCGGTGAGGAGGAGCCGCCGCACCCCCTCCACCGAGACCCCATCCAGCCAGCCAGTCAACAATGATTAGTAAAAACCACCTACATCATATGGAGTTCCGACTGGACTAGCCGATGAGAAAACGCTCTTGGATGCTCCGTGTCCGACGTCCCTGAGGCCCCTCTTCTAGCCAGGGCAGTACCAGTTCCACATGAAGACGTCGAAGCTCATAGTTGCCAGGGGGTAGTACCCCACGTAGCCGCGGTCATCGTCCCAGTAGAGCAGCTTATCCTTAGTCTCGAAGAGCTGTGGCCACGTTACACAGAGGCCGTCGTTAAGATACTCGGTTCTCACAGCGAGGTCAAACTTGGCTATAGCGGCGTAGAGCGTGCTGTGCTCACTAGCTATGCCGATAGAGAAGAGCGCCACCTCCAGTGCCACCGGCGCTGGAACGTCATCAGGCGTCAGCGGTATGCCGCCGGTGACCGTCAATACAGGGTTTGAGTCGAACCTTGACTGGATTAGCGCCACGTCCTCGTCAAAGCCGCCATCCTTGGCCCCGAGGTCTACAAGCTTGACCTCGGGGTTGTCGAACATGTTCTGGTAGACTCTCTCCGGGGCACTCACCCACGAGCCGTCAGCGTCCACGCTGTACCACATGTTGATTGCCTGTATGTTGCCATAGCGCACCAGCTCCGGGGCAACATAGGTGCGCTCAAGGTACACTTCTACCGGCCTGCAGCCCTGTATGCCGTCGTACTTTCGCAGGTCGCAGATGTAGAGCTGGTACGTGGCGTATGTTATGTTACCGTATATGCCTATGGCCACATAGTTGTCATCGTTATCGGACAGCTTTACTACTAGCGTTTCAGTGTCTTTTCCGAGGATGTTTTCCCCGGATACTGCTCCCCGGTAGCCGTTACCACCGTTGTGGACTCTTAGCGTCAGCTCTGCCAGTGTTAGGATTCTACCATGTCTTATTACGAAGGTGTAGCCCGGCACCTCGGGTTTTCCAACGGTTACGCCGTTCTTCTTGAAGGCTACAGCAGGGCCGGAGACGTATATGTCCATCCGGTTGGCGTTGTCGGTGTAGATGAGCATCCACAGCATCATATAGTTGTCCGCATATATGTCTGGCCCCGCGATACGCGCCAACACTACTGGTAGCTTCACGTGCCTCAGGTACCTAGCTCTCTGGATGTACCAGAACGCGCTCTCGTTGACCACTATGCATTTTGGAGGCGTGCACAGCTCCAGAGGCGTTGCCATGGCGGGGCTCCTGCTGGCCGGGGTTCTTGCTGCGTTGTCGGTGCCGCGGGGTCTGCGTAGGGCCTCGGTTGCCTCTTTCCAGTCCATTACCTTTGCTGTGTGCGGCATAGTTGCCTTGATGTATGGTGCTAGGCCCTTGGCTATGAGGTCTATTCTCACGGGAACGCTCGTCGTCGCCGAGTACACGCCGTGGCCCGGCACTGTTGCTGCCACGAGTATCGTTATTGGTGGCTCTATTGTGGATGGGTCGAGGCGTCTCCGCAGAGCGTAGCTCAGCCACTCCTTGGCGAACACGCGTAGCTTCGCAGCATCCATCGGCACCGCTACCAGCGGCGCGATCTTTGTAGAGGCTTTGCCTAGTAGGATGAATCTGCCGTTGGGCAGCCAGCCGTAGACCGTTACGCCCAGGGTTGTGCCCCGGGCCGCTGGCAGGCCCTGGAGGCGGAGCGCCAGCCCCGGGCCAGCATGCGTCCTGTACGCTATAGTCGCTGTCCCGTAGCTCTCAACGTGGACCGTTGAGGGGCGGAGCGAGGTATACGCTATAGCGATGGACGCCGCCAGGGACACTAGGAGGAGGGCTGCCAGGAGCGTGCTCCTCTTCAGAAGCACCCCCTCTCCCATCAGTGCTTCACCGCTGTTCTCTCTCTCCGGCTGTATTTGGGCCTGTCTCCCTCATCGCATGGAGACACTGGACTAGGCGAAGAGTTTTGCTCCACGGATGTTTATGTGGGTAGGGCTAATCCCCTTCTAGGTGCGGTGAAGTGTGCGCGGGGTTTAGGGTCTTGGAGGGTGCTGGGGCTGCTGTGGTTGTCTTGCCGCCGCGTCTCGCTGGGAGGCTGCGGAGGGAGGCGGAGAGGGCTGGCATCAGCCTAGAGGAGTACGTGTTGGAGCTGCTTGCCAGGGACCTTGACCCCCCGGAGCGAGCTAGGGAGTACATCGAGGCGGCTCGTGTCCTCCTCGAGCAGGCCCGCGGGGAGCTGGGGAGGGGTGATGTCCGGCAGGCTGCGGAGAAGGTCTGGGGGGCTGCGGCGCTGGCGGTGAAGGCCTACGCCTCGTGGAGGGACGGGAAACGGTTGACCAGCCACCGGGAGCTATGGGAGTATAGGAGGCTCCTGGAGAGGGAGCTTGGGGAATGGGTTTACAATGCGTGGATGGCTGCTAACGGTATGCATACTTGTTTCTACGAAGGCTGGTGCGCGAGGGAGGATGTAGAGAAGGCTCTACGCCTGGTAGGGAGGCTGGTGGAGGCGGTCTCGGAGGCTATCGAAGGAGGCTAGGCTGTTGCCTCCGTCTCTGCTATAATTCTTTCCTCGTGGGCCCGTGTTGTGGGCTGGTGTGGCGTGGCTCGGCGCCTCTGCCTGGAGTCTACCCGGCTTGAGGCTGTTCGCCTCGTCTATCCGCGGCATGCTAACCGGTACGGCACGCTGCATGGCGGGGTGTTGTCGGAGTGGATGCTGGAGACGGGTAGTATGGCCGCGGTCAGGGCCTCGGGAGGCTATGTAGTCCTCGGAGCTATTGACTACTTGTTCATCCTCAGCCCTGTCCGGGTCGGAGAGATGCTGAGCCTCTACTCCTGGGTGATAGGCGCCACTCGGAGGACGCTCGATGTCCTCGTCTACGCTGAGGCTCAGCCCGGGGCCGGCGCGGGGGGCGAGGCTAGGCCGGTGAGCCTCAGCCTCCAGACCTACGTGGCTGTGGACGAGGATGTGAGGCCCCGCCCCCACGGAGTCGCGGTGGAGCCGTGTAGCCTCGAGGCCCGGCCCCTCGCAGAGCTGCACGGGGAGTGGCTTGGGAGAAGGCGTGGCCTCATAGAGGAGAGGAGGAGGCTCGCGGCCGACACTTCGCCGCTGGACGCCTTGTTCAAGGCTACGAGCTACCTGTTCGTGGGCCCGGAGGAGGAGCTGGCCCTCCCCGGCGTCATGGACGCCTCGAGGCTGTTCCGCTACATAGACGAGGTTGGCGCGGTGTCGGCGATAAAGTACACGGGGATGCCGGTGGTTACGGCTAGCTTCGACGCCGCAGTCTTCGCCTCCCCGGCCCGGATGGGGGACATGGTGCGCATGGAGGCCGGGCTGACGGGGGCGGGGAGGACGAGCCTAGAGGTGGCGATTAAGATTGTGGCGGAGAACCCCGTGGTGGGCAGGGAGGCTACCGTTGCCCGGCTCTACGCGGTCTATGTCGCCCTTGGCCTGGATGGGAGGCCCGCGCCGCTCCGGCGGAGGCCCGTGTTCAGCCCCGAGAGGCTCCGGGGCTACGAGGAGCGGAAGAGGATGCGGGAGGAGAGGAGGCGGAGGCTATCCGAGCTGCTGGCGCTTGTCCGCGGCCTCGCCGGCCGCTAGCTCCTCCAGCGCCTCCCGGAGCTTCGCGACCACCACCCGGGTGTAGGGGTTCTCCCGGCGTATCTCCTCCACGACGGGGTGGAGCTTCTCCAGCCTCGCGAGCACGCTGAGCGTCTGCTTGAGGCTCCACGTGACTAGCTCCTTGAGCCTCGCCTGGCTCACCCCTAGCTCCTCCGCGGCCTTCTCCGCCGCTGCGCGGTAGAGGTCGTAGACGAGGTGGTGGAGCACCTGGTTAATCGCCATGGCCTTGTCGTGCTCCTCCGCCGTGACGTAGACCGGGATCAGACCGAGCCCTACTAGGAGCTGTTCGAGCCTCCTCCGCCACCTATCGAGCCTCACCGGCACCACGGCGACGTTCTCGCCGGCTGGGCAGCTGAGGGGCCCGAATAGGGGGTGGAGGCTCGCGTACTCGGGGCCCTCCTCGCGGAGCACGCTCCTAGCCTTCTCCACTACTGGGGTCTTCACGGAGGCTATGTCCATTATCAGCATGCTCTCCCTGTAGAGGCTCCGGTGCTCCTCCAGGAGCCTCAGCAAGGCCTCGGTGGGGACGGCGTAGAGGAGGATGTCGGCCCAGTCTATCGCGTAGCGGGGCTCCATGTACTTGGCTCCGAGCTGCTCAGCGGCCCTCTCCGCCTTACCCCTATCCCTCCCCGTGACGGCGACCCAGCAGCCGGCCCTGCTCAGCATCCCGGCGAGCATCCTCCCCATGCCGCCGTAGCCGTAGATTGCTATCCTTACCGTGTCGTGGCAGTAGAGCTGCCTGCACCGGGACTCCCTGGCCAGCATGAAGTATATCTCCTTCGCGAGCTCCGCGGGGATCCCGAGCTTCCGGGCCTCCTCGGCCAACAGGTTGGCCACTGTTATCTCCCTGGCCGGATCGTAGACGCTCATCCCTCCCTCCTTCTTCACCTCACCGAGCACGTCCGCTATGTTCAGCCTAGCCGCTACAAGGCTGAGGATGCTCTTATCTATCCTTAGGAGGCTCGCCCTGAGGCTCTCCGCGGCCCCGCTCGCCTCCGGCACCACGGTTCACCCCTCGCCGAGGACGCGTAGAATCCTCCTAGCTATCCCTGCCGAGTCCAGGCCCTGGGCGCGGTAGAGATCCATCACGCTCCTCGCGCTGTGCCCGTAGCCCACGGCTGCGACCGGGTGTATCGGGACGGGGTAGCGCTGGGCCAGGGTCTCCGCGACGGCGCCGAAGACCCCGCCGCGGGGGAAGTGCTCCTCGACCACGAATACCCTGCCGGTCCTCCTGGCTATCCTCTCAAGCTCCTCCGCGTCCACGGGCTTCACTGTGTGCATATTTGCGACCAGCACGCTGTAGCCGCGGGACTCAAGTATGTCGGCGGCGAGGAGGGCCTGGCTCAGCAGGGGGCCCGCCGAGACTATTGCTAGGTCGTCGCCCTCCCGGAGCACCTCTATGCGGCCCAGCCTATACTCCTCCTCAGGGTCGGTGACTATTGGTGAGAAGTCTCTGCCGACCCTTATGTAGGTGGGGCCCCTCACCTGGTCGTGGAGCGCGAGGACTGCCTTGTAGGCCTGGGGCGGGTCAGCGGGCACCACTACGGTCATATTGTGGAGCACCCTCATCAGCGCTATGTCCTCGAGGCTCTGGTGGCTCGCCCCGTCGCCGTGGTCGCTGAACCCGCTGTGGGTGCCGATTAGCTTCACGTCTAGGTTCATCCTGTCTATGCTGTTCCTTATCTGCTCCCACGCCCTCATGAGGAACATGGCGAACGCGGCTGCGTAGGGCCTCTTGCCTGCCAGCGCGAGCCCCGCCGCAAAGCCAACCATGTCCTGCTCCGAGATACCTATGTTCACAAACCTCTTGGGGAACCTTTTCCCGAACCATGACGTCCTGGTGCTCCTCGCCACGTCCGCGGTGAGCACCACGACGCTGGGGTCGGCCTCGCCCAGTTCCAGGAGGGCCTGGCCGACCGCGTCCCTTATCGTGAGCCTACTCCAGGGCTCTTGCACGGCGAGGGTCAAGGTGCTGCCCCCCGGTAGCCTCTAGGAAGCCTATTCCACGGCCCCTGCGGGTGTACGCGATTATCACCGTGGGCCTCGAGGCCTTATCCGCCTGGGCGAGAGCCTCGAGAAGCATCTCGTGGTCGTGGCCATCGACCTCTACCACGTTCCAGCCGAGGCTGCTCCACCTGCCTGGTATGTCGCCCTTCCTCTTGATCTCCTCCGTTGACCCGTCAAGCTGGAAGCCGTTCACATCCACTATCGCTACGACGCTGCGGAGGGCGAGGTGGGCCACCGTGGCCGCCGCCTCCCACACCTGGCCCTCGTCGAGCTCCCCGTCCCCAAGTATCACGTAGACGCGGTGCACGTCCTCGGTGCCGTCGAGCCTCATTGCGTATGCTATCCCTGCGCCTATGCTGAGGCCCTGGCCGAGGCTACCCGTGGAGACGTCAACCCCGTCCATCGTGTAGTCCGGATGGCCCTCTAGCCCGTCTATCGCCCTTATCTTGTACAGCATGTGCTCGTCTACGAGCCCTGCCTCGGCGAGCACAGCGTAGAGTGCGGGCACCGCGTGGCCCTTGCTGAGGATGAGCCAGTCTCTCTCGGTGGGCTTGGGGCCGCTGCGGCGGAGCCCGCGGCCGAAGTAAATCGAGACCAATATGTCTAGGACGCTGAGCGAGGCGCCGACGTGGACGCTCTTCTCGACCAGGCCCATTCTTATGACGCGGTCTCTCGCGCGTAGGCTTATCTCGCGGAGCCGGTCGGGTCCAAGGCCTGCCACAATAGGCCGCTTCACCTCCTCTGCCGAGGCGAGCGGCCCCCTTTGTCCCACTCTCTGCCCACCCATCGCAGGGGGCCGCCGTGGAGGAGCAGCCTAAAACTCTTGCCCCATAAAAGTGGTTTACTTATCAAGTTCTCTAAGAGCCCCAAGGTAGACGCGTACAGCGAGCCCTAGCTCCTCCACGGTGACCTCTTCGAACCTCGTGTGGCTCAGCTCGCTCCTACCAGGCCCGTAGGCGGCGATGCTCCCCGCGACACGGTAGAGGATGTTCATGTCACTTGTACCCGCCTTTATCACGGGCCGCGCAGGGTAGCCGAGGCCCAGCAGGCTCCTCATCAACGCCCTAGCCGCGGGCGACGAGACGGGAACGCGGACGGGCGGGAGACACCTAGACGCGGCCCTCGCCTCGCACTGCGGCGGCAGCTTCTCCCGGAGCATATCCAGGAGCCTCTCAACGCTCCCCCCGACAGGTATACGGGCGTCTATAACTAGTTCAGCCTCCTCGGCGACCACATTGCCGCCGCCACCACACCTCATCCCGGTGACGGCGAGGGTGTAGCTGCTCACGCTCCCTCCGCTAAGCTCCTCGGCGACATGGTAGGCCTCTACGGCGAGGCCGCAGGCGCTGCGGTAGAGCCACGGGCTGCTGCTGTGCCCAGGCTCCCCCAGGCACCTCACCGTTATCCTGCAGCCCCCGCGGTACCCTACGGCAACCTTCGTCGTGTTCGTAGGCTCCCCTATCACCACGACCCTGGCCCTCCACCCGGTCTCGACGAGGTGCCAGGCCCCGTGGCTGGGCCCCTCCTCGCCCACAGCCGCGACGACCTCCACGGGCACGCTCCTGGGCTCGTAGAGAGCCCCAGCCACAGTCATCGCTGCGAGCGGTGCCTTGGCATCCACGGCGCCGCGGCCGCGGAGCCAGCCGGGGCCTCGGATGGGCTCAACCCAGCCCGGCACGGTGTCTATGTGGCTGACGAGGGCGACGCGGTCGCCAGGCTCCCAGCCCTCCCTCGGCGGGTACTTCACCATCCTCACGTTGCCCACGGTGTCGATGAAGGCCTCGTCGTAGCCCAGCCTCCACGCCTCCTCCACGAGCAGCCCCGCCGCATCCCCCTCCATGAACGTGGGGCTGTAGACGCTGAGCAGTTTGTGGAGGATCTCAGCCGCCGTAGACCCTGCGTACACAGCTGGCCACTCCCCTGGCAAGAGCCTCTATGTCGCCGGAAGTTATCAGGTAGGGGGGTAGGAGCCTCACGACCGTGGAGCCCGCCTTGAGGGCGAGGATGCCTTCCTCCTCCTGGAGGCAGCGGAGCACCCTGCCCGGCGGGAACCGGAGCTCCACGCCCAGCATGAGCCCCATGCCCTTTATCCTCCTGACCGCTCTAGCTCCCTCCAGGTTCTCGGCGAGCAGCCTCTTCAGCTCTTCGCCCTTCTCCCACGCCTGCCTGGGCACCTGCTCCTCCACCAGAACCCTAGCGGCAGCGGCGACGGCTCTCATCGCCATCGGGTTTCCGCCATAGGTGCTGCCGTGGAACCCGTGAGGCAGCTTCTCCGCAATCCACTCTGGCACAGCGACCATGCTTGCGGGGAAGCCGCCGGCTATCGCCTTCCCAGCCGCTAGTATGTCTGGCTCAACGCCATAGTGTTCTACCGCCCAGACGCGGCCGGTGCGGCCGAACCCGGTCTGCACCTCGTCGGCTATCAGCAGGCAGCCGCGCTCGCTGCACAGCCTCCTAAGCTCCCTCATGAACTCCGGCGTCGCGGGGTTCACGCCCCCCTCTCCCTGAATAGGCTCGACCACTACGCCAGCGGTGTTTTCGGTTATCACCTTCTCGAGATCCTCGACTCGGTTGAACCTGGCCCTAACCGTGCCCGGCACGAGGGGCTCGTAGCCCCTCCTGTAGCCCGGGTTGCTGCTCGTAACCGATAGCGCGCCCATCGTGCGGCCATGGAAGCTGCCGGTGAAGTAGACTATCTCCTTCCTCCCCGTAACCCTCCTCGCTATCTTCAACGCGAGCTCCACTGCCTCGGCGCCGCTGTTCAGGAGCGCCACGGCCCCCATGCTGCGGGGCAGTATCTTCTCGAGGGCCTCGAGCATCTCCTCCATCCAGGGCCCCGCTACGCCCGGCGGCGCAACCATGATGGTCTCTAGCGCCTTCCTGAGAGCCTCCACTATCCTGGGGTGCCGGTGGCCGAGGAAGGCGACCCCGTGGCCGGTGTAAGCGTCCAGGTAGCGCCTGCCCTCAATGTCCCAGACGTACTGGCCCTCGGCCCTCGCCAGCCGGATCCCGCGGGGCTCGTAGAAGTGGAGGTAGTGCAGCAACGCAGGGGCTCACCTCCTGGCGAGGCCTATTAGGTACTCAACCATCTCCCTGGCTACGTCCACGCCGGTGACCCGGACAGTGTTCTTGAACTCCGGCACGGGGTTGACCTCGTTCACCAGGTAGCCCCTCTCCGGGTGCTCGAAGACATCCACCCCGGCTATCTCGAGGCCCACCGCTTCAGCCGCCTTAACCGCTATCTCGCCCAGCTCGCCCTCTACTGGCGCGGGCTCAGCGCGGCCGCCGCGGGCAGTATTGGTTATCCAGTGCTCCGAGTACCTGTAGATCCCCGCAACGGGGCGGCCCCCGACCACCGTGACCCTTATGTCGCGGCCAGGCTTGGGGACGTACTCCTGCAGCAGGTGCACCCTCATCTCGGGGAGGGGGATGTGCTCCCGGTGCTCTATTATCGTGCGCAGGTCCTCCTCGTCGTCCGCCCGGGCCACCATGCGGCCCCAGCTTCCGTTGCTCGGCTTCACCACGACAGGGTACCCCATCTCCTCGGCAAGGCGAAGCGCCGCCTCCATGCTCCACGCGACGCCCGTGGCGGGGAACGGGACACCCGCCCTCGACATGAGCACGGCGCTCCATATCTTGTCGTTCGCGGCCGCCGTGGATTTTGAGTCATTCACCACCCTGGCCCCCATCGACTCGAGGATCAGGGTGCTGCTGAGCGCTGCATAGTGGCTTATACTCCTCTGCAACACAACGGGGGGCACGCCGTCCCCCCGGCCTATCAAGGCACGGAACCCGTGGAGATGGATGAGCTTCATGTCTGCGCTCAGGGCCGAGGCAGCCCTAGCTATGGCCTTCTCCTCCCACCTAGCCACCATGTACACCATGCCTAGTTTAGCCACTATACTACACCCCTCTCGCAGCGCCCCCGCCACGGGCGGCCTGGGGGCCGAGAATTGCCGGGGCATAGACCCCGTGGCGCAGAAAAACCGTGAATGATGAGCCGCTTCAAGAGAGCCTCCACCGGCGTCGAGCGTGTACCCGCTTTCCCCGGGTGCCGCGCTACTCGCCCCAGTCCTCGCCAACGCCCTCGAAGGGGCGGAGCTCGATGGTGCCGTCCTCCTTCTTGACGACCTCGAGGGTTACGCCGCAGTCATGGTCTATCAGCTCGCCGGGCATGACGTCGTCCGGTACCTCTACTTCGCCGCCGCAGACCGGGCACTTGAGCACCGGCATGGCCTCTCGCCACCCCGGGGGCTCCCTGCGGCCTGGGCTTTAATAACGGTGTCCTCTTTCGGACAGTACGGGTTACGTTACCTAAGCCTACCGTGTTCCGCACCCTTCTCCTTGCCGGTGCGTGGGTATACGTGCCTCCGAGCAGACGGAGTGCAGCGGTATAGGGTGCGGAGCCTGTCAAGTAGCACTATATGGTTCACTGTGCAGCATCTGGCGCAGTGGGTGTCTGGTGGGACACAGTGGTGCGGTGGGAGTACCAGACCCCTATAACCCCCCACCCCGGCTCCCCAGGCCGTCCCGGCCCCAGGGAGCAGAGGGACGCGCGGCCGGCGCGACTGGAGGGACAAGCCGTGGCCAGGAAGGTGGCGGTGCTAGGGGCCTCCGGCTACACGGGCGGCGAGCTGCTCCGCCTGCTCGCCCTCCACCCGGAGGCTGAGGTTGTCTACGCCTCTAGCAGGGAGTACGCCGGGAAGCCGATACACTTCGTGCACTTCAACCTCAGGGGCTGGTACCGTGGTTTAAGGTTTCAGCCCTTCAGCGTGGACGCGGTGCTCAAGAAGGAGCCTGACACTGTGTTCTCGGCGCTTCCCCATGGAGCAGGCCTCGAGGTCACTAAGACGCTCTACGAGACGGGGATACAGGTAGTCGACCTAAGCGCCGACTACAGGCTGAAGAACCCCGAGGACTATAAGCGGTGGTACGGCTGGGAGCACCCCTACCCCGACCTCCTCGAGAAGGCCGTCTACGGGCTCCCCGAGCTGCACCGCGAGGAGCTGCACGGCGCCCGGCTCATAGCCAGCCCTGGCTGCAACGCGACCGCAGCGATACTCGCACTAGCCCCCCTCGCCGCCAGGGGCGGGGACATAGTGGACCTCTCGAGGGTAATAGTGGACGTGAAGGTGGGGAGCAGCGAGGGCGGAAGCAAGCCCACCAGGGGCAGTCACCACCCGGAGAGGGAGAACGCGATAAGGCCCTACGAGCCCCGTGGCCACCGCCACGCGGCGGAGGCTGAGCAGGAGCTCAGCAGGCTAGCAGGCAGGGAGGTCAAGGTAAGCCTCGTCCCCCACGCCGTGTCCTCGATAAGGGGCGCGCTGGCGAGCGCCCACACGTGGGCCACGGGCAGCGTGAGCAGCGGGCAGCTGCTCCGCCTCTACGCCAGCTTCTACCGTGGCGCCGTCTTCGTCCGCCTCGTGCACGGCACGCCGCCCGGCTACCCCGACCCCAAGTACGTGGTGGGCAGCAACTACGCTGACGTGGGCTTCGCGGTGGAGGAAAGGCTGGGCAGAGT